>NZ_CP098755.1:322500-637500 GCF_023746555.1 Brevibacillus ruminantium
ACCCGTTCCCATACCGAACACGGCCGTTAAGCCCTCCAGCGCCGATGGTACTTGTCCCGCAGGGGACCGGGAGAGTAGGACGTTGCCAGGCGGTTGTTTCTTCTATGAAGCAACTAAATTACAGTGAAAAACGTCTCGACGTTTTTCATAAAACTTCAATTAGACCGCTTGCGGTCTACGGAAAACGAAGTTTTTCGTTCTTTGAAAACTGGATAATGCATGTAATTGCTAAGGATATTTAAAGTGTAAGTACTATTAGTACTAACCAAATGTGGTTAAGTTACTAAGGGCACACGGTGGATGCCTTGGCGCTAGGAGCCGAAGAAGGACGCAGCGAACTGCGATAAGCCTCGGGGAGCGGTAAGCACGCTTTGATCCGGGGATCTCCGAATGGGGAAACCCACCATCCGTAATGGGATGGTATCCGTCACTGAATACATAGGTGGCGAGAAGGCAGACCCGGTGAACTGAAACATCTAAGTAGCCGGAGGAAGAGAAAACAATAGTGATTCCGTCAGTAGCGGCGAGCGAACGCGGAAGAGCCTAAACCGTCAGGTTTACCTGGCGGGGTTGTGGGGCGTCTCACATGGAGTTACAAAAGACGCGCGTAGGTGAACAGTTTGGGAAAGCTGACCATAGAGCGTGACAGTCGCGTAGCCTAAACGCGCGTCTCTCCGAGACCCACCCCGAGTAGCGCGGGACACGTGAAATCCCGTGTGAATCTGGCAGGACCATCTGCTAAGGCTAAATACTACCTAGCGACCGATAGTGAACCAGTACCGTGAGGGAAAGGTGAAAAGCACCCCGGGAGGGGAGTGAAATAGTACCTGAAACCGTGTGCTTACAAATAGTCGGAGCCCGATCTATGGGTGACGGCGTGCCTTTTGTAGAATGAACCGGCGAGTTACGGTAGCGTGCGAGGTTAAGTCGAAGAGACGGAGCCGCAGCGAAAGCGAGTCTGAATAGGGCGCAAGTACGTTGCCGTAGACCCGAAACCGTGTGATCTAGCCATGTCCAGGGTGAAGGTAGGGTAACACCTACTGGAGGCCCGAACCCACGCACGTTGAAAAGTGCGGGGATGAGGTGTGGCTAGCGGTGAAATTCCAATCGAACTCGGAGATAGCTGGTTCTCCCCGAAATAGCTTTAGGGCTAGCCTCGGAATTAGAGTCTTGGAGGTAGAGCACTGATTGGGCTAGGGGCCCTCATCGGGTTACCGAACTCAGTCAAACTCCGAATGCCAATGACTTATGTCCGGGAGTCAGACGATGAGTGCTAAGATCCATCGTCAAGAGGGAAACAGCCCAGACCATCAGCTAAGGTCCCCAAGTGTATGTTAAGTGGGAAACGATGTGGAGTTGCCCAGACAACCAGGATGTTGGCTTAGAAGCAGCCACCATTTAAAGAGTGCGTAATAGCTCACTGGTCGAGTGACTCTGCGCGGAAAATGTAACGGGGCTAAACATACCACCGAAGCTATGGCAGTCCTTACGGACTGGGTAGGGGAGCGTTCCAAGCAGCAGTGAAGCCGTACCGGAAGGAGCGGTGGAGCGCTTGGAAGTGAGAATGCCGGTGTAAGTAGCGAAAAGACAAGTGAGAATCTTGTCCACCGAAAGCCTAAGGTTTCCTGGGGAAGGCTCGTCCTCCCAGGGTTAGTCGGGACCTAAGCTGAGGCCGAAAGGCGTAGGCGATGGACAACAGGTTGATATTCCTGTACCACCTCTGTACCGTTTGAGCAATGGCGTGACGCAGGAGGATAGGGTGAGCGGCCTACTGGATGGCCGTCCAAGCAGCAAGCCTGGTGTGTAGGCAAATCCGCACACTATCAAGGGCAAGCTGTGATGGCGAGGGAAATTTTAGTACCGAAGTCCCTGATTTCACACTGCCAAGAAAAGCGTCTAGCGAGGAACAAGGTGCCCGTACCGCAAACCGACACAGGTAGGCGAGGAGAGAATCCTAAGGTGCGCGGGATAACTCTTGCTAAGGAACTCGGCAAAATGGCCCCGTAACTTCGGGAGAAGGGGCGCCCCGGTAGGGTTTATAGCCCGAGGGGGCCGCAGTGAAAAGGCCCAAGCGACTGTTTAGCAAAAACACAGGTCTCTGCGAAGCCGCAAGGCGAAGTATAGGGGCTGACGCCTGCCCGGTGCTGGAAGGTTAAGGGGATGGGTTAGCGCAAGCGAAGCTTTGAACCGAAGCCCCAGTAAACGGCGGCCGTAACTATAACGGTCCTAAGGTAGCGAAATTCCTTGTCGGGTAAGTTCCGACCCGCACGAAAGGCGTAACGACTTGGGCGCTGTCTCGGCAAGAGACCCGGTGAAATCATAATACCTGTGAAGATGCAGGTTACCCGCGACAAGACGGAAAGACCCCATGGAGCTTTACTGTAGCCTGGTATTGGAACTTTGTGCATCATGTACAGGATAGGTGGGAAGCTGAGAAGCAGGGGCGCCAGCCTCTGTGGAGCTGTCGGTGGGATACCACCCTTGATGTACGGAGTTTCTAACTCGTCACCCTGATCGGGTGAGAGGACCATGCCAGGTGGGCAGTTTGACTGGGGCGGTCGCCTCCTAAAAGGTAACGGAGGCGCCCAAAGGTTCCCTCAGAATGGTCGGAAATCATTCGTAGAGTGTAAAGGCAGAAGGGAGCTTGACTGCGAGACCTACAAGTCGAGCAGGGACGAAAGTCGGGCTTAGTGATCCGGTGGTTCCGCATGGAAGGGCCATCGCTCAACGGATAAAAGCTACCCTGGGGATAACAGGCTTATCTCCCCCAAGAGTCCACATCGACGGGGAGGTTTGGCACCTCGATGTCGGCTCATCGCATCCTGGGGCTGAAGTAGGTCCCAAGGGTTGGGCTGTTCGCCCATTAAAGCGGTACGCGAGCTGGGTTCAGAACGTCGTGAGACAGTTCGGTCCCTATCTGTCGCGGGCGCAGGAAGTTTGAGGAGAGCTGTCCTTAGTACGAGAGGACCGGGATGGACGCACCGCTGGTGCACCAGTTGTCACGCCAGTGGCACAGCTGGGTAGCTATGTGCGGAAGGGATAAGCGCTGAAAGCATCTAAGCGTGAAGCCCCCTCCAAGATGAGACTTCCCACAGCGCAAGCTGGTAAGACCCCTCATAGACGATGAGGTTGATAGGTTCGGTGTGGAAGCGCGGCAACGCGTGGAGCTGACGAATACTAATCGGTCGAGGACTTATCCACAAAACCCTTTAGCAAACATGCATATCCAGTTTTGAAGGTGCGAAGCAGCACGAGCTGTGTTCCTTCATAAATGTTCCTCGGTAGCTCAGTTGGTAGAGCAATCGGCTGTTAACCGATCGGTCGGGGGTTCGAGTCCCTCCCGAGGAGCCATATCCATGCTCCTGTAGCTCAGTAGGTAGAGCGTTTCCATGGTAAGGAAGAGGTCGCAGGTTCGATTCCTGTCGGGAGCACCATTATTATTTAACTAATGGCCCGTTGGTGAAGCGGTTTAACACAGCAGCCTTTCACGCTGTCATACAGGGGTTCGAATCCCCTACGGGTCACCATATTTCCCCACAAGGAAAGCCCGGGTGGTTTCATCCATATCCGAGTGTTCTTTGCGGGGTCCGAACATGGAGGCTTAGCTCAGCTGGGAGAGCATCTGCCTTACAAGCAGAGGGTCGGCGGTTCGATCCCGTCAGCCTCCACCATTCTTTCTTCGTCGCTTTCGATATGGGATCTCACCGTACCGGTTCACCCTCGAAGAAAGGGCAGAAGTATTTGATCAACGACACTTCCATATGGGGAGATAGCGAAGTGGCTAAACGCGGCAGACTGTAAATCTGCTCCCTCTGGGTTCGGCGGTTCGAATCCGTCTCTCCCCACCAGTTAAACATCATTGGGGTATAGCCAAGCGGTAAGGCAACGGACTTTGACTCCGTCATTCCTAGGTTCGAATCCTAGTACCCCAGCCACTTGTAATGAGCCATTAGCTCAGTTGGTAGAGCATCTGACTTTTAATCAGAGGGTCGAAGGTTCGAGTCCTTCATGGCTCACCAGTTTTTTTAATGCTGGTGATTGAAACCTGAATATGATGTGCCCTTAGCTCAGCTGGATAGAGCGTTTGACTACGAATCAAAAGGTCGGGAGTTCGAATCTCTCAGGGCACGCCACTTCAACCCTAAAAGTGAAGTGAAAAAAATAATGTCGGGAAGTAGCTCAGCTTGGTAGAGTACTTGGCTTGGGACCAAGGGGTCGCAGGTTCGAATCCTGTCTTCCCGACCATGTTTTATCCCATGGAATGATGGGATTATTATTCGTTTGCGTGGTTATGATGATATTTGTGCGGGTGTAGTTCAATGGTAGAACTCCAGCCTTCCAAGCTGGTCGCGTGGGTTCGATTCCCATCACCCGCTCCATACGTTCCTTAAACGAAACAGCAGGCAACCAAACTGGTTGTCTGTTTTTATTTTACGGTGTATTTATGCAGATTTCTGTCGAGTTGAGTCATTTCTCCTTTCAAGGCTACAATAAGAACACAAAACGATTGTGACTTTCATGTGACCAAAACGGTCACCTCTCAGTTGCTGAAAAGCATCGAGGGATGTTGACCGTCCGCGAGAGAGAGGACGTTTTTTACAGAAACAAGCCAGGTAGCCAAGGAAGGAGTCAGGTTCATGAACAAAAACATCAGTATCGTTGGTGTCCCACTCGATTTGGGAGCTGATCGCCGAGGAGTAGATATGGGACCGAGCGCCATTCGTTACGCAGGCGTTGTAGCCCGTTTGGAGCAACTGGGCCTGAACATCCAAGACAGAGGGGACATTCCTGTTACCAGGCCCCACCACTTTACGGAAACAGAGAATCACAAGTATTTGGATGAAGTCGTTGCGGCCAATGCAAAGCTGGCCGAAGTTGTAAGCGATATCATGGCAGAAGGACGTTTTCCGCTGGTACTGGGCGGAGACCACTGTATCGCGCTGGGGACGGTTGCCGGTGTCGCGAAACACAAGAAGAATTTGGGGGTCATTTGGTTTGATGCCCATGGCGACCTAAATACCGGTGAAACATCCCCATCTGGAAACATACATGGGATGCCTTTGGCAGCCAGCCTGGGCTACGGGCATGACCGCCTGGTACAAATCGGTGGTTACGCACCCAAGCTGAAACCGGAGAATGTGGTAATCATCGGTGCCAGGGATTTGGATAAAGGTGAACGGGAGCTGATCAAAAGAGTCGGCCTGAAAGTATTTACGATGCATGAGATTGATAAGCTGGGAATGGCACGCGTCATGGAAGAAGCAATCGCTCATGTATCGAAGAATACGGACGGTGTCCATCTCAGCCTGGATCTCGATGGGCTGGACCCACATGATGCACCAGGGGTAGGTACGCCAGTCATAGGGGGAATTTCCTACCGAGAGGGACATTTGGCCCTGGAAATGCTGGCGGATGCTGATGTCCTTTGCTCAGCCGAGTTTGTAGAGGTGAACCCGATCCTGGATAAGCAAAACGCGACAGCCAGAGTTGCTGTTGCGCTGATGAGTTCCGCCCTCGGAGACAAATTATTATAAACGGCCGGAAAGAAAGGAGAGGTTATCCTCTCCTTTTCTTGTTAAAAACGTCCCTTCTCTTCGGGGATTGAAACATCTTGAGGTTTTCACGTTTCCACATCTTTACATGCGATAGGGAAAAGCGGTACAGTACTAAGGATGGAGATGCAGTTGATTGAGCAGTTCATCCAGCCGTACGCTTAGCTCGATCATTTCAGCAGTGATGGTTTCCTGCTCTTTATATCTCTTGTTCAGCTCTTGCCGAAGCTGTTCAATCTCGAGAAGAACGTCATCCTGATTCATCCTTCCACGCTCCTTTACATCATCATCAGGATAAAAGAGGTGCCATCACTACTATATAAAGACAACCCACGTCTTTATTCCTGTCATTCCCAAAAAAATGGCGGTGTAAACACATCCAAATTTGAAACCAAATGCTGTATCATTCGTATATAAGGATTACGGTATTGCGGGGAGGATCGCATGGATTTTGTAGAAAAACGGTTAACACAGCGAGCCAAACGCGGGGACCGCGAGGCTTTTGCCGAGTTAATCGATATATATAAAGACAAGATTTTTCAACTCGCATACCGGATGGTTGGAAACCGTCAGGATGCTGAGGATATTGCCCAGGAGACCTTTTTACGGGTCTATGCCAATTTGCACACATATGATGAGAACTTTAAATTCTCCACGTGGATTTACCGGATCGCAACCAATTTGTGTATCGACCGCGGGAGAAAAAAACGGCCGGACTTTTCACTGGACGAAGAGGTAGAGCCAGGCCAAGGGATGGATTGGTACTCCCGCCTGTCCTCCGAAGAAAAAAATCCAGCGGACAAAGTAGTTACACAAGAGTTGCAAGAGACAGTACAGGAGGCCTTGACTCATTTGGCGCCCAAGTACCGGTCTATCATGATATTGCGCTACATTGAGGATCTGTCGTTGCAGGAGATTAGTGAGATCGTCAAGCTGCCGGTTACAACCATCAAAACCCGTATCCATCGCGGACGGGAAGCGTTGCGCAGCAAGCTGCGATTTATGTAGGAAAGGAGAAAACTACGATGGAATGCCGAGAAATGATCGTTCTCATTCATGAATTTTTGGATGAAGATATCGACGAACTATCCAACCAGCAGCTACAGTCTCATCTCAGAACCTGTAGTATCTGCCGTCAACATCTTCACGAGCTGCAAAAAACGATCGCCTTTTTACAAAGCGCGTCCCATATACACGTCTCTCCGGATTTTACAGCCAGAGTGGTTGCACAACTTCCTCAACCGACCAAAAAGAAAAGGTTCGCTGCCTGGCTGCGGAACCATCCGTTTCTTACTGCTGCCGCTGTTTTTCTCTTCCTGATGACAGGGAGTACAGCCGCCTCCTGGTACGAGAGGGACAATACGCTGCAAATTGCCACTTCCAATATGGATAAGCTGAAGATAGACCGTTCCCGCAATGTCGTTGTGGTGCCGGCTGGAACCACCATAGACGGTGACCTTGTGGTGCGAAACGGCAACGTAGAGGTCCTGGGAGAAGTGAAAGGGAATGTAGTCGCGATTGAGGGCAAGGTCATTTTGGCCTCGACTGCTCAGGTCGCTGGAAACGCCGAATCGATCGAAGCCATTTTCGATTGGATCTGGTATGAAGTGAAAAATATTGGAAATGACTTGCTTCCCATCTTCCCATAGGAGAAAATAAAGAGTACAAAGAATCAGCACGGCGCGAGAAGCCGTGCTTTTTCCGCAGGGAATCGAGCGACCGCATTGAGATGGGCGAGACATGGGGGCTTCGATATGATATCGATGGAATATGGGGATATATTACGGTATGTGATAGATATTTTGCTCGTCACATACGTTGTCTATAAATTGATTATGCTGATCAGGGGTACACGCGCTGTACAGCTGCTCAAGGGGATCATGGTGATTATTATTACCTGGCTGTTGAGCAAGTACTTTCAGCTCACGACACTGCATTGGCTGATGTCACAGGCCTTCACCTTCGGGGTGTTGGCGATCGTGATTATCTTTCAGCCGGAGCTGCGGCGCGCGTTGGAACAGTTGGGGCGGGGGAAGCTGTTTTCCCGAACCAATACGATTCAGGATGAAGAGACCGTACATCGCGTCGTACAGGAAGTGTGTAAAGCCGTTACCTATATGGCGAAACGCCGCATTGGGGCCCTGATCGTCATCGAGCGGGAAACCGGTCTGAATGATTTTGTGGAAACGGGGATCGCGATTAACGGTCGAGTCAGTTCTGAGCTGCTGATCAACATTTTTATTCCGAATACACCTTTGCACGACGGGGCGGTCATCATGAGAAAAGACGTCATTTTGGCGGCAGCCAGCTATTTGCCCCTCTCCGAAAGCAGCTCCATCTCTAAAGAGCTGGGCACACGCCACAGGGCGGCTATCGGAGTAAGCGAAGTATCTGACGGTATGGCTATTGTGGTGTCAGAGGAGACAGGCCAGGTTTCCTTTACCGCAAATGGACTCATGAACCGAGGTCTGACCGAGGAGCAGCTGGCTGAACTCCTTACCGAGAAACTGCATCCAGCCCTGAAGAGCAAATCCGGAAGTTTATGGCAATGGAGGCGAAAACTCAATGGATAAGTGGGTAAACAGTCATTGGTTTGCGCGTATAGCTGCTCTTTTGCTGGCTGTCATGATGTGGACGGTTGTCAATGTGGAGGGAGAATCGCCAACTTCTACAGAATCTGCGCCTCCCCTGTTGATTGACAGTGTCAACCTGCATGTCAAGTACGATACCGACCGCTATTATGTCGCCAAAATGCCGCGCACGGTCCAGCTCGCATTGGAGACCAACAACCCGTTTTACAAGCACAATCTCGTTCCGCAAGACTCCCGCGAGGTCTATGTGGACTTGATGGATAAAGGAAAGGGGACTCACCGGGTACCCGTACAGTACAAGGGCTTTCCTGATGATGTAAAGGTTGGCATTATTCCCAGCATCGTCGAAGTGACGTTGGAGGAGAAGAAAACCGTAGAGCGAGAGGTTACCGTAGAACTACTGGGCCAGGTAGCTCCTGGGTACAAAGCGGGAGAACCGCTGGTCAAACCGTTCCGCGTACTGGTTCGCGTACCGGAGAGTCAGGCCGATCGGGTGGCGGCTGTTAAGGCTCCTGTCGACCTGGAAGGGGCAACCTCGCCGATCAAAACAACCGTGCCGTTGAAAGTAATGGACAAGTCGGGGAATACCTTGCAGGGAGCGGAAGTCATCCCGCTGACGGCGGAGATTCAAGTGCCGGTGACCAGCCCGTATGTCCAGGTCCCGATCAAATTAAACTTGACGAATGAATTGCCCGATGGATATAGTTTGGCTAGTGTGGATACGAATGTGGATGAGGTGACGGTATACGGACCGAAGGAAGTCATCGATGCGATGAAAACGGAGACGTATCCGGGGCCGGAAGTGGATTTGAGCGACATTACCTCGGATCGCGTGATCGAACGAAAGATGCCGGTATTGGAGAATATTGTAAAAGTGGAACCCGATTACCTGAAGATTTCCCTGAAGGTAGTTCCGTCCGCGACCAAGCGTTTGGAAAAAATCCCAATCCGCATCAGCGGCTTAGCTGAGACGATGGAGGCGCGCGTCATGTCCGCAGAAGGACAGGAAATCTCGACATTGGATGTCGATACGGTTGGAGCCCCATCCATACTGGAAAAACTAAGACCAGAGGATGTTCAGGTTATGGTGGATGTCAGCAACATGCCAGCCGGAGTGTATGAAGTGCCGGTCACCTATATTTTCAACCAGCCCGATTACGTAAAGCCGGCGAAAAATCTAATCACGAAGGTCACAGTCGAAATCACCAAAAAATAATTCTGGGCATAAGCTGTTTTGTACAAGGAAAGAAATGAGGGACAAACATGGGGAAGTATTTCGGAACAGATGGTGTGCGCGGAGTCGCCAATGCACAGTTGACGCCTGAATTGGCGTTTCGAATCGGACGTGTAGGCGGTTATGCTCTCACCAGACATAGACAGGAAGGCAAACCCAAGGTAGTCATTGGACGTGATACCCGCATTTCCGGCCAAATGCTGGAAAGTGCGCTATTGTCCGGCCTCCTCTCGGTAGGAGCGGAGGTAGTCCGGCTTGGTGTCATCTCTACTTCCGGAGTTGCTTATCTGACGCGGGCGCTGGGAGCCGATGCGGGTGTCATGATTTCTGCCTCCCACAATCCCTTCCCGGATAATGGCATCAAATTTTTCGGAAGCAACGGCTTCAAGCTCTCCGATGAGGTAGAAGCGGAGATCGAGCAATACCTGGATGCAGCAGAGGATACATTGCCGCGCCCGACTGGCGAGCAGATCGGATCGGTGATCGACTTCCTGGAGGGTGGACAGAAGTACCTCTCCCATTTGAAAAGCTCTGTTTCCGAGCGCTTTGACGGTATGAAAGTGGTGCTGGATTGTGCCAATGGTGCTGTTTCTTCACTGGCAGCCCGTCTTTTCGCAGATGTCGAGGCCGAGGTGATCACCATCGGAGCCAATCCCAATGGGGTGAACATCAACGAGCAGTGCGGCTCCACTCATCCGGAACGCCTGCAGGAGGAAGTGCTCAAGCACAAAGCACATCTGGGACTTTCCTTCGATGGCGATGCGGATCGCTGCATTGCGGTGGATGAGAACGGAGAAATTGTGGACGGGGACTATATCATGGCGATATGTGCCCGCGCCCTGAAAGCAAAAGGAAAGCTGAACAACAATACAGTCGTGACGACAGTCATGGCCAATATGGGCTTTTTCAAGGGCATGGAGGCATGCTCGATCAATACGACCAAAACGGCTGTGGGAGACCGCTATGTGGTGGAGGAGATGCTGCGCGGGGGCTACAACCTCGGCGGCGAGCAATCCGGTCATATTGTCTTCCTCGACTACAACACGACAGGAGACGGCCTTTTGACCGGCTTGCAGCTCCTCAACATTCTGAAAGAGTCAGGGAAGCCGCTCTCTGAGCTCAAGCAGGTTATGACCAAGTATCCGCAGCTCCTGGTCAATGTCCGCGTAGAAGACAAGTCTAAGCTGAGTGGCAACGAGGTCATCGAACAGGCCATCCGTGAGGTCGAAGAGAAGCTGGCAGGAAACGGCCGCGTACTCGTTCGTCCGTCGGGTACAGAACCGATTGTGCGTGTCATGGCCGAGGGCCCGGATGAGGCACAACTGGAAGAGCTGGTTACGCATATTGCCGAGGTAGTCAAAAAGGAACTCGTGTAAAAAAGTCGGGGGGTGGTACGGAGCCACTCCCCTTTGCATACAAGTATAAAAGATTCACAAGTGGCTCTGGCGGCCTGTGAATTCGCTCAGGTATTCTAAGACAAAAGAATGATTGTGATGTTTGGACAACTGTGATAAAGTTTGGAATGTGCCTGGGCTCACATGAAAAAAGGGGGAATGTCAGGAAGCAAAGACGAGCAAGAAAAAGATGAATGTTGGTTTAAGCGCCAGCACTACAGCTGCCCGATGTGGAGTGTAGTGGACGAGGTGGAGGTTTATCGAAGCGTTCGGCGGATGCCTCCCGGCCGGGTATCACGGCCGCGGAGCGCGGGGGCAAAACAACGGGGCAACCTGTTGCACAAGACCTGCGCATGATACGTAATACCTTTTTTTGGAAAATGAATGCGTGAAAATAGACATCTGGAATGACGGGGGCGCAACCCCCGTACAAACAATAACATCGGGTTGTGTCCCCGTCTTAGAGGAAGGGGACTCACATACATGTGCGGAATTGTAGGATACATTGGCGATAAACAAGCGCAAGAGATTATCATCGGAGGACTCCAAAAGCTGGAGTACCGCGGATATGATTCAGCAGGGATCGCAGTACTGACCGAGCAAGGGCTGCTCGTCGACAAGGCACAGGGACGTCTTGCTGTCCTGGAAGGAAAACTGGCTGTACAACCGCTGGCTGGCCATGCCGGGATCGGTCATACACGCTGGGCGACGCACGGAAAGCCGTCTGACGAAAATGCTCATCCGCATACCGATTCAAGCCACAAATTTGCTGTTGTCCACAACGGCATTATTGAAAACTTCATACCGATCAAAGAAGAGCTGATCAGCAAGGGCTATACGTTTACCTCGGAGACGGATACAGAGGTAATTGCGCATCTGCTGGCTGACCTTTATGACGGTGATATCGTGTCGACTGTTCGCAAAGCGGTACAACGCATGCGCGGAGCCTATGCACTGGGGATCATGACAGAGCACGAACCGGATAAGCTGGTAGCGGTGCGACTGGCCAGCCCGCTGATCGTCGGTGTTGGTGAGGGACAGAGCTTCATCGGTTCCGATATCCCGGCGCTGCTGGAGCATACACGCGATGTATACATCCTCAACGAAGGGGAAATGGCAGTCCTGACCAAGGGCGGCGTTGAGCTGATGGATGCCCAGACGGGTGAAAAAATCGAGCGGGACATCTTCCACGTCGACTGGGATCTGATCCAAGCCGAAAAAGGCGGCTATGATTCGTTCATGCTCAAGGAAATCCACGAGCAGCCGCAAGCTGTGCGCGATACGATGGGCGCGCGGATCGACGAAGATAACAAGCGCGTGGTTCTGCCTGAGCTGAATATGAGCGACGCAGAGCTGTCCGCCTATGATCGACTGTACATCGTGGCCTGCGGTACCTCCATGCACGCTGGGCTGGTGGGCAAGGATGTCCTCGAAAAATGGACGCGCGTCCCGGTGGAAGTGGCTGTGGCCTCTGAGTTCCGCTACCGCGATCCGATTTACACCGACAAGACCCTGATGATCGTCATCAGCCAGTCCGGTGAGACTGCCGATACGCTGGCCGCGCTCCGTGAGGCGAAGAAGAGCGGCGTCAAGGTACTGGCTATCACCAACGTGGTGGGCAGTTCCGTCGCCCGTGAAGCAGACGAGGTCATCTTTACCTGGGCCGGTCCGGAAGTGGCCGTGGCCTCGACCAAAGCCTACACGTCACAGGTCATCGCCCTGTACCTGTTCTCTCTGTACTTTGCCCAGGTAAAAGGAACGCTGTCTGCTGCTGAGGTTGCCGACGTTGTCGAGCATCTGCAAGCACTGCCAGCGAAGATTAGCGCGATTTTGGACAATGGAGAGCCCATTCGTCAATTTGCCAAAACGATTCAGAATGCGACCAGCCTGTTCTTCATCGGACGCGGTTTGGATTACGCCGTCTCCCTAGAAGGCTCGCTCAAGCTCAAGGAGATTTCCTATATTCACTCGGAAGCGTATGCCGCCGGCGAGCTGAAGCACGGCACGCTTGCGCTGATCGAAGACGACATCCCGGTGGTGGCTCTGGCTACCCAAGCCGATATCTATGAAAAAATGGTCAGCAATATCGTGGAAGTAAAAGCACGCGGTGCTCACGTCCTCGGCTTTGCGCTCGAAGGCGACCGCGAGCTGGCCAAATCGGTGGATGAAGTGATTCACATCCCGGCCACCACGCCGATGTTAACGCCAATCCTGACCGTCATTCCATTGCAATTGCTTGCCTACTACACCTCTGCTGCGCGCGGTTTGGATGTTGATAAGCCGCGGAATTTGGCGAAGAGTGTGACGGTGGAGTAGGGTGGATGGTAATAGAAATAGTAAAAATAAAGTTTCAAATAAATTATAGTTTTAGACTGAATAATAAAGTTGTAGACTAGAAAATAAAGTATTAGACTGGTGATAACTGCTAATGCTTTGAATGGGTGCTGTCGCATCACGATACTACAACTTAGAAACTGTCTGTTGTAATTCAGCTACCTGTACAGGGTAGCTTTTTTTCTTTGTAGAGAGATGCCCAACTAAAAGAAGATGTCGAAGGGGAGGATAATTTTGTGAAAACCAGGAAATTTAATGGTCTCTCGTAGGGTATATAAACTACATTACTACCGGAAAGAGGTTCTAAGTGTATGCCATAGGAAACCCCTTTGGTATTTATCCCCTCATTGCTTTTATTTCATTCCGCCGCAAGCTAATTGATACTATGGTATACTACAATAGAACTAGTCCAATAAATTACAAATTACCTAAGATTTAATATAGATTGGAGCTAAACAGGATGCTAACAGGAGAAATTCGCAACAAGGTAGATAAGATATGGACCGATATGTGGGCTGGGGGGATCACCAATCCGCTGACCGTTATTGAACAGCTTACATACCTAATGTTCATTCGTTCTCTGGACGAAAAGGAACTGGAAACGGAGAGCTTCGAAGCAGTAAGCGGGCAAGAAATGCCAAAGATCTTCCCACAGGATGAAGACGGACAGTCCTTGCGGTGGAGCAAGTTCAAGACCAAAGATGCACGCGTGATTTATGACATTGTCGGCACGAAGGTTTTTCCCTTTATCAAATCGATGAACGGGGAAACTACATCTGCCTTTTCCCGCTATATGCAAGATGCGATGTTTTTGATTCCGACGCCGCAGATTCTGCAAAAGATCATTACCGGATTGGACGAACTCTACGAACACGACATCAAGGATTTGGATATGCAAGGCGATCTGTATGAGTATATGTTGGGCAAGCTGGCTACAGCCGGTCAAAACGGGCAGTTCCGTACGCCCAAGCACATCCGTGACATGATGGTGCGACTGCTCGCTCCTACCCCAGATGACAAGATCTGTGACCCGGCATGCGGTACAGCGGGCTTTCTGGTCTCGGCAGCGGAGTATATCCGGCAAACTTATGAATCGGAAATGACCAGTGAGCAATGGGAGCATTTTGCCAGCGACATGTTCACCGGTTTGGACACAGACCGTACCATGCTGCGTCTTTCTGCGATGAATCTGATGCTTCACTCGATTACAAATCCGCATATTGATTATGTAGACAGTGTTTCCAAGCAAAATGATATCGCTGCGGCTTACGATATGATCCTTGCCAATCCGCCATTTACGGGGACCGTGGATGCGGAGAGTATCCACGATAATCTGAAAACTGTTTGCGATACGAAAAAGACCGAGTTGTTATTTGTCGCGCTCTTTTTGAGGATGCTTCGCAAAGGTGGGCGTTGTGCATGTATTGTACCGGATGGGGTGTTGTTTGGGACGACCAAAGCACATAAGGCGTTGCGCAAAGAGTTGGTGGAAAACCATCAGCTGCAGGCTGTTATTTCTATGCCGAGTGGGGTGTTTAAGCCGTATGCTGGCGTTAGCACAGCTGTGTTGATCTTTACGAAAACGGGTGCCGGTGGGACGGACAAGGTCTGGTTCTATGACATGAAAGCAGATGGGTATTCTTTGGATGATAAACGCTCTGCGATTGAGGAGAATGATATTCCTGATATTCTGGCGCGATTTCATCATCTCGAAGGTGAAGCAGATCGCAAGCCGACAGAGCAGAGTTTTTTCGTGGACAAGTCTGCTATTGAGGAAAACGGTTATGATTTGTCCATCAACCGTTACAAAGAGGTTGTGTATGAGAAGGTGGAGTACGATGCTCCAGGGGTGATTATGGAGCGACTAGATAAGCTGAACCTGGATATTGCAGCGAAGATGGCGGAGTTAAGGGGGCTTATCAGTGAGTAAGTGGGAAATGGTTAAGTTGGGTGATGTTTGCACAATTAATCCACCCAAAAGGATGACTCTGAACTTATACGAGAGTCTAAATGAAGTATCTTTTGTTCCAATGTCTGATGTGTCTGAGGATGGTCAAATTTTTACTGGAAATAAAGTTTCATATTCTGAAGTTAGTAGTGGATATTCTTATTTTATTGAGGACGATATTCTATTTGCCAAAATTACTCCTTGTATGGAAAATGGCAAGGGTGCTATAGCAAGAGGTCTAATTAACGGTCTTGGTGTCGGCTCTACTGAATTTCACATATTACGCCCAAACAAAAATTTGGTTATAAGTGAATGGATTTATAGAATTCTTTCACATTCAAAACTTAGAGAATCAGCAGAAAAAAATATGACTGGTAGTGCTGGACAAAAGAGAGTGCCAAAATCTTTTTTAGAAAATGTATTAATCCCCCTCCCTCCACTAGAAACACAAAAACAAATCGCCAAAACCTTAGACACCGCAACAGAACTGCTTGCCATGCGCAAACGGCAACTTGCAGAGTTGGATAGCCTGATTAAATCCAACTTTTATGAGATGTTTGGTGATCCTGTTACGAATGAAAAGGGTTGGGATGTTAGCAAAGTTGAAAAGGTATGTTTAAAAATCATGGGTGGGGGAACCCCTTCTAAAAGCAACCCAGAATATTACATTGGTGATATACCGTGGGTAACACCGAAAGATATGAAATCTACTTGGGTTAGCGATAGCATAGACCATATTACCGCGGATGCTATCAGTAATAGTTCAGCAAAACTTATACCCAAAAATTCAGTTTTAATGGTAATTAGAAGCGGGATTTTAAAAAGATTACTGCCCGTTGCCATTAACAAAGTTGATGTAGCAATTAATCAAGATATGAAGGCTTTTATTACTAACAAATACGTTGTACCGGAATACCTGCTTTTCTTTTTTATTCTCATGCAAAATAATATCCTAAAAAATGTAAGGGCTGTAACTGCAGATAATATAGAATTCAATTTAATTAAAAAACAAATCATCCCACTGCCACCAATTGAATATCAAAACCAATTCGTCAATATCGTCATCAAAATCGAAGAACAAAAAAACCTAGTAAAAAAAGCACTCGACGAAACCCAACACCTATTCGACAGCCTAATGAGCCAGTATTTCGACTAACCATAACTGAGGTGAAACAATGACTGCAAACTTCGATTTCCTGCAGGGACAAACTGAATACAATCTATTTGCTCTAGCATGCATAGAAGCAGAGCGTGTCCTCACCACCTCCCCAGCAATGTCGGCAGTGGGCAGCCGTAAAGCGTTGGAACTGGCGGTGAAGTGGGTCTATTCTGCCGACAACACCATTTCCATGCCCTACAAGGACAATTTGCAGTCATTGATTCACGAACCCTCATTCCGCTTTGCGATGGAGAACCAGACATGGGGCAAGCTGCCCTACATTGTTAAGCTGGGCAATCTGGCGGTGCACACCGAAAAAGCAATCAGCCGCAGCGATGCCATCCTTTCGCTTGCTGGGCTTTTTGAATTTATCCAATGGCTTGACTATTGCTATGGCTCCAACTATGAAGAACGCCACTTTGACGAGAGCAAAATTCCTACCGAAAAGGTCGTTCTCGATGAAGCGAAGATCCGGGAAAAAGACAGTCTGATCGAGCAAAAGGACGCAGAGATTGAGGCTTTACGTGCCCAGATCGCAGCGATGAGTGACCGCCTGACTGCTGATAAAGAGAAGCACAAGGAAGAGCGTCAGTTCACACCAGAGGACATTTCCGAGTACATGACGCGCAAGAAATATATTGATGTAGACCTCAAACTCCTGGGCTGGACATTTGGAGACGATGTGAGGGAAGACGTCGAACTCGTTGGTATGCCCAATCCGGAGGAAAAAGGCTACGCGGATTATGTCCTCTACGGGAAAGACGGACTTCCTCTGGCAATCATCGAAGCGAAACGAACCTCCAAAGACCCGAAGATTGGTACGCAGCAGGCCAAGCTGTACGCTGACTGCCTGGAAAGAATGACAGGCAGACGTCCCATGATGTTTACGACCAATGGCTTTGAAACGAATCTATGGGATGACGTCACTTCCCCACAGCGAAAAGTAAGCGGTGTCTTCTCAAAAGCGGATCTGGAAAAGCTGATGAACCGCCGAAAAGAACGCAAACCACTGGCTGATGTCCCGATTGACGACAAAATCACCGACCGTTATTACCAGAAAGAAGCGATTCGTGCGGTCAGTGAAACGATAGAAACAGGGCACCGGAAGGCATTGCTCATCATGGCTACCGGTACAGGAAAAACGAGAACGGCTTCCAGTCTGACCGATGTGCTCTCTCGGGGCGGACATGTGACCAATACACTGTTTTTGGCAGACCGTACAGCTTTGGTCAAGCAGGCGAAGGATGACTTTAAAAACTACTTGCCGGATATGTCGCTCTGCAATCTTCTGTCCAACAAGGATGATAAAACGGCGAGGATTGTATTTTCTACCTATCCTACGATGCTCAACGCCATCGACTCCGTGAAAAGCGATGACGGGAAGCGTCTATTTAGTCCTGCCCATTTTGACTTGATTATCATCGACGAGGCACACAGAAGTATTTTTAAGAAATACCGCGCGATATTTGAATATTTTGATGGCATCTTGGTCGGTCTGACCGCTACGCCGAAGACCGAGGTCGATCGTAATACATACGAATTCTTCGAAATGGAAAGCGGCGTACCTACGTATGCTTACGATTATGAAACCGCCGTTGAAAAAGATCACGTGCTGGTTCCCTACTATAACATTGAAGTAGAAACGAAAATTTTAGGGCAGGGCATTGTTTACGATGATCTGTCAGAAGAAGACAAGGCACGTTATGAAGAAGATTTTGTTGACGAAGATGGCACGATGCCAGAGTTCATTCCCTCCCCTGCTGTAAATGAGTACATCTTTAACCAGGCAACGGTAGATATGGTACTGGAGGATTTGATGACCAAGGGGATCAAAGTTGCCGGTGGTGACAGACTAGGGAAAACGATCATCTTTGCGCAAAATAAAAGGCATGCAGAATATATCGTTGAGCGTTTTAACAAACTGTATCCTCAGTACCGCGGAACTTTCGCGAAGCGTGTCGTCTCCGAGGACAACTATGCCCAGACGATTATCGACGACTTCAAGTTGCCTGACAAAGAGCCGCATATCGCGGTGTCGGTTGATATGATGGATACAGGAATTGATGTGCCGGACATTGTGAATCTGGTATTCTTCAAACGCGTTCGCTCTAAAGCGAAGTTCTGGCAAATGATCGGACGTGGAACAAGGCTCCGCAAAAACCTGTTTGGAGATGGACAGGATAAAACGCATTTTCTCATCTTTGATTATTTAGGAAATTTTGAGTTTTTCCGTGCAAACAAAGACGGGCTGCTGGGAAATGAGACGCAGAGCCTGTCAGAAGCGATCTTTTCCAAGCGTGTTCGCTTGATCCATCACTTGCAGCATGCCACCTTTGTAGATGATTTGTATCAGGACATTCGGAACGATTTGATTCAAACGGTACATCATCAAATCAATGCGTTGAATACAGAGCTGACAGCGGTGAAATTGCAGCTGCAATTTATTGAGAAGTACAAGCATCGGGAAGCATTTGTTTATCTTTCCGATACCGATAAACGCAACCTGATCACGTATCTGGCTCCACTTGTCTATATGGATGATCCCGATGAATACGCCAAGCGCTTTGATAATTTTATGTACGGGATCATGATCGCTCAGATCGAGGGAATGCCGCAATTCAAAAAAGGGAAAAAGCAGCTGATCCGTGTTTCCTTTGATCTTTCCAAGCGAGCAACGATTCCACAGATTAAAGAGAAGCTGGAGTTAATCAACATGATTGGAACAGATGAGTTTTGGCAAAATCCAGATATCCCTATTTTTGAGAAAGTACGCATGGAACTGCGGGGATTAATGAAATTTATTATGGATGAAGGCGGAAGGAATCCTGTTTACACGAATCTTTCCGATGTGATATTGGCTGTCAAAGAGGGCGAGGTACTGTATCAAGCCTATGATTTTGAGGATTACAAGCTGAAGGTCAACCGGTATATTGAGAACAACCGCGATCATCTGGCTATTCATAAGCTGCGTCATAATATTCCGTTGACTGCTTCTGATTATGAAAGTTTGGAGCGGATTTTTACTGGTGAACTTGGGACAGAGGAAGACTATAAGCGGGAGTTTCAGGATACGCCGTTTGGTTTGCTTGTGCGTAAAATTGCCAAGATGGAGCATGATGCGGCCATGGCTGCTTTTTCCGCGTTTATCAATGACCAGTCGCTTAATCAAGCACAGATTGTTTTTGTGAAAAAGGTGGTAGATTATGTTGTTCAGAATGGGTACATCGAAAATGTAGCTGAACTGATGAAGCCGCCTTTTGATAAGCCGCAGAGTTTTATTAAGTTATTTGATGGGGTGAGACAGAAGCAGTTTGTCGAGTTGATATTAAAGATAAAGGATAATGCGGTGAAGATTGTGGGCTAAAAAACGCACTAGTAACTAATCCGATATCGATATGAGGATCAATGATTGGTATTACAACAAGCTGAATTGATTACTTAATTAGACTAGTGAACAATTTAAAATAATTTCTGACAACAGGTGTAGCTAAAATAATTCAATTTTGCTACGCCTTTTTGTTTTTTTGAATCTAGTTGCACAAAATCCAAGAGACAAAACAATGAGACAATTCTTACTCCCCAGACAAATTAAGTATTATAAGGCTGGCCAGGAGGATTTTTTAAAAGGGGCTTACCGAGAATGTCGGAGTAGACTGATTTCAGCAATCGATCAATTAGATCCTCAGCAGTTAGATCAGTTGGCTAATCCTTTTTTGGTCAAGGCGTTACCTTCTTATAGAAAGGCCAAAAAAAGGTGATGTTTGTTGGGCAAGAGACGAATGGTTGGGACTCGTTTAAAATCACCTTAGATACTTTCAAGAATAAGGATGAAGAAATAAAGCGTGAGAACGTTATTGATGACCAGATAGTATCCGTTTTGCACAACGGGTTAAAGAGGCGGTCTCAGGGGAGTAAATGAGATACATTTTTAGTGGGTTTACTGCAGTCAAGTCATTAGATGTTTGTATATGGTTCACAATCTAAATCACAATCACCAGTCACAACACTCCAATTAATTACGCAAATAATGGAAGTAACCTATAATAGAACAATAGGGAATAACTGGTGTGAAGGGAACTGGAGATATGACTTTAAAAGATAAGATTATCAATTATTTAAAAGACAAGGATGGCTTGACTGACCGAGAAATTGCAAATGCGATATTAGGTACAAACGAGCCACAACAGGCGGTAAACCAAGCATGTAGGGCATTAGTAAGCAAAGGGATCATTAAACGGGTGAATCGTATAGATGGTCTAATTGGAAATTACTTAGTATCTGATGAAGGATATGTTGATCTACCTTCAGTCAATCAGGCGGAACATATGACGGGGGCATCTTCGGTGTTTAAAGAAGATAATCTCAAGCAGATCTTGAAGGATTACTTACATGCTGATGGCTGGGAAACACAGATTGCATGGGGAAAAGTGCCTGGGATTGATATTAATGCGGTTCGAGGTAACGAGCGATGGATAATTGAGGTAAAAGGGTTGGGTTCGTTAAATGCAATGAATGTAAATTTCTTTCTTGGTGTTCTGGCTGAAACTCTCCAACGAATGGATGATCCAAATGCGAAATATTCGATTGCATTACCTGATGTTAAGCAGTTTCGTAATCTTTGGAACAGACTTCCTTTATTAGCTAAGAAGCGGACTGGAATTACAGCAATATTCATCAATGAAGTAGGCGATGTCTTTGAAAATGAGAACTGATCGGTATAGACTTTGCATAAATAAGTATCTATAAAAGATTGTTACATAATATACATGATTGATGGACAATTCATCATTGCAACAATCTATGGGATATATATTTCTGGAAACGTGTCTTAGGAAAATTCCTGGCAACGGCAGATTTGTATGTTCCAAGATGATAAATGTTTGTAGAATTATGCATATTATTCACTTATTACAAAGGATTTAGTCAAAAACCATCAAATAGGAAACGATGGAAAATGATGCCATTACACCGAAAGGATTCATTTCATGGATAGAAGGAAATATGATGAAGAACATTTGTTGGAAACACGCCATGAGGAAATCTTGGCCCAAGAACTAAAAAATGCTTACCCATTGCTCAGGAGACCTGTTTTTTCAAAAGTGATAGCCCTTTTACGCTGTATTCCATTGTGGGCAAAATTACATTTTGATTCTCTTGAGAACAAAAAACTTCAAAAAGAAGAAGAGCGAACCCCCAAAAAACATCCTGTCAGACCAATAAGAGGGCAAATATTTAATGCAGAAATTGGTGAAAATATAGGTAGTGAACTTAGTGGAAATCATCTTGTAATCATTATTCAAAACTCAAAAGGGAATATATACTCTGAAAAGGTGAATGTTGTTCCTATTGAGGGGGATGGGAACAAAATTAAACCATCAGTTCACCTGAAGCTTACTAATGAAGATCTTGAATTTGGGCATTTGGATAAAGATCCATCTAGAGTTATCTTTGCTGATATTATGACAATTGATAAGGCAAGACTTGGGAGAAGAATTGGGCAAATTAAATCTGTAAAACTTGAAGAGATTTGTAATAAAATAAAAGAGCAGTTAGAACTTTAGTTTGTCAGTGTTTTTAACTGTTGACAATCGTAAATAGTTGATGTATTCTTGAGTCAATAACAGAATTATCGAGTCCATTTGGACACTGGCTTGTAAAAGCTTTTCGAGGAGTCACGTTAACTACGTGACTCCAATGCATTTTTTGCATGTTTTTTCAAACCCGCACATATAATATCGTATAGATGGCAATGGCCATTATCGAGCCAAAGTTCGGCACTGGCTCTAAACGAGCTTCGTCGAGAGGCATATGCCTCAAATGAAGGGCTTCCCTATTTGGGAGGCTCTTTATTGTTTATTTGGATTTTCTCAGGATTTTTATCCCATTTCGACTCATTTTTAAGACCCTTTGGTCATTCTTTTCCCTGGCCTTCTTTCTGCCTTTCCATACGACTTTAAATTGCATTTCCCAGCCTTTTCTCCGTTTTTCCGATAAGACTTTAAATTACTCAAGTTGTCAGAAAATACAGGGGAGAGGGGACGATAATCCAGGTGTGGCAAGGGTTTGAGCAGTGTGGAGAAGGTGGGGATGCGGCGATACGACTTTATTTTCGCCCAACAATAGATTTACATCATAACCCCATTCGGGGCTGCCTTCGGGTAGCTCCTTTTTTATTTTGGAATATGAGATTTACTGTTGACAATCCAGACGTGTGAATCGTTTGGTTGAGCATTCGACAGGCGAGAATCGAGCAAAGAGCATCTTTTTCTATCATTTTGTAAAAAGTTTGAGAGGGGTAGCTTTCCCCCATCGTATACAATAGTGAACGAACAAAAAGGAACGGCTGCGCAGCACCCTTTTTGCGAGGAGGTAACAGCATGCAAGACGATCGAGAGATCATTGCGAAGGTTCTTCAAGGAAACAAAGGAGCTTATGCTCTGATCGTCAACAAATACAAAGGAAAAGTCGCTTCTATTCTCCAAAAAAACTTCCCTCATTCTAATGACATTGAGGACATTGTGCAGGAAGTGTTTATTAAAGCTTACTACAGCCTGCCAGACTACAAACCCAACCATTCCTTCTCAGCCTGGCTGTATCGGATCGCCATTAATCGCGGGATTGATGAGTGGCGCAAGCGAAAACGTGCTCCTTTTATCACAGAGATGGATGTAGAGGTAAAAGACGATGGTCCTGCTCCAGAGGATGCCTATCTGGTGAAGGAACAACGCACTGGCCTCAGGCGGCAGATGATGGTGCTCGATATGGAGCATCGAACCGTTCTGGCACTTCATTATCTTCAGCAGTTGAGCTATCAAGAGATCAGCAGCAAGCTGTCTTTATCTGTAGATACGGTGCGAATGCGTCTGTCCCACGCCAGAAAAAAGCTACGCGAGCAGCTTGTCAAAACGGAGAAAAAAGGGGGGCACCCGCTTTGAAGTGTCTTACGCAAGAGAAACTGATCGCTTACATGGAAGATCGTTTATCAGCAGTGAACAAACAGAAACTAGAAAGTCACCTCGATCACTGTAGCTTCTGCCAAAAACAGCTAGAGCAATGGATTGATCATTTGGAAGAAACAGTTGATACCTCTTGGGAAAACTCCCTCTCAGAGGACCTGGACCAAAAAATTATTAGCACGCTCTCCCCACATCCTGTGAGAGTTTTGAATCGTGCCAAGCCTATACCAACCACATCCTTATGGAAGAAAAGGAGTATCACCATCATGAAAAGAATGACATTTGCTGCCGCCGCCTTAACAGTCGCAGTCTCTTCGGGAATGCTCATTTCCCCGACCTTTGCCAGCTATGTAAGTGCGGCTTTCACGAGCAGCCCAATCGATAAATCTGCTCCCGTAGCCTCTGTGAGTCAGGATATATGGCAAATGGCTTCCGACATCGGTATTCGGAAAGCTGCCCAAAATGGATTTGCTCAACCGGTTTATGAAAGTACGACCGATCAAGGAATCACGTTCGAAATAAAAGAGGTTGTGGCTGATCCTCTGCGAATTAGCATACTGGCTTCCGTGAAAGATGAAAACGGCAAGCCACTCGAAATCTTTTGGCAGGATATGTTTGCAAGAACAGACCAAGAACCTATTTTTACAATCAAGGACAAACAGGGTAACATTCTCCTGCCTGCACACCCTTCTGACACAAGAAAAGAATCAATCCGTACCCCCAATGAAGATTGGGATAGTGCAAGAAATACGGACGGCTTTCTGTTCTTGAATCGGGAGCTACGAAGCTATTTTGATGATCTAAGCAAGATTCCAGACGAGCTGCTTATAGAATTCCATATCAAAAAAATGGACGATACAAAAGGAAACTGGAAGCTGACAGTGCCTGTCGACATGAAAAAAGCAAAAGCCGCGACAAAAACACACGAAATAAATAAGTCCTATACCACTGCGCAAGGACTCAAGCTAGATGTGAAACAGATAACGTTTGCACCGAGTGGAGTTGAAATGGTCATCGATCGAAGCAATACAGAGAACAACCGGAGAAAAGACTACAGCTATGAGCTTGTAGATGACCGGGGTACTGTTCTTGGCGCATGGGATTCTAAGGAAATGATGGGGAAAGCCAGCAAACAAAGAAACGTGATCGATCGTTTGAAATGGCGCCATTCTTTGCCAATGGAGAACGGGTCCAGAGATTTTCATTACTTCCAGCCCATTGATGAAAGTACACCGATTTCCTTCAGACTTGGTTCTGTATATACAGAAGAATCGGCGGCATTCCGTGCAACACTTGACCTTGATCGTATAGAAAAAGCACCGGTTACAGCAGAAGATCAAGGGGATCGATTTACCTTTAAAAAGTATGTGAAAGAAGATAACAGAGTGGTTGATGCCGAAGGTTTTGATGATGGTGTCTACAGCGTGAATGCCGATGGAACCACTACAAAACTGGAAGGTTATCATCTTGCCTTTGAAGGAACGCTTGGGGAAGAGGCCGCGGCCATGTTCCCATTTCGTGCCTATTGGTCCATCAAGGACGAAAACGGCAAAAAGTACGACGACGTACAGTATTATATCGAGCAAACCGACTATAAAAATGGACGGGCGCAATTTACTGGCTCGCTGTTCGTGCAAAACATCGAGCCGCTTCCAAAGCAACTGATCATCACCGCTGCGAAAAGGATGGTTGAGCACCGCAACGTAGACTGGGAAGTACCCATTCTCTCGGAGAAATAGGAAACTTTAATCAATTATGTTATTTTCTGCGGATGGTTGGCGGTACCCTTTTATAGGAGATGGGGCTTGTCCATGTGATGCAACAAGTCCCTCGTACCGCCAACTAGTCGCAGATTGATCAAAGTCTCCATATAAAAAAGCCCCGGAATTACTTCCGAAGCTCACCAACCTCCAACACAACCGGACAATGATCACTCCGCATCACATGCGCGTCAATCCCCGCACTCACTAACGATGGAGCAAGTCTTTCTGACGCAAGAAAATAGTCAATGCGCCACCCGATATTCCGCACTCTGATCTATCTCAGATTCAATGGTTCCATACCGACCTATGTCCTTCTCTTCGCTGGAGCTTGACAGGAAAATGAAACCATGATTAAATCTGAATGAATAAAAAAATATTCATTCACAAGAGGTTGATTAACAAATGGATAAAAAAAAGATCATCTTTAATTGTGGGTGGGAATTATTCCATTCCAAAGGATTCAAAGAAACGAATATCTCAGACATTGCAAAAATGGCGGGAATAGCGGTGGGTACTTTTTATAACTACTATTCCTCGAAAGAGAAATTGTTCTTTGAGATTTATATGAAAGAAAACGAGAAAATTAAAAAGCGTATTGTCGAATCCATTGACATGAATCAAGATCCCGTAACGCTTGTGAGACAAATAGTGGAGCAGAACATCAGTGCTATGAACTCAAATAAAATACTTAAGGAGTGGTATAACCGGGATCTCTTCCGGGAACTGGAACACTACTATGAAGAAATCAAAGGGGATGATGATTCCATCCGCAGTTTATATACTGGATTATTTAAAAAATGGAAAGCTGAAGGAGCAATACGAGAGGATATTGATGATGAGCTTTTGCCCGCCTTTTTTGACTCGTTAGCATATATCGATACACACAAGGAGGAAATTGGGGTTCGGCATTTTCCGCAGTTGATACAGTATTTGGCCGAGTTTATCATGAAAGGCTTAACCGATTTCAAAAAATAGGATGAATCAACCACAGTCTTTTTGGCCCAAATATGAATGAATTTAAAAATATTCATTCATATTTGGGGTATGAATCAGACCAAGATACTTCTTTATCGGGCAAAGATACATCGCGCATCCTGCGAAGATAAATAAAAGGGGTGAGGGATATTTCATAAGGTCCTTTAACATGTGTATCATCGACAAGGCTTCTGGAACACAATTAAGTTTTTGAAAGCAATCATTGGAAATAGTGACACAAGAGAACATGAAAAAATAGTAAAGTGGAGGTTCTATCATGAAACGAACAGGGGAAATCGTGTTAAACATCATTGGAGCCGTATCGAGTCTTATCATGATCGTGATCGGCTTCGTTTTCTTATACCGCAAAGATGATAAAGCCTATTTGAACTATTTGCATGCCAATTGGAGTGAAAGCCAAGTAGCCGCTTCGCTCGATCAGATGAACCAAGCGGGAACGATGTGGGTTCTCCCTGGAATTATCGGCATTGTGCTAAGTATTATAGCTATTGTTTTGTTGAAAGGTAACGGTAGCCCGAAACTCGCAGGTTGGATACTTATTCTTGTATCGGTAGTGGTTTGTATTATTTCGGTGTTCGGATTCATTCCTACCATGTTCTTTGGTATCGCAGGAATTATGGCATTGGTTAGAAAGCCAAATGCAGGAAAAACCAAGCGATTAGTTAAGTAAGGGTGAAGTATAACCAAACGTTGAAGCCGAACTCCGATTTGGCCGCTATTGAGGCAAAAGGACTTTACCAAATGGAACTAAGCGAACGTTCTCGATAAAAAGTCGTAATGAGAAAAAGGGTCACTGCCAATTCGACTTTCAAGGGACACAAATGAAAAAGGGAACAAAAAAATATTTTTTGATCTGTCGATTATATCGTTTCCCGTTCGTTGTATTAATAGAGGCCGGTTAAAACGGTGTTCATCCGGTTCACCGGCTATTCAAACCAATAACTTAGGAGGTAAGATAGGTGAGAAAAATCATAGTATCTGAATTCGTGTCATTAGATGGTGTCATGGAGGACCCACAATGGACATTCCAATTCAATACGGATGAACAGAATCAATTTAAATACGATGAACTGAAAGAATGCGACACTCTTCTACTGGGGCGAGTAACCTATGAAGGCTTTGCAGCGGCTTGGCCTAAAGTGACGAATAAAGTGGCTGAAGGCGTTGTTGTTCCTGATGATTTTGCCGACAGAATGAACAACTACCCCAAGTTTGTTGTTTCTACGACCTTGCAAGAGGTTTCGTGGAATAATTCCCGGTTGATTAGGGGAAATCTCGTAGAAGAAGTTTCTAAGTTAAAACAACTCCCCGGTAAGGATATTTTAGTCGCTGGCAGTTGCCAATTAGTAAACACGTTGATGGAACATCATCTTATTGATGAGTATCGACTCATGGTATTTCCTATTGTGGTCGGGAATGGAAAACGTCTTTTTAGAGACCATGATGATATGAAGGTTTTAAAACATGTTGAAACAAAGACATTCCGTTCAGGTGTTGCTGTTTTAACCTACGAGCCTCACCGGTCGGTTGTAATCTGAGGACAGTCTCTCAATGTTGGGGGGCGTTTGGTACGGCATATTCCGTTGACTTATTTAAAATTTGCGAAACTGAGCTAAAATGAAAAAGTGAGAGTGGCAACGGGCCTACGTGAAAGCGTGAGCTCGCTTTTTCTATTTTTTGTAAAATGTGATTTTTACGATTGAAATAGATGTGAGGGACACCTCACGTATTCGATGTTGGAACACTTCGACAACGCTTTATTCATTCACTTCAAGTCACCTGTTGACACTTACAGGACGGCTTCAAACATGATCCGTCCCGTACTTGAACGGGGGGCTATTGAGAGCCTAACAAACAACGAAAGTAGGGATGGAAGTATGAGTGATCGGGAAGAAATCAAACCAACCGCCCATGATTTGATGGAGTTCCATGTTGAGGCGCTATATACACATGACCATAACATGCGGCTTCGTACGATAAACGAGCCCTGGCCCGGAGAGGCTCCTGCCCCCCGTTTTTTCCTAGGCCGTACGATAGAGGGGACATCCGTAATTCGGTTTCGTTATGATGTTCCGGAAATGCTTATCGATCAGTTGGAGAGTTTATGTGCTGACGAGCCCATCATTAAGGATTTACATACGAAGCCAAAACATTTCGATGCCTATATGAACCTGCTTCAAGGGGAAAGATTCACAATGGGACCTTGTTATCTTGTTCCTGGTGAACTGGCGCCGACAATACAGGTGGTCAGCATCACTCGGGAAAATATGACGGAATTTTTGCGCGGCGGTTTCGAATGGCTGACTTCAGAAATAGACTACGCGCAACCGTGTATAGCGCTAGTGCGCGAAAGCCGTACTGTCTCGATCTGCCGCAGCGTTCGCATCACATCCAGGGCACACGAAGCAGGGCTTGAGACCTTGGAAGAGTTTCGTGGTAGGGGATATGCATCCGCAGTTGTTGCCGGATAGGCGATGGCGGTGCGGAAAGTAGGAGGTTTCCCGCTATACAGTACTTCGTGGGAGAATCTGGCATCCCAAAGTGTGGCGAGAAAATCAGACTTGTCCTTTTATGGAGTCAATTTCACTGTAACTTGACCTCAATTCGTGGAGTTGGTTGGCGTATGTTTGTGTCACTGACATTTAACCTAATGAACAGCGTCGAGAAGAGTACCGTCAGGAAAAATGAGGATTTACAACGCTAAGCCCCTACAGAGGTGATTGTTGTGGAATCATTGAAGGCCATCTGTCAGCGATATTTCAATGAAACGTTATTTGGCCCAAAGAATGGCGCATCTTATATGCTGCGGTCCGAAGTCGGTGCCGGGAAAGCTTACAAGGTCACTACTTACAGCGGGATCGAAATCGTATACCACGATATTCGCTATCATGAACCGTATCCTTTTTGTTTTTCTTCCAGAGGACGTATGGTTGAGCTTCAGTTTACTCTTTCCGGTCAACGACAGGTGGTTGTGTCCGGTCAGGATCATGAAATTCCGCGCGGGCAGGGTGCGTTTGCTTTAACTTATAGGTCGAGAAGTCTCCCACTTCTAAAACCTTACAGCGTTTGGTTGTAAGTGGGGGATGAATCGACTTTGGACAAGGACAGGCTTTTGCCTGTTCAGTTGTCCGACACTTTGGTAAAATCTACTTATGATGTTCTTTGATAACTGGATATATGGGGTTGCATGGAGAAACAAAATGCGAAAACCAAGCTTATCCTTCCATGCGTAAAATATCCAAGGTAACAAAAGAACTCCGAAACGTCGGACATCTAGGGTAGGGACTACCCGAAGTAACGCTCGAGGAGACGAAAGGTTACTTTCGTCGTGGATTTGAGAAGCTCCCACTTCAAGGCGTTAGCCTAAGTGGAGAGTAGTTCACTTCAAGACTTTCGTGCTCAGTTTTATCCCTCGGCACAAGAGCAGTATGTTTCACTTTCGCTGGCTATTCCGGTTGCTCTATTCGATTATGCGGCTGATCAATTGGCGACTTCACCAAATATGCATTTCGAGTTTGACCGGCTCATAAAAGGGCAGGCATTCCGCTGCTATTATTTTGAAAACGATACAAGAAGCATGGTACTGGTAAAACGATTAATCGCAGATTTTGAAAATGCCAATAGATCCCCGTTAATGATGGAAGCATCCGCCCTGGAGCTTTTAAACATGCACATGAATCAATTATTTTTTCTAACGCCTAGACCAAATGGCTTGTCTAAAGGGGATATCCAAAAATTACATAGAGCTAAGCAAATACTTGAATCTTGTATGACAGACCCTCCATCCCTGCTGGCACTAGCAAAAATGGTTGGGTTAAACGACTTTAAACTAAAGACAGGATTTAAAGCATGTTTTGGAATGACCGTATTCGAATATTTGCGACACGTACGTCTCGACCATGCGATGATGCTTCTGCGAGAACAAACCGCTAATGTGACCGAAGCCGCGATGATTGTAGGGTACAGCAACGTAAGCGCGTTTTCCGAGCAATTTATTCGAAAATTTGGAATTAGGCCGTCATCGATAAAAAAATATTATTAATCCGTTAGACAAGGGAGCGGTTATCGCCAAGATTCAATTATACTCCTCATCAAACCAAAATATTGTGAAGAGGAGTGTAAAGAGTGAACAGAATAAGAGGCAGCATTTTTTTTAGTGTTTTTGTAGCGATGTTGGGGCTTATGCTCCTTGCGCCGATCACGCCGTCGCTTATACGAGAATTAGGACTGAGGGAAATCCACTCTGGAATCTTGATTTCAACCGGGTCGATTATGATGGCAGTGATGGCTCCGGTATGGGGGAATATTAGTGATGCGAAGGGGCGGAAACCGGTTATACTAATCGGGTTAATCGGCATGTCCGTTAGTACTTTCTTGTTGGCGATCACCTTTTATGGCGGTCTCAATCACTGGCTTAGCGGCGGACTGTTGCTCTTCCTAATGATTGCGGCGCGAAGCTTGGTCGGCATGTTCATTCCGGCAATCCTGTCATCCTCACAGGCTTATATCGGTGATGTGACGGAGGGAAAGGAAAGAGGAAGAGGCATGGCGATCATTAGCGCCGCGAATGGCCTTGGACTTGTTTTTGGGCCAGCCATTGCCGGCATATTCACATTAATTGGTTTGCTGTGGCCCTTATATTTTAGTATTGCGATTGCAGCTGTTGCATTTGCAGTCACTCTGCTGCTGATGCCTGCAACGAAGCCGACGATACAGAAAGGGGCTGTCAAAGTCAGTCCATTTCACCCTGGTTTGCGGCTTTATTTGCTCGCAGCTTTAGTGACGATGATAGGGGTCGTAACGATTCAGGTTGTTGGCGGGTTTTATTTGCAGGATCAGCTCCATCTCCCCACTGATCATTTAGCGAGGATAGTTTCCTTCGGGTTAATGTTTACGGGCATGGCTATGCTAATTTCACAAATTGTTCAGTCCAAATGGCTAAAATGGGAGCCGCGGCTGATGATCCTGCTCGGTTCCATGATTCTCGTCGCAAGTATGCTCATATTCCTTCTTGCAACCCACCTTCCATTCTACTTTTTGGCATTTTTTGTTTTTGGACTAGGATCGTGATTTATGATGACTGGATTTATGGCAGGTGCTTCTCTTTCTGTAAGTAATGAACACCAAGGAGGCGTTGCTGGTTTGGTTACGGCAATGCAGGGAATTTCCGCTATCATCGCACCTATTCTAAGCACCACTCTGTATCAGGTGAATCGATATAGTCCAATGATCATGATAGCTATTCTGACTGCCCTCTTGGGCGCAGTGATGCTGGCCCACTCCCGAAAGAGACCAGGCCATGGCGCTATTGACCGAATGGAAGGCCAAGAGATTCATGCTGGATCAGGAAATGAAAAGTAAGTCATCAATCTGAGGGCAAGATATTATATGACATGAGATGAGATACTTAAATGCTATGATTCATAGTCAGCAAGAGAATTTCATTTTCTTAAAGGAGATGAAGCAATGAAACGCCCGGTCGTACCGGAGTTCATTGAAAAGCTGAAGAAGCAGGAGGGCTCCAAAATCTGGATCATCGGTGTTCGTAAGCACACACGAAAAACCCTTGATCGCAAGGGTTTTTTCTTGTTTGCTACTGAGCCATTTTCCTCAGGATTTAATTAGCTGACCTCGATCCGTCGTAAGAGGCGGTTGTTCGAGCCATTTTCGTTTCACCATAACATCATACGTATCTTTGGTGTACGCCATCACGTCAGTTATGATTTTGGCGTAGTGAGAGGAGAGATCGGCTCGCATCGTTACCGACAAGGCATGTGATATCAAGAGGATGTCTACCGAGTTCAAAACATTGATCATTGACATGATTAACTTATCGGAAAAGGGAGAAACAGTGGATGCTGTAACTTCCATGCTTACAGGTACCGTTCCGAGCAGCTCTTCCTGCATCAGTAGACTGTTAAATAACTCGATTTGTTGTTCGCTGATTTGTTTGCCTCTGATAATTAAGTTTTTCAATTTTTTATCTTCCATTACCTGTGCAAACCCGAGCATAAGCATAACAGAAAAGTAGTTACGCTCAATATTGAAGAATATTTCGGATAACTCTATGGCATTGAGAGGTCGTTTCATGCCAATGATCCCGTCTATGAATGAGACTTTCTGGACGTACTCGATTTTATTCGGGTAATTCATTTTCGGCGGGCGGTCGTAAATGCCTTTCTCCAGCATCATTCGCACCGCTTTGCCGAACATCTCGGTAGATGTATGTATGCATTCATTGAAAAAATCTAATACATCGAGGCGAACGTTATTGGATGCAGTAAATGCGTAGTTAATCATTCCCAGCCGATTCATCATATAGATGAAACTCAGAGTAAACGTGTCGTGAAAAAGCGGAGGGGCAGCCAAATTCACATCACCTTCTGAAAACCCTGCTGGTATCGGGAAATTTTCATCCAGAAAAAATTTTTTTATTTTCTCTATTCGATCTTGCGAAATCTTCAGCGCCTCTTCCGCCAGCGGAACAATCTGCCCATCTTGAAGATGATGCAGTAAGTAGGTAAGGAAGCATACCGCCATGCCTTCTTGAAAATAAACGCTCCAAAGTCCCCCGATTTCCGTACAGCTTAACTCGATATTTGTTGGCTTTACCTGAGGTTTCTCAAATGACATATACTCCCTCCGCTGCACTTTGCTCTCTTCAAGATTTAGTATCTTGGTTGTTTCATTTATTATTCACTTACGGCTGCATATCCCCCTTAATAAAAAGGCACCATAATCTTGTCATGGTATTGGTAAAACTAGGGTGATATTATGGATAATTTTGGAAGTGAATTTCGTAACAGACGTTACATGGCGCACGTCAGCCTATTGGGAACAACGCAGCTGCATAAGCGTAATCCAATTACAGTAGCCTGTTGGTCAATGGCTTGTCCTGGCTTTGGACATTTGCTCTTACATAAATATTTGCATGGATATGCTCTGATTCTGTGGGAGTTCTTTATTAACCAGAAAATACACTTAAATGTAGCCATCGTTTATACATGTAACGGTCAATTTCGGGAAGCCAGAGAGGTATTGGACCCGAAATTCATGTTACTTTACATCCCCGTTTACTTATTTGCCATTTATGATAGTTATCGAACGGCTGTTGATATGAACAAAATTTATCTTCTGGCACAAAGGGAGAAAGGACGCTTTCATGCGTTTAGCATCGGAGCACTAGAGATCAATTACCTTGATAAACGTAAACCATGGATAGCTGTTGTCTGGTCCATGGGAATCCCCAGCCTTGGCCAACTGTACCTGCATCGAATGATTTTAGCTGTATTTATTTTTTTGAGTACGATTGTAATCGTATGGCAATCAAATCTAATCCTAGCGATACACTATCTAATTTTAGGGGATGTGGCCGCCTCCTCATTCGTCCTCGATAAGCAATGGTTACTGTATTTCCCCTCTTATTATTTCTTTGCAATTTATGATGCCTATACCAACACCGTAGAAAATAACAAACTGTTTGATGATGTTCAAAGACAGTACCTTATAGAAAATTATCAGCCAGTGGGGCATCTCATCACAATTGGAGATAAATAGCGATGCAAATTTTTGCCACATTTGAGTATTCAACATTCGTTGAAATAGCCATTACAGAACTTGAGGAAAAGGGAATAACAGCCATTTACGCAGTACCGCTTGATTTGCGTAAAAAAGAACCGAGACTTCTTGACAGTATCCATCGAGCTGATGGACTGTCATTTATCGATAAAGGTATGATTTTTGCCTTTATGTTTGGTACCATCGGTGCTAGTAAAGGGTTCGTATGGCAAGGAGGGCCAATTATCTGGGGAGTTGTCGGTGCAATCTTAGGCTTTCTTATCGGAGTTTCCCTGAGTTGGTTCATTTACCTTTTGAAGCGAAACAAAAACCAACTTCCACTTAAAAAAGGGAAAAAGGGAGAAATCATCCTAATTGTTACGTGTGAGGACCATCAGGCATCTGTTGTAGAAGATATACTCTGGGACCATAAAGCTCTTGGCTTGGCTAGAACCAGATAGAATCGTTGAAAAGAGTTCCTCCCTGTTATGAATATGACATAAGGTGACATAAATGAGTTCTAAAATGGGGGGAGATCAACGAAAGGGGACACAAATTATGAGCCGCAAAATTATTTTAGATTTAGCCGTTACTTTAGATGGTTTTATTGAAGGGAAAAATGGGGAAGTCGACTGGTGCATTATGGAGCCTGAGATGGGGTTTCATCATTTCTTAAATCAAATTGATACCATTTTCTATGGAAGAAAAAGCTATGATGTATGGGGACAATTTACTCCAGAAATTGAACAAAGTGATACGGAAAAAGAAATGTGGGAATTGGTCCATAGTAAAGAAAAATATGTGTTTTCCAGGACACAAAAAGGGGCAGACGATAAAGCAATATTCATCAACGATAATCTTCTTGAAGAAGTAAATAAAATAAAGAATCAGCCTGGTAAGGATATCTGGCTGTATGGCGGGGCAAGTCTGATTACAACTTTTATCCATTTAGGGCTTGTTGATGAATTTAGACTATCTGTTCACCCTGTTGCTTTGGGAGAAGGGAAACCGTTGTTTATGGATATGAAACAAAGGTTGAATTTAAAAATGGTTCATACAAGAACTTTCCCCTCTGGCGTTGTGCAGCTCATTTATCATTTATAAAGAATTTCTTTGTTCCACAATCGGGCTAAATCATTGAGTAACTTATTATAAAAATGATAGGGGATTTTCATATGAATAATAGATACCCGATTGGACAATTCCATTGTCCTCATGAAATTCAAGCGAAAGATATTCAAATGTGGATTAGGGAAATTTCCACACTGCCTAGTCGTTTGAATGCGCTAACTGTTTCCCTTGATGAATGTAAATTAACAAAAACATATAGGGAAAATAGCTGGAATGTGCGTCAGCTTATTCATCATATTGCCGATAGCCATCTAATTGGGTATACCCGAATGAAATTAGCCCTGACGGAAGAAAATCCAGTGGTTAAAACGTATGAAGAAAGTGAATGGGTAAAGCTAACAGATTATGATCTGTCTGTTACCATTTCATTGCAGCTTTTGGAAAGTCTCCATGAGCGCTGGGCGTATTTTCTGAAAAATTTATCAACTACCCAATTACAGCGTACCTATCAATATCCTGATGGGAGTCAAATGCGGATTGAACAAAGTATCGCCCTTTACGCATGGCATGGTAACCACCATTTTGCACATATTCAACTAGCTTTACATAATTAATATCAAAGCCAGGAGGTAATCGCACTTGGAAGGTTTTATGTTCGCGGGCGAAAAGATTTTTATAAGACCGTTTACTCCAAGGGATGTAGAAGCAAGATTACAGCTACAGCTGGAAAACCGTCATTTTTTTGAAATGTACTCGATGGCCCGAAACAGTGATTATTATACAGTCGAAGGTCAACGAAAGTTGATTGAAGAGTATGATGAGAAATGTAAAAAGGATCTAGAGTATAACTTTGGAATCTTCACGACTGCCGACAAAAAATTGATTGGTACAATCAGTTTATTTCAGGTTGTACGAGGTTCCCTTCAAAGTGCATTCATCGGATACTTTATAGACAAAGAGAATAATGGAAAAGGGTATGCGACGGAAGCTATTAAATTGATCGTAGAATTTGCATTCACAAATTTACATTTACATCGTATAGAAGCTGGTGTAATGCCTCATAACATTGGCTCCATTCGGGTATTGGAAAAATCGGGATTCCATAAGGAAGGAATAGCCATGAAAAATGTAAAGATTAATGGAAAATGGGAAGACCATCAGGTATTAGCGATTATTAACCCGAATGATTAAACCGCTTTATTCAAGAATAGGGAGCGATTGTGGCGCAACATGCTAGAATATGATCCAGCTTTTTTACAAAAGAATGAGTCAACTGAAAATGCGAAGAGCGTGTTTTGATCAATCTTTTTATCAAAGCACGCTTTTTCTATCCGCTCTTATAACAGAATGCAAAGGTCATCCAGCAGATTGGCCGGATTAGAGAGAAGCAGCGATATGGCCGATCCGCTCTTAGTAATATGACAGTAGTTGTCGTATTACATTTGCTACACTGCTAATGCAGTGATAAGACCTCTAAAGGAGACGTTCTGTATGAGTGAAAATCAAAGAAGCATCTTCATTTGCATTGCAATTTTGCCCGCTCGCGACATCCCACTATGCCGAGGAAATCACCCTGAGGATCCTTCGGAGGGGAAAGAGGTTCGGCGCTTTGGACAAATCACCCACTTTCATTACGGGCTTCGCTCACAGGCAGGTGAGAACATATGAACGATGTCATTGAAATCAAAGGTGCCCGAGAGAACAATTTGAAAAATATTTCCTTGCGTATCCCCAAACATAAGCTCATCGTGTTAACGGGGGTTTCCGGTTCTGGCAAATCATCGATCGCCATGCATACGTTGCAAAAAGAATGCCAAAGACAATACATGGAATCGATGGGGATGGTCACCGATTATTTAAACAAGCCTAACGTCGACTCCATAACCGGATTGTCTCCTTCCATCAGCATCGGGCAGCATAATAACAATCGGAATCCGCGGTCTACCGTCGGTACCGTGACCGAGATTTATACGTACCTTCGGGTGCTGTACGCACGTCTCGGCGAACGTCCCTGCCCTTCTTGCGGGCGGCAGGTGAAGCCGGTTTTCGAACGGCAGATCAGCCTGTCGTCTCCCGATAAGGAAAGCGATCAATTGCTGGAGGAAGAAGGCGACGAAGAGCACATCGTAGAGTGCCCTTACTGCCGGCATAAGCTCCCCGAGCTGACGATGGCTCATTTTTCCTTTAATAAAGCGCAAGGGGCCTGCTCGTCTTGCGGGGGGCTGGGATTTACAAGCCAGTTGAAGCAGGAGGCGATTTTCGACGAATCGTTGAGCATCACCCAAGGCGGCGTCAAGGCATGGGATACGGACTTCATACTTCCGTATTATATGGACTCGCTTCAATCGGCGGCGGCTCACTACGGCTTCGAATTTGACGTTCATCTCCCGATCAAAGACTATAACGAAGTGCAGCGTACGCTTTTATTTTACGGCGTTTTCAGCGAGTCCTTTCAGGCGATGTTCCCTGGCAAGAAACCACCGAAAACCGTGGGAAAAGGCAAATTCGAAGGGATCATCACCACTTTTCAGAAAAGATACCAAGAAGCTCTGAACGATGAAGAGAGCCGAAAAAAGTGGACTGCTTATTTCGCCACGCAGACATGCGAAGCATGCCAAGGCACTCGGTTGAAGAAAGAAAGCCGTGCGGTTACGCTAGACGGCGCATCGATCGTAGAGGTTAGCGATTACGCTCTGGATGAGCTGTGGGATTGGCTGCAGAGGCTGCAGTCGAAGCTCAGCGAGGAGGCGAATGTGATCCTTCAACCGATTCTTCAGGATTTAACAGAACGAATCCGGCGGTATCTCGATATCGGTCTTTACTACCTGACACTGTCCCGACCCGCGGTTTCCCTGTCAGGGGGAGAAGCGCAGCGGCTGCGGATCGCTTCTTTGCTCGGCTCGGGGCTAACCGGGGTGTTGTACATTCTGGATGAGCCGACGACGGGGCTGCATCCGAGGGATTCGCACAAGCTGCTGGCAGCGCTGAAGCGTCTTCGGGATTTGGGCAATACCGTACTGCTTATCGAACACGACGTCGATGTGATGGAACAGGCCGACTACATCATCGATATCGGGCCGAAAGCAGGCAAGGACGGCGGCTATGTCGTGGGAGCGGGATCACCCCGAGAGCTGCAACGCACCCCCTCATCCGTTACTGGCCGATATTTGTTTGCACAAACACCCTATCTCGGTGCCCCCAGGCGAACGGGTGGTGACCAATATCTTGTGGTTAAGAATGCTTCGGCGCATAATTTGAAAAATGTGACCGTATCCATTCCGCTGCATCGATTCGTTGCAATTACCGGCGTTTCCGGAGCGGGAAAATCCACCTTTTTATTCCATGTCGTGGAACAAGCAATTCAGCAGGGACGCTCGGATGCACCCGTCAGTGGAATGGAGCATATCAGCAAAATGATCACGGTTACTCAAGAACCGGTCGGCAAAATCTCTCGCTCGAATATCGCGACCTACACGGATTTGTTCACGATGATCCGCGCCCTCTACGCCGGGCTGCCGGATGCCAAACGGCGGAGACTGACGGCCAAACACTTTTCTTTCAACACGGCGGGGGGCCGATGCGAGAAATGCAAAGGCCTTGGTGCGCTACAGATGGACATGCATTTCCTGCCCGATGTCGAAGTGAAATGTCCTGCCTGTAACGGCAAAAGGTTCAAGAAAGACGTTCTCGAAGTGAAATATCAAGGGTACAGCATCTCTGACGTGCTGGATTTGACCGTGGAGGAATGCCTTCCCCTGTTCGGGGAACAGAAGGATATTAGAAGCAAGCTGGAGCTGCTTATCGAAGTGGGACTCAATTATATGAAACTCGGCCAGCCTACTAGCACGTTATCCGGCGGAGAAGCGCAGAGAATGAAATTGTCCAGAGAGCTCGGGAAAAACGGGGGCAGCCATACGCTGTTTTTACTGGATGAGCCGACGACGGGACTGCATCCGGCGGATGTAGAGCGGCTCATCGCTTTTCTGAACAAGCTGGTCGACCAAGGGCATTCGGTCATTGTGATTGAGCATCATCTGGATGTCATATGCGCTGCCGATTGGATCATCGACTTTGGGCCAGAGGGCGGCAAAGCAGGTGGAACGGTTATCGCGCAAGGGACGCCTGAAGAGGTGCAGCATATCGAGTCGTCTTACACCGGGCAGTACCTGAGAGGGCTGCTGTCACCCGGACATTGATTCATCTGCAGAAGTAGACCCCGTCGACCTCGTCATTTGCCATCGGAGTCGGACCGGTGATCGGCGGGTATGTGGCTGCCATACCGGCGTTTCTCAAGCTTTTGCCGAAAGTAGAAAGGACCGGCGAAATCGGGCTTGTGATGTCGGTATGGGCTTTCCGAAGAAATCACCTTAGGGTGACTTATGATTGACTAAAACCAAGAAGGTATTTGTTCTATAACTCAGAATAATATTTATCATCGAATGCTCCCTGCCACACAAATCATGATAAAGGAGGGGATCGGATGGAAAAGTTGATCGAGGAGTACAGCCAAGACTATGCGCTGCTGCGAGAAGCCGTCGACGGATTGTCTGAGGAAGAGCTGCGTTTCCAACCCGCACCGGACAAATGGAGCATCCATCAGATTGTGATCCATGTGACGGATGACGAAATTCTGTCGACACATCGGCTGAGAAAAGTCTTGGCGGAGGAAGAACCGCTTCTGCTCTCATTTGATCAGGAAGCCTGGACGGCTAACCTGGGATATGAACGGTTGGACCGCGAGCAGCATCTGCTCCTGTTCCAAATGCTGCGGGCCAGCATGAAGCCGCTTCTGGAAAATCTGACTCCCGGTCAGCTTGAGCGGGTCGGGAAATATCCCGATGGAGTGCGGTACACATTCAAAGAGCTGTTGGAATTGCGCGTCCAGCATGTCCGTGCCCACCTCGCCCAGATCGAGCGGGTAAAGCAGGCATTGCGGGAGGATAAGGTATAAAACAGCGGGAGTCCAGGACTTTATTTACTGGTCCTTGGCTACCGCTGTTTTGATTCGTAGGGTCAGTCTGATACCAATCTCAAACATTAGCAATTTTGTGCTACTGTTTTTTGAGCATGTCTTACGAAAGTTTTGCGGCAAAAGAGGATCAGAAGTGTCTATCAGGTGTTGCCAATAAGCCTCGAGGTAAAAATGTACGAACAAATCTAAAAGGGTTTAACTTATAGGTCGAGAAGTCTCCCACTTCTAAAACCTTACAGCGTTTGGTTGTAAGCGGGGGATGAATCGACTTCGGACAAGGACAGGCTTTTGCCTGTTCAGTTGTCCAACACTTTGGTAAAATCTACTTATGATGTTCTTTGATAACTGGATATATGGGGTTGCATGGAGAAACAAAATGCGAAAACCAAGCTTATCCTTCCATGCGTAAAATATCCAAGGTAACAAAAGAACTCCGAAACGTCGGACATCTAGGGTAGGGACTACCCGAAGTAACGCTCGAGGAGACGAAAGGTTACTTTCGTCGTGGATTTGAGAAGCTCCCACTTCAAGGCGTTAGCCTAAGTGGAGAGTAGTTCACTAGGAACACATATTTCACAAAAATCATTGTTAACCATATCGCCCGTGTATTTTTCTAAAATCGGTTTGTTGTCAATATGATATCCCATGCTGTGCAAAGCTGGAAACATTTCAGCCCACGCTCTTTGAATATCTTCTGCTGTATGTTTGATTTTAAAAATAACATAATCTCCACCGTAAAGTTCACTTTCACAAACTAAATCATCAATTTGATAATCTTTTGTAATGGCAATACATGCATCATATCTACATTTCTCAGGAAGCGTAGCTTGAGGGTTATCTTGTGGAATTCCGAACAAAATAGCCGATTCAGTAAGCAGTCCTTTCCCCATCGCCCAACTTTTTAGTTTTTCCATTGCTTGAACATTCGCAGGACCATAAGGACCAATTTGTCGCACATACGCAAGGCGATAGTTCGGAAGCGTTTCGACTCTAATATCCATGGCTTGAACTTCCTTTCTTATTGGTTATTTTCTACATTTTGGATGCTATCATGATATAAAAAAATATTCATTCGTTTCTTTTAAAACATTCGATATTAGCCGATTCGCCCCAACACAAAGATAATTGTACAATTATTTAAAAAAGCTTATACCAGAAAGTGAGAGGGGAACATGGTGGAAAAGGAGACTTTGTTGCGGCAGATTTCGGATCACGTCTGGATTTACCCGCAGGGCGAAAAATCGGAGCGTGTCGAACCCGTTGTGGGCGCAATCATTACCACTAACCAAACCGTATTGATTGACTGCGGAAACTGTCCGAGCCACGCTAAGGCGATACAGAGGGCGCTGAAGGAGAGAAAAGCTCCTCCTGTTTCAACCATTATTTATACACATCATCATTGGGACCATACATTTGGGAGCTGCGTGTTTGATGCTGAGGTAATTGCCTGCCAGCAGTGCGCACATGAACTGGACAAGATGGCTGAGATTCCGTGGGGGCCAATGTGGTTGGAGCATGAAATACGGGAGAATCCATTAATGGAGAAGAGCAACCAGGCGAAGCTGCTTGTAGTCGACGATTGGAGTGAACTGCGGATCGTGAAGCCAAATCGCGTCTTTAGCGATCAGATGACGCTAAATGTTGATGGCATTACTTTGCAGTTGCAATGGGTAGGAGGTCCCCATGCAAGCGATTCGATCACCGTGGAAGTCGTTGGGCAGGGTGTGCTCTTCGTAGCCGACTGCTTCTATCCACCACCGTTTCACCTACGGAAGCCGGAAGATATGGTGGATTGGAACATGCTGAATCGCTTGCGGAAAGAATCCATCCAGTGGTATGTTCACGGACACGGTGAACCGTTAACTTCGGATGAAGTATTGAAGCTTTGCCAACAGGCGGAAAAGTAAGTGAAACGGGTCGACAAAAAACCTATCTTATATTTTGTAAAAGAGAATCAAAAAATGGGGGACAGGAAGGCTATTTGCAGTCTCTAAAAACCACTTAACACTTGGACAGTTTACAATTAGGAGTTGTAATATTTTTCATTCTATCCTTCAATAATCTGCCTTTTTTTACTCTTTGGTTTCGTCAATTCAAAGCTATGCTTCACCATATCATGAATTTCCTGCTCGGGGAGATTCCCATCTAGGATTAGAGTGTTCCAGTGCTCCTTATTCATATGGTATCCGGGCTTTACCTCTTCAAAAAGGCCACGCAAAAAATCAGCACGATTGGGTTCGCATTTCAGGTTGACACATAAGTGGTTATCATGATGGAAGATAAGTGCAAAAATTTTCTTATTCCCTTGATGCCGCATTGCAACCCAACCTTCTCCAAAAGGATGGTCTTCATAAGACATTGGATATGACAGACAGTGATCCATGATTTCATCTTTCGTCATCGTAAAATCCCTCCGTACAACACTTCATTACTTTGCGCATGGAACATCGCCATGTTGTTACGATTACGTAACGATTTTGTGATTTAATTGAAATGTTGGTTATATAAGGAAATGATAACAGGTTATTAGAGATCGTGCATAGCTATTAAAATCGTAATAGGGGGCGGTTACCATTATCGTATTATTATGGCTATACCCACTGTTTTCATTAGCTTTTGTCATTTCATTATTAGTTGCAATAAAAAGAATACATCAAGATGAAGATTATTCCGGCTATATGTTCGTTTCGGCAGTTAGTTTCACGTATATCTCATATGTACCTTTGATGCTGGGTTAACGGAATGAAAGTGGCCTCGACTTGTTATCGGCGGATCTTAGATTAGCAATCGAAAAGAAATCTGGTGTTCAGTTTTCTGTTACAATTGGTGTAGATCAATGATTCTTATCCAACACGGAAGACATTTTTGCTTTTATTTCATGAAGGAGGCTATATCATGGCAAAAAGCAATCCGGCATCGATAACAGTAGAAACGGTCGTTCATTCCCCCGTTGAAATCGTGTGGGAATATTGGACAGACCCGAAGCATATCACACAATGGAATAATGCTTCAGATGACTGGCACACGCCATATGCTGAGAATGACCTGAAGGTCGGCGGCAAGTTTGTTTCGAGAATGGAAGCGAAAGACGGCAGTGTTGGATTTGATTTCGGCGGGGTATACGACGAAGTGAGTATTCACGAAAGGATATCCTATTCGATTGCTGACGGCAGAAACGTGAAGATCGACTTTATTCGTCAAGATAACGATACGCGAATTATCGAAACGTTCGACGCGGAAGAGACCCACCCCATCGAGATGCAGCAAGCCGGGTGGCAGGCAATCCTGGACAATTTCAAAAGATATGTGGAGTCGGCAAATAATAAATAAGAAGCTTTTTGAGCTTAGAAGCGCATGCTGCATCGGCATGCGCTTTGCTGCTGCTACTTTGTATTGGGGGCGATCTTAAACTTGTTTTTCGAAGGCTGCCGATTGCTCGAAGTCAAAAGCTTATTTCCTATACATGTTCTCCCAAAAGCCGAGCGAAACAGGGATTTGCACTCCTGATTTTCCTCGGCTTTTTTCTTTGGGCTAAAGGGGGGAAGACCCGTAAGACCCGTACATGCATGCAGGTAAGGAGGGTAAAAGAGAAGGGGGAAGAAAAATAAATTTTCGGTTGTGTCGATTTTGTCATCTGCTGTTCGTCGCCTTAATAGAAGTACAAATAACCAATTTGGAAGGGACGTTGAAACATGACAGCACAACTTAACGCTTACATTCATTCGGAGGACGCGAGAGGGCAGGCTGCATTCTATGCGGAAGCATTGGGAGGGGAAATCCTTTCGATTATGACTTATGGGCAAACCCCCGGAACACCAGAAGAAATCAAGGATAAAGTGATGCATCTGGTACTGTCCGTAGCCGGCGGAAACATATTATTCCTTTCTGACGCTTTCGAACCATCTCGGGGAGGACAACGATTCATTTCGCTGGCACTTTCCTATAAAGATGAAGCGTTTGCTCGCCAGTCCTTCGAGAATCTTGTCCGGGAGGGTACAGTAAAGTATCCGTTTGAATTGCAGCCGTGGGGAGCCTATTACGGTGAAGTCGTGGACAAGTTCGGGGTCAATTGGCAGATTGTGAAGCAGTGATCAATGACGGTTAAAGAGAATCAATGCAAGGTAATAAAAAAGATTCGTTCGACATTATAATGGAAGTCAGAAGACAAAGGAAAGAGGAGAAAGCTTAAATAGGTTTCACATAGAAGAGGAGGAGCATCTCGTATGCGATTTATGTTAATAGTCAAAGCGACGAAGGATTCTGAAGCAGGCTTACCGCCCAAGCCGGAGCTTTTCGAAGCGATGATGAGGTACAATCAGGAGCTTGCCAAGGCCGGGGTATTGATTGCCGCCGACGGTTTGCATCCGAGTTCAGGCGCTATTCGCATCTCTTATCCTGAGCCGGGAGGAAAACCGACAATTATCGATGGACCGTTCAGTGAGGCGAAGGAATTAATCGCCGGCTATACGTTAATCGAGGTTCGATCGCGAGAAGAAGCAATCGAGTGGGCCATGCGCATGCCAGATCCCCACGGGTTCGGCGAGGGACAAATCGAGCTTCGTCAAGTTTATGAAGGTTCGGAGCTCACAGACAATCCAGAGATGATCGCGGACCATTCTGCACTGATGGCAGAGCTGCAGAGGCGCACCCAGTCGTGACAGATTCCACTGCCCGGCGTACAATCGATACCATTTGGCGCATGGAGTCATCGAAGATCATCGCCGGATTGACAAGAATGGTTCGTGACCTCGACCTTGCAGAAGATCTCGCACAGGATGCGCTGGTCATCGCGCTCCGGAAGTGGCCGGAGACCGGCATACCCGATAACCCCGGAGCTTGGCTGATGGTTACAGCGAAAAGGCGTGCGATTGACATGATACGCCGTAACAAAATTCGTGACAAGAAAGTTGAGGAGCTTGGTCGCGGCAGCGATTTATTCGTAGAAGATGAAAGCAGTGATGAGGAGAATGGAGAGATCGGGGATGATCTCCTGCGACTCATCTTTATGACGTGCCACCCGATTCTATCGCGTGAGGCACGTATCGCTCTGACGCTTCGCCTGCTCGGGGGGCTTTCGACTGACGAAATCGCACATGCCTTCTTCGTCTCGGAACCGACGATTGCTCAAAGAATCGTCCGTGCAAAAAGGACGTTGCGCGAAGCGCGTGCAGATTTTGAAGTTCCGACGGGCAGCGAGCTGAAGAAGCGGCTGGAGACTGTGCTTGAGGTTATTTATCTTCTGTTTAATGAAGGATATGCGGCTACCTCCGGTTCCAACTGGCTGCGCCCGCTATTGTGCCAGGAGGCGCTGAGATTGGGACGCATCCTAGCCGAGGTTGCGCCTGCAGAGCCGGAGGTGCACGGATTAGTCGCTCTCATGGAGCTCCAGTCGTCCCGATTTAAAACCCGTGTCACTGCCTCTGGTGAGCCGATCCTTCTCAAGGACCAAAATCGGGCACAATGGGACCATTTGCTGATTAGGCGGGGATTGGCCGCGCTTGAACGTGCGCAGTCTCTCGGTCGTCCGCTTGGCCCGTATGCGCTGCAGGCCTCCATTTCGGCCTGTCATAGTGTGGCGCGATCCGCCGAAGAGACGGACTGGGTGAAGATTGCGGCTCTTTATGAAGCATTGTCACGGGTGATGCCTTCCTCGGTAGTCGAATTGAATCGAGCGGTAGCCATCGCGATGGCGTTCGGCCCGGAATTCGGACTTCAGCTTGTAGAGCTGCTGGAGGAAGAGGCCGCTCTGAAGAACTATCATTTGCTCCCCAGCGTCAAAGGTGATCTGCTTGAGAAGCTTGGGCGCAATGAGGAGGCTCGTGACGCATTTCGATTTGCGGCGTCGCTGACAAAAAATGAACAGGAACAGCAGTTGCTGCTTCGACGTGCGGCAGAATGCGAGTCGACGAGGAAAGGAGGCCGTGCATGAAGTTCGTATTGATGACGAAAGCGACCAGACATTTGGAAGCTGGCATTCCACCAAGCCAGGCGAGCAAGGATGCCTTGCAGAACTATCTTCAAGAGCTGGACGAGGCCGGTATTCTTATTGCAACCGAGCAGTTTTATCCGAGCTCCAGCGGACTGCGCATGTCTTTCCCCAAGCCAGGCGACCGGCCAGTGCTTGCGTGGGGCCCGCTCAGCGAAGTGAAAGAGCTGGTATCCGGCTTTACACTCATTGAAGTAAACTCCGAAGAGGAAGCGATTGAATGGGCATTGCGCATGCCGGACCCCAATGGCTACGGGGAAGGGATTATTGAGCTGCGACGGGTTTATGAGCAGTCACAGACCGGCGTTGATTCTCTCCAAAAAGGCCTAGAGTACGAGCTGCGAGGTCAGATCGGCATGTTGGGGAACAGATAAGGTACCGAATTCAATAAGGGGATATGACGATGAACCGTTTGATGGCCCGCCGGAGAGGAAAACAATCAAGCTGCGGCAGGGACATCAGATTGATAGCCAACTGTTTGTCCCCCTGGTAAGGCAAGCAGCGTCGACGCTGTAATCAAGCGAGTCCCAATTGTTGAGAAATAAAAAAGGGAAAGGAGATCATGACCCGGTAAACGCGGTAAAATCCTTCCCCTTAAACAAACGTTTAATGAAGCAAATCGCTCCTTCCGAGCTTTGATACCGGGCCTACTGCTTGGACGGTATGGCAACCTTCCAGTTGATATCGGTGAACTGTTTCTTTATGGTCAGCAAGGAAAGGGTTAGTTCCTCGGGAAGCGAGGGCAGTCCTTTTACGATCAACGTCTGGTCGAGTTCAGCGCCATCTTTGTTTTCCATGATGCTTGAGGAGGTATAATCGATCTTCACCTGATAGACGCGGCCTTCGTTATCATACAGTCTCCATTTCGGGAAATCGGAATCTGCCAGCTTCCCGGACAGGCGAATGATCCAGACGGGTTCATTTGTGGCTTTCAAATAAGAATGGGCAGTCCCGAGGATGGCGTTTGTCATCATCGGGACTTTTCTTCTTTTTCAAGGATGATTCAATGACCGCACGATATTCGATTGTTATGGCAAGAAATGTGAAATGGTTTGACACTTCAAATACGGTGGATTTAGAATGAAACTATTCAATAATACAATTGAATAGTTGAGGTGAATGAATCTTGAACCTGGAACGAAAATGGAAAGACCAACTTTATCAGGAATTTGCTCGCATTGGCAAATGCTTTTCAAGCCCGAAGCGTTTGGAGCTCATGGATTTACTGGCACAAGGTCCGAAATCTGTAGACCAACTGGCAAAGAATACGGGAATGAGCGTTGCCAATGTATCGCAGCATCTGCAAACGTTGCATGATTCAAGGTTGGTCACATTCACGAAGAAGGGCAATTATGTGATTTATGAGCTTGCCGAATTATCCGTTGCTGACTTTATGGTTTCTTTACATCGGTTGAGTGAAAAACAGTTAGGTGAGATTCAGCGTTTAAAGACTGAAATTCTGCAACATTACGAAAGCATGGAGCCTGTTGCATTGGAAGAACTCATGGAACGAATGGAGAAAGGTGAAGTTTTGTTGGTAGACGTAAGGCCGAGGGAAGAGTACGAAATCGGGCATATTCCTGGTGCCATTTCTGTTCCCGTTGAAGAATTAGAGAAGCATCTTGCAGCTTTGCCAGCCGATAAGGAGATCGTTGCTTACTGCCGCGGTCCGTATTGTCTGATGTCTGCGCAAGCGGTGGAAATCTTGAGGACGAAAGGTATAAAAGCTTCTCGGTTAGAGGAGGGCGTGCACGAATGGCATCATTATGTTGAGCATTCGAAAAGACCAATGGAAGGCGGTTTCGCTGCACTTCTTGCCCGATCTCGACCGTGAATGACTGTGTCACTAACCAATTCGAAAGGCGGTGTTTCAGCGTTGTTGCATGAACCCCAAAGGATAAAAGAAAGATATTTACAAAGCTACGTTGATTCCCCAGATCAACAGAAACGCCTGTATAAACGGACTTTGCTGATCGTAGTCCTGTCGCAAATCTTCGGCGGTGCAGGACTTGCCGCTGGAGTGACTGTCGGAGCACTCCTTGCCCAGGAGATGTTGGGGACGGAAAGCTTTGCAGGTGTTCCTGCGGCATTATTCACCCTTGGCTCTGCTGTAGCCGCACTGCTGGTTGGGCGTCTTTCTCAACGATACGGACGTCGCTTGGGTCTTGCGTCAGGCTTCTTAGCAGGGGGCATAGGCGCAATTGGGGTAGTATTTGCGGCTGTAAGTGATAGCATCGTGCTTCTGTTCGCTTCGCTCCTGATTTATGGTGCAGGCACGGCTACGAACCTGCAAGCTCGTTATGCAGGTACAGATTTGGCAAGGCCGACACAGAGGGCAACAGCAGTCAGTATTGCAATGGTTTCTACTACACTCGGTGCCGTTGCGGGTCCAAACTTGGTTGACGTGATGGGGCGATTTGCAACATCACTCGGTGTCCCTGCTTTAGCGGGTCCTTTCATCCTGGCTGCTGTTGCCTACATCCTTGCGGGATTGGTATTTTTCGCTTTCCTCCGTCCAGACCCATTCGTTGTCGCAAAAGCTATTGCCGAAGCACAGGAAATTAAGAACAACCACTCAGACAAGAATCATCTTGTACCGTCAGTTAACAAAGGGGGAATCATTGTCGGGGCTACCGTAATGATCTTGACCCAAATCGTAATGGTCGCCATTATGACAATGACGCCATTACATATGAAGCATCACGGACATGGCATGGCTGAGGTGGGGCTCGTAATCGGCATTCATATTGGCGCGATGTACCTCCCATCACTGGTAACCGGCATTCTCGTTGACAAGTTGGGACGCACTGTCATGTCGATTGCATCAGGTGTGACTCTGCTTGCTGCTGGCCTTGTCGCTGCTTTTGCGCCTGCCGATTCCCTGACAGTACTAATCATTGCTCTCGCGTTGCTGGGACTTGGTTGGAACTTTGGATTAATCAGTGGAACTGCCACCATCGTGGACTCGACTGATCCAGCGTCTCGTGCAAAAATGCAAGGAACGATTGACGTCTTGATTGCTTTAGCTGGAGCATCGGGTGGAGCGCTTTCAGGCATGGTTGTAGCTCATTCCAGTTATTCAACCCTCTCTTTTGCAGGAGGCTTCCTCTCCCTTTTATTGATCCCCGTTGTGATATGGTCACTTGCCAGCCGAAAAGAGAGAGCATCAGAAAAAATGTCAGCGTAGTAACAGCGTAGTAAAACCGCTACGCGAAGTGGCAGGATGGTGGCAGAAAACGAGATCAGTTTTTTGATGAAGAATGGATTGCTATTTTTCAGGATTGATCTATTAAAATGGAGTATATGAGCAGCATGAAACGAAATGGGTGGGAGATATTAAACGATGGTACGTACAACCTTGTAATCGTAATATCAAACCATTTTGGATCGAAGCCTGGAACAGAACGAATCGATAGGAGGGAGAACATCATGCCTGATAAGCAAAATACGGTACCAGACAACACGGCGGTGCGGGTCGCGTTGTGGCGGGCCTTGCACGTACAGATCGATTCGCCGCCGCATGTGCTTGAAGACGAGGTCGGTCTGCGATTGGCGGCCCCGGAAGACGAATGGCGCCAACGCCCCGACATGGACCCGGAGAGCACCAGCGGATTCCGGGCATCTATCGTGGCCCGCGCTCGCTTTATAGAGGATTTGGTCACTGAACAGCTCGGCCACGGCGTCACCCAGTACGTCATCCTCGGCGCCGGCCTCGACACCTTTACTCAGCGGCGACCAGAGATCGCTTCCCGGATGCGGATCTTCGAGGTTGACCAGCCAGGAACGCAGGACTGGAAAAGGCAACGCCTGATCGAGCTTGGCTTTGGCATTCCCGAGTGGCTGCGACTCGTGCCGGTTGACTTCGAGGCAGGCTGGTCCTGGTGGGAGCAGCTGAAGGTCGCCGGCTTTGACGAGAACCGACCCGCTGTGGTAGCATCCACCGGCGTCACCCAGTACCTCACCAAGGATGCGATCATGGCTACGTTGCGACAAGCAGCGACGCTCGCCCCGGGCTCCACGCTGGCCATGACGTTCTTGCTGCCGCTAAAGAACACCGAACCTGAGATACGTCCTGAGGTTGAGGCAGCGGAGAAGGGAGCGCGAGCAAGCGGCACGCCTTTCATCAGCTTCTTTACACCGCCGGAGATGCTGGAACTTGCCCGCGAGGCTGGCTTCCGAGAAGTCCGGCATGTATCCTCGGCAGAGCTTAACCAGCGCTACTTTACCGGTCGAACGGATGGTTTTTGGCTGCCAAGCGGAGAGGAGTTCCTGATCGCAACTACCTAGAGCCGAGACTTGTTATAGTGACCAAACGATAGAAATTCCGAAGAGGGCCATCCTGAAAAGGGTGGCCCTAAAACTTTTCGATACAGACAATACGAAGGATTAATGCGCCATTGTCAACGGTTCCACTCAAAACTCTCCTGGCAATCCTGGATGGGCACCATTCCTCCTCACGTACATACAATATAACGGAAGGATGGAACAGAGATGATGCTCAATTTATATAGACACCTCCAACAGATTCAAATGAGGATCAGCCTGTTAACTCGGCGTTGTAACCGAATCGAAGCGGCATTGGAGTCGTGGCAAGAAATCACACAGTTAAAATTGGAAATGGTAAAGATGAAGGTAGAGCTGGAGAAGATGAAGTCACACCCTACCCAAATCGTTATTCAAAAGCTTGAAAATAAAGTAGATAATCTCGACGTAACGACCTTAAATGGCATTCTGAATATTGGTGTTGCCCAAAATCATTCGGGTGCGGCGGAAGGGAAACAGCTTTCAATCGGGGGCAAATCCCTTGAGGATTTACTTTCTGGAAAGAAAGAAAAAGAAAAAGAATCCGAAGAAACACACCATGAACAGCAAGGTCCAACTGAACGTACGCAAGAGAGGGAACATCAAACCCACAATGAAAACGCCAAAGAGTTCAAGACCGAATCCCAAAACAAAGAAAATACGCACTTGGAACATAAGCCAAAAGGAGAAAGCGATGGAAAAAGAAATGCAAGAACCCCTGATAAGGGTGGAAGTGGGGAACATCTCCGTTAAAGTGATTGCAGGAGCAGGCTCACTGAATATAGGAGAGACCTGCAACATTCGCCAACCGGAAACTGAGGAAAAAGAGGAAAAAGAGGAAAAACCGACGGCAGAACAAGGAGCGGAGAGTCAGACTGAGCTGAAAAGGGGGACCTCAGCATGAGCAGCGGCTCACATCACTTGAATCATGGCTACCCAAACTATGCACATCCTCACTACTATGGGCAAGGAGGGCAAGCGGAACAGTTTTCAGAACTGAAAAAAATGATACAAACGATATATATGCAGCTTGGGGAAATGGAAGATCGCATGGACCTCCTGGAGCAAAAAGTGAATCAAGTCAAAAATATCGATTTCTCCTCGCCAATAAAATAAAAAGGACTGTTACCCTAACAGTCCTTCGCTATTTTTTCCTCATTTTCTCTGCAAACGCACTCACTGAATATCTGAAGTAGCCGCAGTGATGTCATTATTTTGGCTAATGCCAATCGGACTAGAGGTTACGCTTCCATCGCCGATTACATATGCTCCACCCGTTTTCGTTACGGTCGTGCTTTTTAAGCCGGTCAAGATTTGAGTACCTACGTTAATAGAACCGTTTTCCCGTATATTCAGGACTTTCATCGCTCCCAAAAAGACAATCATTGCTTCTCCTCCCTTTTCTTGCACCCGCATTCCATCTTATTCCGGGAAAATCTATACGTGATTCACATCTAATCGGATCATGAAGCGAGGTTGAGAAAAATGAGACAGGTAGAGGAAGCCATACAAAAATTCCAGCGGGTGGCAGCGCAGCTTCATCAATTGCAGATCGATGATGAGCCAAATCCATGGGAAATTCTGAGGCAGATGCGCAGAATCTGTGATGAAGAACTCGTGAACCATCTTTCCAGGTTCATCAAGATATCCAATGAGATGAACATGTTTGGTTCGTTTGAAAATATAGAAAAGATTACCCCTAAAATTATCATCGACGAAACGCCAACGAAAATCATCGTCTATTGTAAAATCGCCGGCCTTGATTATCAAAACGTAAAGACTTCCGTTATCGATAAAAATCAATTGAACATACAGGGAAGGGTCTATGAATCGTCTCTTGCCGATCATCCCACAGCAAAAGAACCACCACTCGGGAATTTTGTCAGACAAATTGAACTTCCTCATTCAGTTTCAAGCGATATCATGAAAACCATCTATCATGAGGATGTGCTGGAAATCCATTTGTCTAAAGAAACAGAAAAGGGGAGAAAGCTCCAATCGGGGATCAATACGGGGTAAGAGGCATCCTGTTCGCAACTGCAAACAAAACGCATACCGGGTAATCTTTTCATCAGCCTCCTGTTCGAGAAACAGGGGGTTCATTTGCATTGTATCCTTTGAAAGAGGGTTTTCTGGTCGGCTGCTGCTTCTTCGTTGTAACTGTATGGTATCTGCATGGTATTACTATAGTATTGTGACTACTCAATAGCTTTTAACTAGCATTTAATAGCAAATATTTTAATCTATAAATAATAGTGATACACTATAGTTAGATTATCAATCATCCAGAAAAGGTGTGTCATTCGGTCGCACCCTGGCTTGCTATGGGGTTTAAGCAGGAGCGCCGACATCTTTTCTTCAAATATGAGCGAGGTAGGACGGTAAAAATGAGCAACAGACAAACCAAAACAGACGTTATCTTAATTGGTGCCGGAATTATGAGTGCGACTTTGGGAACGCTGCTGAAAGAATTAGTACCGGACTGGGAAATTACAGTGTTTGAGAAACTCGCAAGCGCAGGAGAGGAAAGTTCTAACGAATGGAATAATGCGGGGACAGGGCATGCCGCACTTTGCGAGCTGAACTACACAAGCGAGAAATCGGATGGGTCTATAGATATTAGCAAAGCGATAAAAATTAATGAACAGTTTCAGGTTTCCATGCAGTTTTGGTCTTATCTTGTGAACAGCGAGCTGATCCGCAATCCACAGGACTTTATCATGCCATTGCCTCATATGAGTTTAGTACAAGGCGAAAAAAATGTAGCGTTTCTAAAGAAACGCTTTGAAGCGATGTCAAACAATCCGCTGTTTCAAGGGATGGAATTCTCCGATGACCCGGAAAAACTGATGGAATGGATCCCGCTTATCATGAAAGACCGGGTATTGAATGAACCGATTGCGGCAACAAGGATCGAATCTGGAACGGATGTCAACTTTGGCGCTTTGACGCGCATGTTGTTTGACCATTTAAAGAGTAAGAATGTCGAAATCCATTACGAACATAACGTTGATGATATTAAACGTACGAGCGACGGCTCGTGGGAATTGAAAGTGAAGAATCTGAGCAGCGGTAGCGTCGAACGCCATACGGCAAAATTCGTCTTTATCGGAGGCGGAGGCGGAAGTCTGCATTTACTGCAAAAATCTGGTGTTCCTGAAGGGAAACACATCGGAGGATTCCCGGTAAGCGGAATATTTATGGTGTGTAACAATCCGGATGTTGTGGCGCAGCATCATGCAAAAGTTTACGGTAAAGCCAAGGTTGGCGCTCCGCCAATGTCTGTACCGCATCTTGACACAAGATTTATCGACAATAAAAAATCGTTGCTGTTTGGACCATTTGCCGGCTTCTCACCAAAGTTCTTAAAAACGGGGTCCATGTTCGATTTAATCACTTCCGTCAAACCGGATAATGTCCTAACGATGTTGGCGGCAGGCGCAAAAGAGATGTCTTTGACAAAATACCTGATCCAGCAAGTGCTGTTATCGAAAGAACAGCGCATGGAAGAGTTGCGTGAGTTTATCCCGAACGCGAAAAGCGAGGATTGGGACTTAGTCGTAGCAGGCCAACGTGTACAAGTTATCAAAGATACAGAAGCAGGCGGCAAAGGAACGCTTCAATTTGGTACGGAAGTGATTACTGCTGCGGATGGCTCGATTGCAGCACTGCTAGGTGCTTCTCCGGGTGCTTCTACTGCCGTTCACGTCATGCTCGAGGTCATCACCAAATGCTTCCCGCAACATATAAAAACGTGGGAACCGAAAATAAAAGAAATGATTCCTTCCTATGGTGTGTCACTATTGGAACACCCAGAGCTTATCGACGAAATTCATACTTCAACATCGCGGGCGCTTCGTCTAAGCAATGAGCTAGCCCTCGTTAGATAGATCGCAGAAAACAGAAAAGCGGCCTTCGTCCTGAATCCCATGGACGATAGGCCGTTTCGCTTTGCCTGCAATCCTCTCCAACTGAGTCAAAAGGCTTGGCCGACTTTCACCTGGACATCCGTGCAGGCAAAAGGACTTCTATTTTGGGGTGCTACAAGAGCGGTTTCTGCCCCTGTTCGATCCACTCATCGCGGGACGGTCCGTACACCCCGGGCACGGGCAAACCAGCCTGGCGCATCAGGACAGTCAATTGGCCACGATGGTGAACTTCGTGCTGGAGTGAACTACTCTCCACTTAGGCTAACGCCTAGAAGTGGGAGCTTCTCAAATCCACGACGAAAGTAACCTTTCGTCTCCTCGAGCGTTACTTCGGGTAGTCCCTACCCTAGATGTCCGACGTTTCGGAGTTCTTTTGTTACCTTGGATATTTTACGCATGGAAGGATAAGCTTGGTTTTCGCATTTTGTTTCTCCATGCAACCCCATATATCCAGTTATCAAAGAACATCATAAGTAGATTTTACCAAAGTGTCGGACAACTGAACAGGCAAAAGCCTGTCCTTGTCCAAAGTCGATTCATCCCCCACTTACAACCAAACGCTGTAAGGTTTTAGAAGAGGGAGACTTCTCCACCTATAAGTTAAAAAACGGAGGGTTGCCCCGATTTGCCAGTCTTGTCCCCAGAGGGTTATCTTCTGTGCCAGCATGTCGTCCGGCCACTGGCTTTTCACCGCGTGCTGGAGTTCATCAGAGAGACGGCGGTACTCGCTTGCGATGAAAGCGGTCGATTCGGGTGCCGCTTCTTCCCTTCTGGTTTGCTCACGTGCAGGCCGAGGTCTTTGAGATAGGACAGCGACCACACGAGATGCCAGGCGAGTTGCCCAAGCGTCCGGTAGCCTGGGGCCACCTCCTGTTTTAAAGACTCGTCCGTCAACGAATCCAGCAGCCGTTGGGTAACCGCTGTTTCCTGTTTCCATTCTGCAAGAAAATCACTCGTTTTTGTATACACTCGCATGCCCTCCGTTCGTACCGCGTTTTTGCGGGAGATTGTTCGTGCTTTATCAGGATGTCGGTCGATGATGGTTGCGCTTTCTGCTATTGTAAACAAACTTCCCTGACAGCCTCGGTCAGTAGAGATGATTTCTTTCCTCAAACCTGGTCAAAATCCCGCCGCAGCTTACTTGAGCTCGGCGGGATTTTTTTGGTCAGCCGGGATATGCTCGTCCAAGAGCAGCTGCACGACTTTGAAAAAATGCTCCCCGTTGTCTTTTGAGTGATATAAGCTAGCGGTCATGATCGCCCCGCTGAACGTGATTTCCAGTTGTTTGGCGAGCGCTTCGGGATCGCGGGCACCAGCCAGCAGGGCCATTTCCTTGATGACGCGCCATACCCCGATCCGGCATTCCCTGGCCTTATGGTTTCCAGGATGCGCTCCCTCAGGAAACTCAACCGTTGTATTCATGAACGGACAGCCGCGAAAGTCCGGTTCGCCCATCCGAATCGCCAAGAGGCGAAACACCTCCTGAAGCTGCTTGTAAGGCTCGTGTGGATAGCGGATTCGGGCTTCTTCGATCCTCTTAAACGCTCGGCGATTGCTCCGCTCCAGAAAAGCGACGACGAGATCGTCTTTGGTCGCGAAGTTGCGATAAAAGCTGGCTTTGGCGACGCCCGCTTCCTCGATGATCCGGTCGATTCCGACCGCCCGAATCCCTTCTCTGTAAAATAAATCTGAAGCCACCTGGAGGATGCGTTCCTTTGCAGATTCCTTTTTCTCCATAACGCCCGCACCTTTCTGTACAGTTATGGTGTTGACATGAGACAGATCTGTCTGTATCATAACCTCACATGAGACAGAACTGTCTCCCTCATTTATTTTAGCATATCCCAAAGGAGGATGCATAGTGTCCATAACGACTGGTTCACCCTCTACTCAACCGTCTGCAACGGCAGAAGGGGGAGACATGACGAAGACGCCTGAAACAGGGACCACGACATTCATCCCGTTACGTTCTGCTGCAGGCTCTCCGATGGTTCACCGGGCAAATCCTCCTGCAGTCAGCCAACCCCGGTTTACGGCTCTCATGCTTCTGACCGTTTTACTGCTGACGGTCTTTCTCGCGGTAGCCAACATCTTTATCGTCAATGTGGCGACCCCGGCGATACAGCAGGGGCTTCACGCCAGCTTTTCAGATGTCCAATTCGTGATGACGAGCTACACGCTGGCCTACGCCATGACGCTGATTATCGGCGGGCGGCTCGGGGATCGTTTTGGCCGCAAACGGCTGCTGCTGTTCGGTGTGGCTGGTTTTACGCTCTCTTCATTTCTGTGCGGGATTGCGGGCAGTGTTATCACTCTTATGGTGTTCCGAGTCCTTCAGGGTATTTCTGCAGCGTTGATGATGCCTCAAGTCCTCTCCCTGATACAGACGAACTATCCTCCGGAAAAGCGGGCTGGCGTATTCGGCCTGTATGGCGCCGCACAAGGAATTGCTGCGTCAAGCGGACAGCTTATCGGCGGCTTGCTGCTGAGCTGGGACCCGGCCGGGCTGGACTGGCGAACGGTTTTCTTTTTCAGTGTTCCTGTGGGTCTGCTTATTCTCAGCATGATTCCCTACATAGAAGAGTCCAAAGGCTCTTCTGCCATGAAGCTCGATTGGCTTGGAGCGGCGTGGGCGGCGGGGGGTCTGCTCATGCTGATCTACCCGCTGGTTCAGGGGCAGAAGGAGCAGTGGCCGGTTAGCCTGATTGCCTGTCTGCTTTTGTCCGTTCCTGTTCTGGCCGCCTTTGTCTGGTACGAGCGCAGAGTGGCTCGTTTGGGCGGTGCTCCTCTGATGAACGTGGACTTGTTCCGCCAGCGACGGTTTACGGTCGGGATGCTGATAGTGGTCGTTTTGATGAGTTCGCAATCCGCATATTTTCTGGTGTCTGCATATTTCCTGCAGATTGGGCTGGGTTTTACGGCGCTTGCAGCGGGCCTGATTATTTTACCGATGGGAATCGGTTACTTTCTGGCGTCGCTATACTCCGCCAGGGCCGTATCCAGATTTGGTCAGCACGTCCTGACCGTGGGGGCTCTGCTCACTTGTGGGGGATATCTGTTGCTGGCTCAGTGGGTTCAGGCATTGGGCACCTCGGTACAAGGCTATGAATGGGCTCCGGCGCTGGCCGTTTTGGGCTTTGGGCAGGGAGCGCTTGCTGCTCCGCTTACCGCCGCCATTCTGTCTCGGGTTCATCAGCGGGATGCCGGTTCCGCCTCCGGTATTCTGACGACGGGAATGCAGGTTTCCTTCGCTGTCGGTATTGCGCTGATCGGGATTTTGCTGCTCAATATAATGGGACAGCATGCGAACGCGACAACGGCACAGCTAGCCCCTCAACTGCAGACTGAATTGTCGAAGCTGGGCATAAGCGGTGCTCAGTCGGACGTGATTGTCCAAGAGTTCCAGGCATGCTACGCCGATTATGCACGTGCAGGTGATCCGGCTGCAAACCCGGCAAGCTGCTCCGCTCTCACGGCAGATGCCCAGATAAAGCCGCTGATTCATTCCCTGATGAAGCAGGCCCATGCCTCGAACTACGCCTATACCTTTTCATTCTGTCTCTATGTACTGGCTGCGTTTTCCCTGCTCCTGGTTCCGCTCGTTCTCGGGCTGATTCGTGAGAAACGGACGGATTCACAGGTGCTGGCTTCATGATAGAGCTCAATTATGTTTGCCAAAAAGCCGAGCGAAACGGAGGGCAATTCCTCCTGGTTTCACTCGGTTTTTTCTAGAAATGCATCATCTAGCTCCTTGGCAGGAGGGCTACCGCAATCACCCACTAATTGCAATGCTCCCGTATCTTAGATGAAGTCTCCGGGAGCTGCAGCCTTTATCAAGCGAATTATGCACCTCTCTACTCCAGCGGAAACGAGTGGAAGTTCGAAATCGAGATATACGACTTTGAACGGATAGATTGAGGGAGAAAAAGGGGATAGGTGGTCTTTAGAAAAAGATGCAATCTTCGAGTGGCTAGTCATGAGATGGGCAAGTGGATGGTCATAATATTCAGTTAGTGGATGGTTTCATTCTTGTAATCATCTGTATAATTTTATTACATGTCCGTAATCCGTGTTGCCAATATTGAAGCAGTTCCAGTAACGTCGATTTTCTATAGACATTAGACTAGCCGAGTTTTCAACCAAATTGGTAAATGGTGCGGACGCGAGTAAAATAATCGATCATTGATGTTTGGTAAAAAGGTTTGCCACGACATCCTGATAACCTTCATACCTATGGCGGATGGATAACTGGTATCGTTTGATGCTTAGTAATTAACCGACCATAAACAGTTTGCGCATGTGTGCACAAGGTGTTTTATGGTTGGCTTTTTTAATTTGTACAGGAGGTATTGCAGATGAAAAAAGTGAGTTTTCTACTAAATGGAGCAACGCATGAAACAGAAGGCGGTACACGCATCCTAGATTATCTTTTGAAACTGGATATGGAGCATCCTCATATTTGTTACTCTCCCGAACTAGGGCCTATTCAAACTTGCGACACCTGCATGTGTGAGATCAACGGTACAATCATGCGAGCTTGTTCTACCACTATTGAAGAGGGAATGAACATTCTGACTAGCTCTGAACCGGCAAAACGTGCGCAAACGGAAGCAATGGATCGAATTCTGGAAAACCATATGCTGTATTGTACCGTCTGCGACAACAACAACGGCAACTGCCGGGTTCACAATACGGCAGAGTTGTTGGAAATTGAGCATCAATCACGTCCGTTCCGTGAAAAAGGCTATGAGGTGGATATGTCCCATCCCTTCTACCGCTATGATCCCGATCAGTGCATCCTTTGCGGGCGATGCGTAGAAGTTTGTCAAGATTATCAGGTTAATGAAACGCTCACCATTGACTGGGAACGAGATATGCCGCGGGTGATCTGGGATGACAATAAATCAATTAATGAATCGTCATGTGTATCCTGTGGTCAGTGTGTAACGGTCTGTCCTTGCAATGCGCTGATGGAAAAATCGATGCTTGGTGAAGCAGGGTTTATGAGCGGTATAAAAAAAGATCTGTTGAATCCGATGATCAACTTTATTAAAGAGGTTGAACCTGGCTACAGCAGCATTTTTGCTGTTTCTGAAGTGGAAGCGGCCATGCGGGATGTGCGGATCAAGAAAACGAAAACGGTATGTACGTTCTGCGGGGTAGGCTGTACGTTTGAAGTCTGGACGAAAGACCGTACAATCTTGAAAATCGAACCTACTCCGGATGCACCCGTCAACGGAATTTCAACTTGCATGAAGGGGAAATTCGGGTGGGATTTCGTCAACAGCGAACAACGCTTGACGAAACCGTTGATTCGAAGAGGCGATGAATTTGTGGAATCCACTTGGGAAGAGGCCTTAGGTCTGGTCGCGAGCAGGCTGGGTGCCATTAAAGAAGCCTATGGCGGGGAATCACTGGGATTCATTTCTTCTTCCAAGTTCACCAATGAAGAAAACTACTTGATGCAAAAGTTGGCCCGTCAAGTATTTGGAACGAATAACGTAGACAACTGTTCCCGGTACTGCCAGTCTCCGGCATCCTGGGGTCTTCAGCAAACAGGCGGGATTGGAGGAGACACGGGCACGATCCAGGATATTGCACAAGCAGGGCTTGTCATTTTAATAGGAACGGCCACAGCCGAAGCGCATCCTGTACTCGCAACTCGCATCAAACGTGCGAAGAAATTGCACGGGCAAAAACTGATTACCGTCGACTTGCGCAGGCATGAAATGGGCGACCGGGCAGACTTGTTCATTCGTCCGAGACAAGGAACGGATTATGTTTGGTTAACAGCGGTTGCCAAGTACATGATCGATCAAAACTGGCACGACCAGGCATTCATAGACGAGCATGTCAATTTCTTCCCGGAATATCTGAAGCTGCTTGAGCGGTATACGTTGGAATTTGCTGAACGGGAAACCGGCATTTCACAAAAAACCTTGATCGAGATCGCAAAAATGATTCGAGATGCTGATGGAACGGCAATTTGCTGGGGCATGGGCGTCACACAAAACGTGGCCGGCTCTTATACATCGACTGCGATTGCCAATCTGCTCCTCGTTACCGGAAACATTATGCGTCCGGGTGCCGGTGCGTTCCCGCTTCGCGGGCATAACAACGTCCAGGGTGCCGCAGATATGGGTACCATGCCAGATATTTTTCCGGGGTACCAGAAAGTTACAGATGACGAGATTCGCGCCAAATTTGAAGCGGCCTACGGAGTGGAGATTCCAGGAAAACGCGGGTTGGATAACATTGAAATGCTGGAAGCAGTTGACCGGGGAGAACTGAAAGGCATGTACATTGCCGGTGAAGACATGGCCTGGGTGGATTCAGACTCCAACCATACTCAGGATATGCTGGCAAAAATTGATTTCCTCGTGGTGCAAGACGTCTTCTTCAGCAAGACGGCCGAATTTGCCGATGTCATTTTGCCCACAGTACCATCGCTTGAAAAAGACGGTACGTTTACCAATACCGAACGTCGTGTGCAGCGGCTTTATCAAGCGCTTGACCCTGTAGGGGACAGTAAACCAGACTGGTGGATTTTCAGCGAAGTTGCGAAACGCATGGGATTTGATTGGAATTACCGTCATCCAAGTGAAATCTTTGCAGAAATGGCATCGCTCACGCCATTCTTCTCTCAATGCAATTATGACGTTTTGGAAGGCTGGAACAGCTTCCACTGGGGATCGCCGGACGGAAGCAATACGCCGCTCCTCTATACCAAGGGCTTCAATTTCCCGGACAAAAAAGCGCGTTTGGCGCTCTTTGACTATGTCCCTCCTGTGGAGTTCCCCGAAGAGTTTGATTTGACGCTGGACAACGGTCGTTTGTTGGAACAGTTTCATGAAGGGAATCTTACAAACAAATCGGAAGGCATCCAGTACAAGCTCCCGAAGGTGTTTGTGGAAGTTTCACCGGAATTGGCCGCAGAACGAGGGCTCCAGGACGGAACGCTGGTGCGTCTTGAATCGCCCTATGGAAAAGTCAAACTAAATGTACTCGTGACCGACCGCATGTCGGGGAAAGACATATACGTTCCGATGCACTCGGCCAGTCACGAAAGTGCCGTGAATCTGTTAACCGGCGGGGCATTTGATGTTCAAACGAATACGCCGGCCTACAAACAAATGAAGGTTCGGATGCAGATTCTTGAGGAAAAAGGAACGATTCCACTGCCCAAGTACAACCCTCGTTTCGCCAAACGCAATCCGCAGCTAGGAGTACAGGTAGAACGTAAATGGGCCAGAGACGACTATCAGCCAATAGCCGACGTAAATATAGCGGGAGGAAAAAAATAATGGCAAGACCCATAACCAATATAGTCGTACCGCCCGTCACCGAAAAAGAAAGACAAAATCAAGCAGTTGAAGGCGTCATTCAAGTGCTTGTTCAAAATGCCGATGGAATCCAGGAAACGATCAAATTGCTCCAGGAACTGCACCATAGCGGGATTCTAGGAGCCCTAGGCGCCGCCGTCGAAGCGAGAGAAGATATTGCCAAAGTCGTCGTAGGGCAAATGGAGCGCCCCCCTGTCACCCAATTGATCAACAATGCAATGGCTGCAGCCGGAGGGTTGGCGGAGCTGAATCCTGACATGACAAAAAAGTTGATGAGCGGTTTGGCCAAAGGACTTCAAAAGGCTGAAGAAGGGAGTTGTTCTGAAGCCACCGTCGGTATTTTCGATTTGATAAAAGCGTTGCGCGATCCTGACATAAATCGGGCGATCGTATTTGGCATCAACCTGCTGAAAGGGGTTGGGGAAGGCTTGAAGGGCTCGTGAAACGATTGAAATGGTTTTGTTTGTGAAACGCAAAAAAGCAGGATTTCCTGTACGGAGGAATTCCTGCTTTTTTGTTTTCGGTTCGGATTGCTCGTGATGGATTTTCCATTGAGGCCGCCTTCTGGACCGAACCATAGTTGGGCGAGGCATAGCGATCCTCCATCCTTTTCGCTGTAATGAAAGACATGAATTGGATGGTTGAGAAATCATCTGAGAGGCTGGTTTCCCTTGAACCTCGTTATATTATGATGAAACGACCTGGTGCATGAAAGTATAACGCCGGAGAAGCTACAGGGGGGCTAGTACTTACGCGGGATTGATTTGCGTTAATATGAACGGAGGGGAGTACACGCTAATATGAATATGGTTGGCTCAAAGAAAGAAACGATGATTTCCTATATCGTGGCTATTGCGTTTATTATGGCGATGGTTGGGATTTCTGAGGCAATGATGAATCACGAAATAATTATTCCTGAATTCGCGGCAATGGCGATCGCCATGTGGGTGTATCGGGAAGCTGGATGGATCAGACAACCAGCAAAGATTTTCCTCGCGCCCTCGATCACTGCCGTTATTGGATTTTTAATCAATCAATTAGACATTGCTTTTCTGGGGAAAGTGAGCCTGACTCTAGTACTTGTGATGCTGGTTTTGCGTATCATGCAATCAAGCTTGGGACCATCCATTGCAACGGGATTGCTGCCGGTTGTCACCTCTGCAAGCGATTGGACATTCATTTTCGTCGCCATCCTGTGCATGATCATATTGATGCTTGGTGTAATCCTGTTTGGATTGCATAAGGGACTTGAAAAAAATGTGAACATTCAGTATCGGTACATGCTGCTTTTCTTAATTCTTACATTCATCTGGATTGGTTTATGTTGGTGCGTAGGTTACCAGCTTTCTATCATCCCGCCCATCCTAGTCGTTGTTTATGAGTCGCTACAAAAACCGATGTACAATGGAAGGATGGCTTTTAAACAAGGGCTGGCATTGACAATTTCCGCCACTGTCGGAACACTGTTATACTTTGCTATTGATTCATGGATATTGGCAGCGGTGTTGGATATGATTTTGATGCTTATTCTGTTACAAATTATTGGTATCCGTCTCCCGGCGGTATTCGCCTTTCCCTTGCTACCGTATGTCTTCCCAGATGATCTCATAGTAAAGCTGCCTCTCGGTACATTGATTACATGTTTTTTTATGTTTAGTTCACTGTTGGCTTATAAAAAGCTTGAAATGAGGCAGAGGGGAAAAGTCATGCAAGTGTAGGATGATTGCAGATTAAGAATCGAGCCGCAGTCATTGCATTCATCATGAAAGCAACCGGTAATAGAACGATTAGCGGAACCCGGCCCATGTAATTGAAACATCCCGTTCCACTTCGACCGTGGATCGGGATGTTTTGTTCAATGCCAGAAATGTAGGAGACAACTTTCAACGAGATACTTTTTTCTCCAAACTAACGATAGCTTTCAATTGTTGCTGCAACTCCGGGCTTATCGTTGTCATCGGAAGGCGGAGTTTATCAGAGCGAATGTGGCCGATCTCGGCAAGAAACCATTTAAGTGGAGCCGGATTCGGTTCGGCGAATAATAGATTGACAAGCGGCAGCAGGCTGTCAAACAGCAGTTTGGCGTCACTTACTTTTCCTGCTTTAAAAAGCTCAAACACACGAATAAATTGATCGGTGTTCACGTTAGCGCTGGCAAGTATCCCCCCTGTAGCGCCACAGCAAAGCGAATCAAAAAAAAGTTCGTCGTCGCCACATAGCACCGGTTTGCTAATGGAGCAAGTCAATTCACGTACCTGTTTAACGTTTCCTGTACTGTCTTTAAGTCCAATCACATGTGCCATATGCATGATGGTTCGTAGTGTATCCAATTCCAGCGACACCCCTGTACGATGAGGGATATCATATACAATAATCGGCAAGCCTGCCTCAGCTAAGGAGGCGAAGTGCTGGATTATACCTTGCTGCGAAGGACGGTTATAATAGGGTGTGACAACGAGAGCCGCATCTGCCCCATGTGTTTTAGCTTGTATCGTTTTTTTAACGGTTGACGCTGTATTATTTGTTCCTGTACCAACAATCACCGGAATTTCTTGCGATGCGGGAGAGGCATTTCGTACAGATTTAATGATAAGCTCCAACTCGTCTGGCTCAATAGCGGGAGATTCGCCAGTCGTGCCGTTTACAACTAAGCCATGAATTCCTTTCGTAATGAATTGTTGAACGAGTTTGCTTAACGAATCAAGGTCAAGTCCGCCCTCCAAATCAAAAGGGGTAACAATAGGAACGAATACTCCATGCAAATCTTGTTCTGTTAGCATATCGCTCAACTCCATTCAAAAAGATTTTGCGAAGCCAAGATTTCTGTTAACTCTTTAATGAAGGCCGTGTTTTCTTCTTCTTTACCTATCGAAACACGAACATGGTGGGGAAGCTGCCATATGCCTCCGTAACGAACAATGATCCCTTTGTTCAACAACTGTTCATAAATCAATTTCGCATTTGGACCAAGCTCGACAAGGATAAAGTTGCTCATGCTTTCAATGAATGGAAGGCGCAGCTCTTGGAACGCATGGTAAAGCTGCTCGCGGCCACGGGTATTCGATTGAAGAGACAGCTGGACATGCTCGTCATCCTGAAGAGCCGCCGCTGCCGCCACTTGTGCCAAAGCATTTACATTAAATGGTTCCTTAACCTTCATAATGTGCTTGATAATGTCTGCCGAAGCTGCCCCAAAACCAACCCGCAATCCCGCCAGCCCATATATTTTTGAAAAGGTCTGAAGCACGATAAGCGGATAACCCGCGCGAACAAATTCCAGCCCGTTTGTATAATCGGATGCCGTAGCGAATTGACTGTAAGCCGCATCAAACAACACAAGCATATGTTTTGGCAGAACATCGAGCAGATGATGCATGACGCGTTTCGATATATAGGTGCCGGTAGGGTTATTGGGCGAACAGATGCAGAGCATTTTGCTCCGTTCCGTAACCGCTTCTACGATCTTAAAAAAGATAATTGTGATGATCAAATGCGGCGTACATGAGGTTGATTAAAGCGGGAAATAACAGTTCCAAAGAAAAGAAGAGACTAGTACCTATAGTCCCTTCTCACAACTGCTTGATTTTATTTGTCACGTGTCATACTGCGCAAGGCATCGGCAAAACGAGAAATGGCCGGTTCAATTTGCTCTTCCTGGACTCGTCCATATGTAAATCGAACATACCCTTTCTGCGTGCCGAAAACACTCCCAGGTACATATACGACTCCTCTTTTAATTGCCTCTTTTAACAACTGTTGTTCGTTTACGTCTGCCCTTATTTTACACCAGATGTGAATGCCGCCCTCAGGCACCAACGTGTCTATCTGATCACTCAGTTGATCGTAGAGTGAGAAGACGATTTTGTCTCTTTTAAATATCAGAGACTCTCGAAGATGATGCAAATGGGTTGAAAAATCATCGGAGGATAAAAACTGGTTTGCTATCCATTCCGGGATGATGCTGTGTCCAAAATCGATTTGCTGTTTGGCATCCGCCAAACGCTCGATCACAGTTTGGGGACCAAATATCCATCCGATACGCAGTCCGGAAGCCACGATTTTGCTGAGAGAACTAACGTAAAGAACGCTCCCATTTTGGTCCAAGGATTTCAATGTTGGCACATGTGACTGATCAAAAGCGGTTAAACTGTATGGGTCATCCTCGATAATCGGGATTCCGTAGTAAGAGGAGATTTCCAATACCCTTTTTCTTCGTTCCAGGTTGAGAAATGAGCCATTGGGATTTTGAAAATTGGGGTTAAGAAACACCATTTTAATACGATGCTGCTTATGTAATTGTACAATATCATCCGGATTTATCCCTTGATCATCAACAGGTAACAAAAAGGCCCGGAGTCCGGCTGATTTAAACAGAGGCAATGAATAGCAATAGGAGGGGTCTTCGATCGCAACGGCATCGCCTGGTTGAAGCAAGCACTGCACGATCAGGTACAGAGCCTGCTGTGCCCCTGAAGTAACCAAGATAGAGGAGGAGGTTGCAGGAATGGTTCTGAACTCTTTGAGGTGTTTGGCGATGGTTTCACGAAGTTTCACGTTGCCTTGTGGATGATCATAGCCAACATGGTAATTGAAATCCTGATTGGACATGATCTCGCGAAAATATTGCGAAGCAGATAAATCGGGTGAAAGCTCTCCGCTAGCCAGATCAATGATGTCAACATCAGATGACTCTTTCCGTATCGTTCGCATCATAGCTGTGTTTGGCAAAAAGGAGCCTGTTTCAATTAATTTTCCCCAGTTCGGAATACGTTTGCTTTGTCTGCCCCATATATTTCTGCTGACGATAGTCCCTTTTCCTTGTAATCTTTCTACAATACCGAAGCCATGCAACTCTTCATAGGCAGCGACAATTGTCGAGCGATTTACGCCTAATTCTTTTGCAAACAAACGCTCCGATGGAAGGGGAGTTCCTGAAGGAAACTCTCCATTGGAGATTCTCTGTTCCAGGTATTGGGCGATTTGCTTGTAGACAGGTAGTTGACTTTCACGATCGGGCTTCCAATCCATAACAGGAGTCACTTCCTTATACTCACTCGTAATTCTCGGCGGATGGAGATTATTCTATACAACTGGAATGTTCATTTCAACTTGCCGGATCGATCATTGATTCTTATCGAGAGATTACAGGGCTTCGCAAGAGGTTATTCTGTAAGGTTGACAGGCAAAAGGGCGAATGAGTAAGTAACTGTGTCATTCATTTTTTCATGCCCCAAATGTGGATGAAGCCACTGTTCATCCGCATTTGGGGTTTCTTTCTGATCCTCCTGTGAAGATTATTTGGCGGCTTTGTATCAAAATGTTGAACATGGTGGAGGGAAACGGTAATGGACTGGATGGCGACTTTTTTAACAGCGTCCAGTAGCATATGTTTGTGCGATGGAGGTTAACCGCCGAACGTGCAATCACAGGGCTGGAGCTTGAAAAGGCACCATTGTGAATTCTTAAGGAGGGTAGCGATGAAAACGAAATGGGCATTCATCACTTTCATACTTGCTGCGTTTAGCATGCTTACAGGTTGTAGCAGCTTAATGGTCTTAGACCCAAAAGGGCCTCAAGCGCAAACGCAGGCAGATGTGATACTGATATCCATTTGGACGATGGCCTTTGTAATCTTGGTTGTCGTTGTTATTTTTGTGTATATGATCCTGAAATACCGCGCGTCTAGGCAAGAGGAAGATTATGAACCTCCCTACATTGAAGGGAGTACACTCGTCGAACTGATTTGTGTAGGTATTCCGGTAATATTGGTCATTTGCCTTTCCGTCATTTCTGTGAAAAGCAACTATATCGTTGAACAAAGACCAGAAGGATATGAGAATAAAGAACCTTTAGTGATTTACGCATCCTCTTCCAATTGGAAATGGCATTTCAGTTATCCGGAAGAGGGTATTGAAACGGTCAACTACCTCTATATCCCAACAGACCGACCTTTAGAATTTAAGCTGTATTCGTATGGTCCCATCACCAGTTTTTGGATACCGCAGCTGGGCGGGCAAAAATATGCGATGGCAGACATGGTAACCACCTTACACTTGGCAGCAGATGTTCCGGGTGAATACATGGGACGTAACGCGAACTTCAGCGGGAAGGGATTTGCTGAAAATATTTTTAACGTGAAAGCCATGTCTGAAGATGCCTTCGATAAATGGGTAGAGAAGGTGAAAGATACGGCGGATCCGCTTACAGAAGAGAAGTTTGAGCAATTGTTGGAGCCAGGCCACGTGGGACAATACACTTTTACGGGTACTCATTTGGCTTTTCGACCCGCCCCAGAAGGGGAACATGGCGGGCATCATCACGGTTCAGGTGATTCAGGTTCCAAGCAGATGTCAGAAGACACTCACAGTACTCACTAGACATTGGGAATCTCTCGTCATGCTTGACAACAAACATCCGATTTTACCGAAAGGAGCTTCTCGCGTATGGATTATTTTGATCTATTTGCTGTCCCCCATCCAAGTCCTGCTATTTACGCATCGATGGTTGCCATCGGTCTTACCATAATCGCAATCGTCTCCGGGTTAACCTATTTTAAAAAGTGGGGGTATCTGTGGCGGGAATGGCTAACGACAGTAGACCACAAACGTATCGGGATTATGTATTTGATCTCTGCTTTGTTGATGTTATTCCGAGGCGGGGCAGATGCTATCATGATGCGTGCTCAAACAGCCGTGCCCGATAACACGTTGCTCGATGCCCAGCATTACAATGAAATTTTTACAGCACATGGGACGATCATGCTCATCTTTATGGCGATGCCTTTTATTTACGCATTCATGAACTTCGTCGTTCCTTTGCAAATTGGAGCACGCGACGTAGCTTTCCCGCGTCTGAATGCACTCAGTTTCTGGTTGTTTTTCATGGGGGCCATGCTATTCAACATCGCATTTGTGATTGGTGGTGCTCCCGATGCAGGGTGGTCTGCTTATTTTCCTCTTGCAGGTAATGATTTCAGTCCCTCTGTTGGAACCAACTATTATGCGCTGGCTCTACAGATCTCCGGACTGGGGACGTTACTATCGGGAATTAACTTTATCACGACGATTCTTAAAATGAGGGCACCAGGTATCACATTAATGAAAATGCCAATGTTCACATGGTCTGCCCTGGCTACGAACGTGATCGTCGTCTTCGCGTTTCCTGTCTTGACCGTGGCGCTTATCATGATGACGATGGACCGCCTGTTTGGAACACATTTCTTCGCCTCGACGAATGGCGGGATGGACATGCTTTGGGCGAACTTATTCTGGGTATGGGGCCATCCCGAGGTTTATATCCTCGTTCTGCCGGCATTCGGTATTTATAGTGAGATTATCTCCACGTTTGCACGCAGGAACTTGTATGGGTATAAGTCCATGGTTGCCTCTATGGTGATCATCTCTCTCCTGTCTTTCCTGGTATGGACACACCATTTCTTCACGATGGGACAAGGAGCGTTGACGAACAGTATCTTTTCCATTACAACCATGGCCATTGCGGTTCCGACCGGGATCAAGATTTTTAACTGGCTGTTCACGTTATGGAAAGGAAAAATTGTCTTTACCGTTCCCATGCTGTATTCGCTGGGATTTATTCCGATTTTCTTAATCGGTGGGGTTACCGGGGTGATGCTTGGCATGTCGGCAGCCGATTACCAATACCATAATACAATGTTTCTGGTAGCTCACTTCCATTATGTCATTATCCCAGGCGTTGTCTTTGCCATGATCGCAGGTCTGACTTACTGGTGGCCCAAAATGTTCGGCTTTATGCTCAATGAAAGATTAGGGAAATGGGCATTCTGGTTTATCGCCATCAGCTTCAACGTAGCATTTTTTCCCATGCTCCTTTCCGGATTAGATGGTCAGGCACGCCGCATGTACACGTACTCGGAATCAACTGGATTTGGGCTATACAACTTCATCTCCTTCATTGGAGCCATTGGATTACTGATCGGATTTGTCCTCCTTGTTTACAACATTTACTGGAGTGTTCGGTATGCGCCAAGAGATATAAGCACCGACCCATGGGATGCACGTTCGCTTGAATGGGCTACCCACACCCCCGTACCGCATTACAATTTTGCTATACTGCCCCAGACTCGTTCTATTGAGGCATTCTGGGATATGAAAAAGAAGAATCAAACCTTGTTTACGGGTGACTATGAAAAGATTCACATGCCCAATAACAGTGGGGTACCGTTTATCATGAGTTGTTTGTTCTTCGTATGGGGATTTGCGTTTGTATTCAGCATGTGGGTTGTAGCGATCCTCGCCACAGCGGGTATCTTTGTCTTAATGGCTTGCCGCTCGTTTGAAAAGGATCACGGTCACTATATCTCTGTGAATGAGATTGAATGGACAGAGACACAAAAACTGCGAGGTGTTAATCGATGAAAATAGATCACTCGCTGCCTCTGGAGTATCGTACAGAAGAAAACCGTTTGAAAATTTTAGGATTCTGGATTTTCCTTGGTGCTGAAATTGTTCTTTTCGGTACGCTTTTCGCGTCATACTTTACACTTTTTGATCGTACTGGGAGTGGTCCGAGTGGGGCCGAAATTTTTGAAATTGCTCCAGTCGTTGTTGAAACGCTGTTACTTTTGACGAGCAGCTTTACAATTGGTCTAGGTGTTCATGCCATGCGAATGGGCAACAAGAAGGCCATGTTGACATTCTTTGCGGTCACACTTCTTCTGGGACTTGGGTTTTTAGGAGTAGAAATCTATGAGTTTACTCATTATGTTCACATTGGGGCAGGACTACAGACGAGTGCATTTACAGCGATCCTGCTAACCACATTAGGTACACATGGAGCTCACGTTACCTTTGGTTTATTCTGGGGGCTGTTTATCATCATGCAAGTAAAACGGGATGGTTTGATACCTGAGACAGCCAATAAATCCTTCATTTTTTCCCTGTATTGGCACTTCTTGGACGTAGTGTGGATTTTCATCTTCAGCTTCGTCTACTTGAAAGGGATGATGCAAACATGAGTGAACTATTCCCGCGCAAACAAGTAATGGGCTTTCTGTATTCGATGATTCTTACGGTAATAGCTCTTGCTGTCTACTTCCTCGATCTGTCTTTTTCGGTAGGAATGACAATCTTGCTGATCACGGCGTTTTTACAGGCAGGCCTTCAACTGGTAGTGTTTATGCATGCCGGTGAAACTGCGGATAAAGGGGCGATCTACACCAATCTTTACTATGCCTTGTTCATTGCTCTGGTCACCGTGTTCGGTACCTTGCTCTGCATGATCTGGGGGTATGCATAATCGTTGGATGAAAAGCTCACAGGAAAAGGCGAATTCGCATTGAATTCGCCTTTTTGTTTATACTTTCGGGAAGTTTAGCTTCGATGACGTGTTAAATGATGAAAGTATAAGAAAAACGAAGGCTTTCGCTATTGGACTTGGCGATAAGCCAAGTTTTTCCAATGACTGCTCGGTTAAGGGGTGTTCACATTTTTGTTGAATTTGTTTGGCTTCTGTCATCGTAACGAGTATGTAATCAGCGATTCCGTCTATAACAGGGCAATTGGATGAGGCAAAGAATACGTCACTGGATCAGTTCGATGTTTGAGATAAGAAATATAATGTAGCCAAATTTATTTGAAAGGAGTTTTATCCATGAGCACCTTCCGTGAACAAGCATTAGCGATCCACAAGCATCATCAAGGCAAGCTAACTGTACAATCGAAAGTACCGGTGAAAAATACGGAGGATCTTAGTCTCGCCTATTCTCCCGGAGTCGCGGAACCTTGCCGGGCGATTTTTCAGAATAAGAATGAAGTTTATGACTACACCATGAAAGGCAATATGGTCGCGGTTGTTTCTAACGGTACAGCAGTCTTGGGACTGGGTAATATCGGTCCTCATGCATCCTTGCCGGTAATGGAGGGCAAAGCGGTACTTTTTAAAGCTTTTGCCGGTGTAGACGCTTTTCCCATATGTCTGGCTTCCGCGGATGTCGATCAAATCGTACAAACGGTCAAGCTTCTGGAGCCGACTTTTGGAGGAATTAATTTAGAGGATATTGCAGCACCCCAATGCTTCGAAATTGAGGATCGGCTAAAAGCGGAATGCAACATACCTGTTTTCCATGATGATCAACATGGAACCGCAATTGTGACCGCAGCCGGTTTGATCAATGCCTTAAAGCTTGTCGGTAAGCGCATTGATGAAATTTGTGTTGTGGTGAACGGTGCTGGTGCAGCCGGGATCGCGATTACAAAAATACTGCATGAAATGGGCGTTCCTCAAATTCTATTGTGTGATACCAAAGGAATTATTTACGAAGGCCGTCGGGAAGGCATGAATCCGATCAAAGAAGAAATAGCCCGCATCACAAACAGAAAAAAGATGCAAGGAAATTTGGCGGATGCGCTGAAAGGAGCGGATGTGTTCATCGGTGTTTCTGTTGAGGGGGCTGTTCGTGAAGAAATGGTGAGGTCAATGAATGTTGATCCAATTCTTTTTGCTATGGCCAATCCGAATCCTGAAATCATGCCGCAATTGGCGAAAGCAGCAGGGGCAAAAGTAGTGGGAACAGGCCGTTCAGACTTTCCCAACCAGATTAATAATGTACTAGCTTTTCCCGGAATTTTCCGGGGGGCATTAGATGTTCGCGCCAAAGAGATAAACAAAGCGATGAAACTTGCTGCTGTTTATGCGATCGCTGATTTAATTTCCGAACAAGAGCTGCATCCAGACTACATCATTCCCGATCCGTTTGATCATCGGGTAGCTCCCCGCGTCGCGGCCGCTGTAGCCAAGGCAGCGATGGATACAGGTGTGGCAACCATTCATTGAGGGGTCAGCAGGAAGGATCGTTGCGGAGTTTGTCATGGTCTATCCTCCGGGTATTCCTATTTTCATACCCGGTGAGGTAATTTCCGAGGAGAATCTGAAATATACAACAAGAAATAAAGAGGCAGGTCTGCCTGTCCAAGGGGCAGAGGATAGCGAACGGAAAACATTACGTGTACTGAAACAGAAAAAATGAAAAGCTCCGCTGCAAAGGGAAAAGGAGAGGACTTAAGTTGAGAGAATTCATTTCGTATTCAGAAGAGGTTCAACACGCATTAGATCACCAATTACCAATTGTCGCCTTGGAAACAACAATTATCTCTCATGGAATGCCATACCCGCAAAACATTGAAATGGCGCGGGATGTAGAACAAATCATACGTGATAATGGGGCGGTTCCGGCAACGATCGGTTTTTCCCAAGGTAAAATCAAAATCGGCTTGAGCGCGAGTGACCTGGAGGAGTTTGCAACAAACCAGTCGGTGGCCAAGGTGAGTCGACGAGATATTCCCTACATTCTTTCCTCGGGCCGCATGGGTGCTGCCACAGTAGCTGCAACCATGATGGGCGCGCAATTGGCGGGAATTAAAATATTTGCTACAGGTGGTATCGGTGGTGTTCATCGGGAAGGGGAAATCACTTGGGATGTTTCGGCCGACTTGATTGAGCTTGCCGAGACGAATGTAGCGGTCGTTTGTGCGGGATGCAAGTCCATCTTGGATATCGGTAGAACTTTGGAGTACCTTGAAACACTAGGGGTTCCGATTGCCGGCTATCAAACCGATGAATTTCCTGCCTTCTTTTCCCGGCAAAGCGGTCACGGCGTTACTTTTCGTATGAATCATGTAGAGGAAATGGCAAAGATGCTGCAAATGAAGTGGCGTCTGGGCATGAAAGGAGGAGCGGTAATTGCAAATCCGATACCCGAAGAGAATGCTATTGATTACAACGAGATTGAAGAGATTATTCACCAAGCCTTACAGGAAGCTAAGATTCAGGGGATAGGCGGGAAACAGGTAACTCCCTTTTTGTTGGCGAAAGTCAAGGAACTGACTGAGGGAAAAAGCTTGGAGGCAAACATAGCACTGGTCAAAAACAATGCGAAACTTGCTGCAAAAATTGCAGTTGAACTAAATACAGCTGAATAAATGTCAGTGTCTCCTGCTAACGGGGCATTGTTTAATCAAAAGGGGTAGTCTGGAACAAGTTTTTTGGTTCCTGACTACCCTTTTTATATCACTCGTAATCTCAGCACAGAAGGAACTCTTACAATTCAAAAATAATCCCAACCAACGAGTAGATAATAACGGTCGAGAAAAGAACCGTCATATGAAGCAGGGAAAAGAGAAACATCGATTTCGCCCATTTTTCCGAATCCATCTTTTTGTAGCCCAGCACACTTAAAAGCAGCCAGGCGATGCTCAACAGAAGAGCTACCAACATCAGGCCGATGCTTAATGATCCAAAAAGAAAACTGATGGCAATCAGCACGACTAGGTATACGTTCGTCTGCAGGTAGGTTCTTCTCACACCTTTGACCACGGGAAGCATGGGAACTCCTGCCGCCTTATACTCTTCGTGTTTGCGAATCGCGATCGCGTAGAAATGGGGCATCTGCCAAATCACGGTGATCACAAACAGGCCGAGAATGGCGGGATGTGTGATGTCCGGATGAATCGCGGCCCATCCGATAAGAGGCGGCATGGCTCCCGAAATGCTTCCGACCTCTGTATTGTAAACGGTTCTGCGTTTGGTCCACATGGTGTACGGAACAATATAAAAAAACAGTCCCAGAAACCCGAGGAGTGCTGCTAGGGGAGTTGTTAAGGCAAGAGCGATGATTCCGACGATCGTCATGAAAATGCCCAGCCATAGTACGGTTTGCGGCTTGATTTCACCTGTTACCGTAGGTCTGTTTTTGGTTCTCTCCATGATGGAATCGATATCGCGATCATACAAGTTATTAAATGCCCCAGCTGCACCCATGACGAAAGCTGATCCGATCAAAGCAAACAGGATTTCCGGAAGCTTCTCAATCAGACTCATCTGATATGTATATAAAGCCAATGTCAATCCAGCAAACATTGGAATCAGATTCGATTTAATAATCCCGGTTTTAACGGTTTGCGCTAATATGTGTGGCCATGTCTGTTTCGGCATCGTTAGTTTTTCTTCCTTCTGCATTACTACCCTCTTCCCCTTTTAGTAGATGATCTACCCCGATTGTACTACATTCCGCATCACAATATTGATGGTTATTTTCTACACGGGTCCCAATTGCCTGGCAACAAATACGAATAGAGAACCTATGCGGAATGGTAATGTTTGTAGGGTGGGATTGTCAAGAGAGGGAGAAGAGGAATGGTAGAGCGGTGGTGTAATAAACTGGACGGGCTATAAAAAGTTACTTCTTTACATACACTAGGGGGGTATTGTATTATTTTGCTGTGGATAAAATGGATATGAAAACCGGAATATTGGAAGCCAATTTTGGAAAGGGGTTGTGAATCAGATGCATAAATGGGTGCTCGCAGGAATTGTTTATGTGGTACTCGTGATCGGCGGTTTTACGGTTTATGAGCAGCTTTTTGACAGTGCGGATCAACAGGCAGGAGCGGCAACAGCAGGGCATGCAGCCGGCAACGAGCAGGCGGGCGGCCATGGACAAGGGGCGGGGAACGAGAGCAATCCGGGGAATGTCCACGGAAACGGGAACGAAAGCGGAAGCCGGCATGGGGCAGCAAGCGGTACCGAAAATGGGCACGGAGCGCCGGACGGTGCGGAGACTGGACATGATACTGCGAGCGGCGGCGATAACAGGCACGGAACCGAACACGGGCATGCGGATGCCGCACATCAGGAGCATACGGGAGAAAGTGAGGTACACGCGTCGATTGAGGCTAATGCGAGCGAGGTCAAGATCTCTTTGAAAGACAAAGCGGGAAATCCGGTGAACGAGCTGGAAGTGAATCACGAAAAGCTGCTCCATTTCATTATCGTCGATCAGAATCTGGAGAAATATTATCATCTGCATCCTGAACAGGCGGGTGATGGTGAATTTCGGATAGCGTATCGTCTGCCTGAGGGGAACTACAAAGGATTTGTTGACATCAAACCCAAGGATTTGGCCTATCATGTAGAGCCCATTTCGTTTGTGGTCGGGCATCCCGGTGCTGCGGCAAGCGGACAGGGGCTAAAGCCTGATACTGCTTTGACGAAAACCGTAGAAGGGGAGACGGTCAAACTGACGATGAGCTCGTTTCAGGCCAACCACCCGGTCCAACTCTCATTTGAACTGGATCAGACCCATTTGACCCCCTACCTGGGAGCGATGGGACATGTCGTGATTCTCGATGAAAAGGCGGAGAATTTCCTGCATGTGCATCCAGCGGATGAGGCGAAGCCTGTTTTTGAAACGACGTTCAGTCGCGCTGGAACCTATAAAATCTGGGCTGAGTTTCAGCAGAACGGAAAAGTACGGGCGTTTCCGTTTGTCGTAAAAATCACAAATAACCCCTGACAGGGATGTACCCGGTCATATTTCAGGGTTTCCCCCTGCCAGAAATAAGGGGTCTCCCTGAGTTACGAAGCGCTCCCTCTCTTTTAGAATAAAATTACCAAATCATTTTCAAAAAGAGGGAGTAGATTCACATGATGAACTGGCTTCGTACGAATGTATATGCCAGCGGGATTTTAGCATTGATTCGCATATACCTCGGCTATGAATGGCTGACGGCCGGATGGCATAAATTGACCTCCGGTTTTGACGCCTCCAAATACCTGGAGAATGCCGTCAACAAGCCGGTGCTGGAATCAGGCACTGAGAGCTTGATGTATCCCAATTTTGTCGCGTTTGTCAAAAGCTTTGCCCTGCCTTATGTTGAGGTCTTCAATTTCTTGATCCCGCTGGGGGAGTTTCTGGTCGGTTTGGGTCTGTTGCTGGGTGTGCTGACGACAGCCGCGGCGTTCTGCGGGTTATTGATGAATTTCATGTTTATGTTCGCAGGAACCGTCTCTTCCAACCCCTGGATGATCCTTTTAGGATTTTTCGTGGCAGCAGCGGGATACAATGCGGGACGCTTTGGCGGCGACTACTGGGTGATTCCCTGGATTCGCTCCCATCTGCTGCAGCGATGGGGGAGAAAAGAGCATGCGCCGTATCTAAAGGTTGTATCGAAAATGTAGAGCGAATGGGAGCAGCAATCCAAGCTGCTCTTTTTTTGCGATGAAACCGGTGTACTGCCGCCTGAAAAAACACCGACTACCCACAAGGGCCAATCGGCTTGACTGGTTTGAATAATCGCAAGGAAAAGGGTATCGTGAGGAAAAGAGGTTTTGATCACAAAAACAGTGGGGTGAGGAGATGTATCTGCGAAGTCTGGAAGTTCTCAGAAGTGAAAATTCGGACCGAACCACCTATCCCTTTTCGATACCGGCCCTTCGCGATCTGGATTCCCTGTCCTTTCACACCAACGTCACCTTTTTCGTCGGGGAAAACGGCTCCGGGAAATCGACGCTTCTGGAGGCGATTGCTTATCAGTGCGGCTTTCACACGGCGGGCGGCGGAAAAAATAATTTCTATGAGGTGGACGCATCCGGGTCGGCATTGGGAGAGGCCATTCGTCTTTCCTGGCTTCCCAAAATCACCAACGGTTTTTTTCTGAGGGCAGAGACATTCTATCATTTTGCCTCCCATCTGGACACGATGCCAGAGAGTCTCAAGTATTACGGGGGACGATCCCTGCATGCACAATCACACGGGGAAGCATTTCTCTCCCTGTTTACGCATCGCTTTGGAAAAAAGGCGATCTACCTGCTGGACGAGCCTGAGGCCGCGCTCTCTCCGGCTAGACAACTGGTGCTGCTGAAGATCATGAAAGAGCTGGAAAACGAGGCGCAATTTCTGATCGCTACGCATTCACCCATTTTACTGGGCTATCCCGGAGCGCAAATACTAAATTTTGATGCCCAACCGCTGGAGGAAATTCGCTATGAGGAAACCATGCACTACATGGTTACCAAGCGCTTTCTCGGAAACAGGGAGAAAATGCTGCGTGAAATCTTTGATGAGTGATGTTGATGAACGTAGACCTGTTCACTCCAATTGAAAAAGGCTGCCCTCGAATGATAGGCCCCACACAGTAGCAGGTATAGTATTTCACCTGCTTGCGTAAAGGGAGCCTATCACTAAGCGGCAGCCTTGTTTTGTTGCATCATCCGGCTACTTAATAAACTCTACCTGATAGCCTTTCTGCTTCAATTGGTCAATCACCATATCCTTGATCACAAAATGTCCGGCACCGATGACAACGAACGTGGTCGATTTCCCTTCCTTCTCCAGCAATTCAGCCAGCTTGGCGGCCATATTCTTGTCCCGTTCGCCAAATAACCGCTTGGCACTATCGGTCTCTGTGTACTGCTGCGATTTGGTAAAGGATTGGGTAAAGCCGTCCAAATCGCCTTTGGCCCACAGTTGCTGCCACTGGTTAAACTCTTTCGCGGAATCAATTGTTTCAGCGGTCGGGTTCAAAATGGTGTCGAGCATTTCATTTAAATCTTTTTCTTGCTCTTCCAAAGAGACGTTGTTGAAAATGTCGGCTTGCAGCTTCATGCCCTCCAGCTCGTGAATCGGCTTCCCAGTGAGCAGTGCACTTTGCAGGAAATACATATCGATACCCAATGTGCTTGCTTGCACCATATCGTCAGGCGAGCTCAACAGCGTCATCAGAGACAGGTTGGTGGAAATAGCCCATGGCTTGACGGAATCGTAGGCATGCGAAGGCAGGTTCAGTTTGGCAGTGGCCTTCTGAAGCTTCTCATAGGTTTCTTGGGATACGTGATCCTTCAGCATCGAACCATCGCTGAACGTCATTGAATTTGTAAAGTATTCCAGGGTCTCCTGATCTCTGGATACCAGGTTTGCCTCTACCCATAGCGTATCTGATGCCTGAAAGGCTTCTCTGATATTTTTTTGCATGGGGTACATCTCGGGAATGCCGAGGTGAATCGAGCCAAGCAAATAAAGGGTGTTGTCTCCTTTGGTTACTTTCCACATCAGCCCTTTTGCTCCGCCCTGAGCAGTATCATACGTATAGGCGATGAGTCTGCTGGCGAGAACGGCTGCTTGTTCTGTCGTGCAGGGCTGTTCCAGCTCAAGCCCGTTTTTCGTTCCGTTCACGATGCCTTTCTTCTGGAGATAATCGATCGGTTTGTCCTTCGCGATTTCGAATGCCTCAGGCAGCTCGTACTGGGCAAGCGTATTGTACAGCGAGTGCAGGACGGCATCTCGGGTAATCGTTTGCGATGCGGCTACGGATGGAGCAGAGGATGCTCCCCGCTTTTTCAATCCCAGCGCGTCCAGCTTTGCAGCTGTGGCGTTCAGCAAGGCTTCATATTTGTCAGCGGTAATCGGCTTCTGAAACGTACCGTCATAGTACCAGGCAAGCGGGAAAATCCCGTATTTTTCCCCCTCGTGAAGGGTCGAAATGGACCACTGGCTGATAGCGGGAACCGCAGGCGCTTCGTTCGCCTGAACAGTGAAAACGCTCCCCAGAATCGCGGTCAAGCCAAGCAAGCCACTGGCCAACAGGCGATGAAGCTTGCCCCATTTACTCGTTTTCATGAAAGAATCTCCTCTCCTGTAAAAAATCCTACTAATTATATCCCAATAGGTGGAATCAAACAACGGATCAAGCGAAACAGTCGCTATTCCCGCTTTTGTCATTCTTTGTTCATCCGCTGTTCACATTGGCTTCCTATATTGATCTGTAGAGCAACAAGACCGGATTACGGTCGAGTGGATCAAAGGAGGCAGTGATCGGGTGAAGTGGATAACGAAGATGTCACTTAAGAATCCAGCCATGGTTGTGTTGATCTCTATACTTGTCTCGCTAGGCGGACTTTTCTCCTTTTCGGTCATCAACATCGAAAGTGAGCCTCAGGCCAAGCTGGGCATGCTGACGATTTCCACGATGTATCCGGGCGCTTCTGCCGAGGATGTGCTGGAAGATGTGAGCAAGCCTTTGGAGAAAGCCATCGATGCCGTCAGCGGCGTAAAATCGTACATCTCCAGTTCCGAGGAAAATCACTCCCTGCTGACAGTCTCCATCCAGGCCGAAGCCGATATGGACAAGGTGCGCGACGAGGTGGAGAAAAGCGTCAGCAACGCAAGGCTTCCTGCCCAAGCTAGGCGACCCAAGGTAAATCTTCGCATGATCGGCAGCGAACCGATGTATTTCCTGGCGATCAGCAACCAGGGGCAATCGCGTACAAATGAAGCCTTTTACCGCCTGGTCGAGGATATTTTCGTAGAAGAGCTGCAGGCGATTGCTGGTGTTGATGCTGCAGATGTGATCGGCATGGAGAAAAAAGTGGTGCGGATTCGGCCGAATACGGAGGCTTTAAGCTATTACCAGCTGTCTCCCGGTGACTTGAAGCGAGCGCTGGAAGCCCAGCACATCTCGTCATCTGTGGGCAGTGTCAGAGAGGCCGGCCAGGACTACATCGCACGCATCGACAATGCCTATACCAGTCTGGAGCAGTTGAAACAAACCCGGCTGCCGATACCGGACAATGGCTTCGGTCAGCCAGCGTATTTGCGGATCGGGGATGTAGCTACCGTCCATTGGGAGCTGGAGCGCAGCTCAATCAGCCGGTTAAACGGGAAACCGGCCGTTGCCGTGCAGATCACCAAAACGGCGGACGGCAACATCGTGGATGTCAGTGAGGCGATACGGGAAAAGCTGCATGCGTTTCGCGCCCAATACCCTGATTTGGCGTTTGAAATCGTTTCCGATCGCTCTGACTTCGTCCGTACCTCCATTGGGGGAATGGCCAAAGAGGGCCTGTTGGGGATCGTGATGGCAGTTTTGGTGATCTATCTGTTCCTGCGTCATCTCAAATCAACGCTGATCGTGATGGTATCGATCCCGCTGTGCATCCTCGTCAGCGTCTTGTTTCTCTATCTCAACGGAATCAGCATCAACCTGATGAGCCTGTTCGGGATGACGGTAGCCATCGGGAGGGTCGTAGACGACAGTATTGTCGTGATTGAAAATATTTTCCGGCGGTACCAAACCGAAGAACGCCATAACCGGACGATCATCGAAGCAGTTGGTGAAGTAGCGAGTGCCATTACCTCATCGACGTTGGCAACGGTAGCGGTCTTTGTGCCCATCGCTTTTGTCAGCGGGATTTTGGGCGACTTTTTCAAACCGTTCGCGGCTGCGGTGGCGTGGGCGCTTTTGGCATCGCTTCTGGTGGCTGTTACGGTGGTGCCTTGGCTGGCCAGCGTCACGATGCGGTCCGAAAAGCAAAGCGTGCATCGGGAAAGCCGTCTGGCTGCCGTCTACCCCAAAGCATTGTTATGGGCACTGAAGCACAAAGGGAGAGTGGCGCTGGTTACTTTGCTCCTCTTTGGCGGCAGCCTGGGCCTGGCCGCAACTCTGCCTTCCGGTTTTCTGCCCGAGCTGAATTCCAATCTCTTGTTTATCAAGCTGAAAATGCCGACAGGAACGACGCTGGAGACGACCAGCACGAAGGTGGAGTCTATCGAAAAAGCAGTTCTGGATGAGCCGGAGGTGCTCTATATCCAGAGCCGGATCGGTGGGGCGCAGGGGGAGGCGAAGCAAACTCAGCTCGCGGAAATGACGATCAAGCTGCAGGACGGGGCAGACGAGAATGACGTCCAGGCGCGAATACGCCAAAGGGTAACTCCGATGATACCGGCCGAAGCCCAGGTCACGTTCAGCAAGCCGGCGGCAGGCGGTCAGGGCGGCTATCAGCTCGTTCTGTACGGAAATGATTTCGCGCAAATACAAGAAGCAGCGACTATGGTCAAAGCAAAGCTGAAAGAAAACCCGTTGCTCGCCAACGTCAAAGACAATGTCTCCGACCGACGGGGACAGCTCTCGATTACAGTGGACCGGGACCGTGCTTTGCAGTGGGGCTTTACTCCCCAGCAGGCGGCCAGCGAACTGGCCGGTGTCATCGGGACCGCCAGCTTGCCAAGCATCAAGCTAAACGGCAGGGAATATGAACTGATCTTTGGGGCAGGGGAGCCTCAGTCTCTGGAGCGGCTGCCGGAGATTTGGCTGAAGTCTCCGCTGGGCGGGCAGGTTGCCCTCAGGGAGATTGCCTCCCTGCAAAGAGAAGAAGCTCCTGCTTCTCTGCTGCGAAAAGAAGGCAAACCGTATATCCAGATTACCGCCGATATTCTCGGCTCGGACAAAGGCGGGATCTCTCAGGCGCAGACGAACAGCCTGAAGCAGTTGCCGCTCCCGCGAGGAGTCAGCATCAGCTCGGAGGGGGTGCAGCAGGATATGCAAAAAGGGTTCGTGGAAATGTTCGCCGCCATTGGTGCCGCTATTCTGCTTGTCCTCTTGGTGATGGTCGCGTCGTTTGGCAACCTGTTGTCGCCGCTTGCGGTTTTACTGTCTTTGCCGCTCGCCTCGATTGGCGGTTTGTTCGGACTGTGGCTGTTTGGCGGTGTACTGGATATGACCGTGTTGATTGGCTTCCTGATGCTGATCGGCATCGTGGTGACCAATGCGATTGTCCTGATTGACCGGGTAGGTCAGAAGATGAGAGAGGGATTGGCGGTTCGCGAAGCTTTGATCGAAGCGGGGAGAACTCGTTTGCGTCCGATCCTGATGACGGCCGTGGCGACAATTGCGGCAATGCTGCCCCTGGCGTTTGGCTTTTCGGAAGGGAGCTTGTTGTCCAAAGGCTTATCCATCGTAGTGATCGGCGGGCTGCTTTCGTCGACGCTGATGACGCTTGTAGTCGTTCCAGTAGGCTATGAAGCCTTGTACCATCTGGCAAACCGCAGGCGCATCCGCAAACAGAGCCATACAGTCCAAGAGGCATTGGAGGGATGATCGGATGAAAATGAATAGGTTGATCGGTGTGAGTGCCACTCTGCTGGTATCGCTGGGGCTCGCGCTCGGCGGGTGCAGCTCGCAGGACGGGGAGAAAGGTGTGTCTCAAGTGGAGACGCATCCGACCCCTTCCGCTCGGCTGGTAACCGTCTATGAGGCGAAAGAAGAGGCGGTTTCACAAAAGCAGACGTTTATCGGCACTATCACGGCTGATGCAGAGGGAACGGTGGTTCCGAAGGCAGCGGGGACGCTTGCGAAGCTCTACGTGAAAAAAGGGGATGCCGTGACCCAGGGTCAGGTGATCGGAGAGGTGGACCGCACGCAGAAAGAGCTGGAGCTGCGGGAGGCGGAGACGAAGCTGGCCGAAGCTAAAGCGAGACTGGCCCAGGCCAAGACCGTAGAGGCAGCGGACGGAAATGCTGTCTCAGCATCTGCGTTATCCGCCCAATCGCTGGAAAATGCCAGGGTAAGCTATGAGCGTGTGAAAAAGCTGGTGGAAGCAGGGGCTTTGCCCCGATCTCAACTGGATGCGGCAGAAGCGGACTGGATTCGGGCGCAAAGCAATGATCGGGCGGCACAGATCGCGGATGCCAGGGATCAGGCGGGCATCACGGTCTCCTCAGCAGCCGTAGAAGGAGCGCAGGTGGCTTGGGAAAAGGCGAAAAAAGCGCTAAGCGAGACGCAAATCCAGGCGACCATGACGGGAACGGTGAACAACCTGTTTGCCGCTGAGGGAGATGTCGTCTCCACGCAGGCCGCCATAGCAGAAATCATTTCTCTCGATCATGTCGTAATTGCGGTGCAGGTGGCAGAGGACTATCTGGCTGATTTTGCGCAGGGGGGCAGCGTGCAGATCTCCGTCCCGGCCCTGGGACTGGAGACGGAAGGAAGGGTCAGCTTTGTCGGAATGACCGCGACGGGGCAGAGCAAGCTGTATCCGGTAGAAATCCGGATGTCCAATCCCGGACATGCACTTCGGCCGGGGATGCGTGCCGACGTGACGGTGGCGCGAAAAAAAGCAGAGAAGGGCATCGTCGTGCCGAGTGAGGCTGTTCTGAATGAAGACGGAATGAACTACGTGTTTCTGGTCAGAGGGGAGCGAGCGTTCAAGCAGGAAGTGACTGTAATTGACAACACGAGCACGACCAGCTTTGTACAGATTGGCACAGGAATCGCCCCGGGAGATCTTGTCGCAGTATCCGGGCAAGCAGATTTGAACGATAACGACCTTGTCACTGTGGAAAATCCACCGGGAAGAAAAGGAGAATGAACATGTACGCTGGGTTGTATTTTACGCATATCATCGGTTTGTCTGTCTGGTTTGGCGCATTGATTGTCCTTTTGCTTTTGCTCCGCAGCGCCAGATTGGCAGGGGAGCAGCAGAAGCTGGCGGCCGTTTTGTCCAAAGGAAGGGTGTGGACGATTTTTCAAGCGGCGGCCGTGGCTGTGCTTGGGTCCGGTATCGGGCTGATCGTTATCGCAGGGATGATTGGCAAAAGCAAACCTCTCTGGCTGAAGCTGATGGAAGAGGGAGGCGGCATGGTTGCGCTGCTGTTCGTGATTCTAGTAACATGGTTGACACGTAGCATGCGCCATGCGTTGAAACAGGAAAATGAAACGCGTTTTACCCAGATCATGAAAAGATTCTCCGCAGTGGCCTCGGCATTTGTTGTGGCGATTGCTGCGGTTGTTCTCGTTGTCAGCCTCAGATTGACGTAGACGGAGGGAAATCGTATGAAGACCACCATTCTGGTCGCGGATGACGACCCGCATGTTCGGGAGCTGGTCCGCTATTATTTGACTCGTGAAGGCTACCAGATGATCGAAGCACCTGATGGGGCGGCTGCCTCAGACATCCTGCAGCGGGAGCAAATCCAACTGGCCGTGGTCGACGTGATGATGCCGGGAAAAAACGGCTGGGAGTTATGCCGGGAGATCCGGGAAAACTTCGACATTCCGGTCATCCTGCTGACAGCAAAGGGAGAGGTGTGGGACAAGGAAAAAGGGTTTCTGGCCGGGACGGATGATTATCTGACCAAGCCGTTTGAACCGCAAGAGCTGCTCTATCGGATCAGAGCCTTGCTTCGACGCTACAAGATGGTCAGCAAGCAAGTGATCGTGATGAATGGGACGGTGATTGACCGCATCAGTCACGTTGTAAAAGTGGGAGACGAGACGATTCACCTTCCCCTGAAGGAGTTTGAGTTGCTGGCCCAACTGGCCAGCTTTCCCGGCCGCACTTTCACCAGGGCAGAGCTGCTGGAGCTGATCTGGGGAGACGATTACGAAGGCGAGAGCCGGACGATCGATGTGCATATCAAACGGCTGCGGGAAAAATTTGCCGAGAAAACGGACGACTTTGTCATTTCGACCATTCGCGGCTTGGGCTACAAGCTGGAGGTGCGTTCATCGTGAAATCGCTGTATGTCCGGCTTGTCCTCACGTATATTGCGATTCTGATGGTCAGCGGGACATTGGGCTTCCTGTTTGCCAACGGGTATTACCAGAAGAATTTGCGGGCGTATAACGACGAGAAAATAACCCGGATCAGCGAGGAGATCGTCGGGCTCTACGAGCAGAACAGCTCCCAGGATCTGCAAAACTATCTCACGCATATTGCCAACATGAATTTTCAGCTCTACCTGGTAGATGAGCAAGGGAGGGGGACGCTATTTGGTGCCCCTTTCCGGGAACAAAAGATCGATCCGGCGATCGTTAAACGAGTCCTCTCCGGTGGTATCTACCGGGGAATCCTGGAGGAACAGCATGGCTTGTTTGTCACCGGCTTTTTCGAGAATACGCTGAAAAACAGCATCGGGCTGCCGATCACATCAGACGGCAAGACCTACGCGCTGTTCGTTCGCCCCGATACAGAGCAGCAGTTCGGGGAAGTGCATATCTTATTTGCGATCCTGCTGGCGGCGATGTTCTTCCTCAGCATCTTTTTTATCCTCGTCTTTACCCGGTACCTGGTCCGACCGATCAAACGGCTGACGAAGGCAACCAAGCAGTTGGCTGAGGGGAATTACGACATCCGGCTCGATATTGCCAGGAAGGATGAGATCGGCGTCCTTGCGGCTAACTTTGCACAAATGACCGAGTCGCTGAAGCAACTGGAGGAGATGAGACAGGAATTCGTCTCCAATGTCTCGCATGAGATTCAGTCGCCGCTGACGTCGATTCAGGGATTCTCCCAGGCGATCCGCACCGGTGAAGTCCCCGAGAAGCAGCAGGAAGCGTACCTGGCGATTATTGAACAGGAGAGCAGGCGACTGTCGTCACTGAGCAAACAGCTGCTGACATTGGCTTCTTTGGAAAAAGAGGCGAATCTCTATGACCCCGCCTGGTACCGTCTGGACGAACAGATTCGTCAGGTGCTGCTGATGCTGGAGAAGCAGTGGCGGGAAAAGGATCTCGAGATCGATCTGGAGTTGCCCGAGACGATGATTCACGCTGATAAACAACTGTTTAATCAAGTCTGGATCAATCTGATTGCAAACAGTATCAAGTTTACGGAACAGGGCGGATCGTTATTTATCGGGATTCGCTATGACCGGGAGATTACCGTCACGGTCAAGGACACGGGTGTGGGTATATCGGAAGAGGAGCTGCAGCATATTTTCGACCGTTTTTACAAGGGAGACAAATCCCGCAATCGTACCAGCACCGGAAGCGGGCTGGGGCTGTCGATCGTCAAAAAAATCGTGCAGCTCTCTGGAGGCAGTCTGCAGGTGGACAGCAAACCGGGAGAAGGGACTGTCTTTACCATAAAGCTGCCGCAGGAATTTGTGAAGCAATCCGAACCAACAAAAAGGGAGAAGGGACAGCGGTGAGCCCCGTCTCCTTTTTGGCTTTGTGCAAAGCATGCGGTCTGAGCAGGAAATAAGCGCGGGTTTGCGAATACAAAATGAATGGCTTGTTACAGTAATTGCCGACTGAAAGCTCACGGTTTTAATCGTGGGATGAAAGACGGCTTTGCCTGAACATCCCTTCATGGGACGGGCAGGGCAAACACATAGCACATGTGCGAGTACTTTTCTTTATTATTCATCGTTGCAGTTTGTTATTTATACTAATACAATGATTATATGGAACAAGAATATAGACGTACAGCTACTACAGTATCTCTCATCAACTATCATTTTGTTTTCTGCCCTCGTTATCGAAGAAAAGTATTCGTGGAACAGGTGGAAATTCGATTCAAGGAACTACTTGAAAAAATATGTCAAGAGAATGGCTGGCATATTGTAGCAATGGAAGTTATGCCAGATCATGTCCATCTGTTCCTGAACGGTCTTCCCTCCGATTCCCCATCAGACATTATGGCAAAAGTGAAAGGGGTGACCTCTCGAATATTGAGGCAGGAGTTCAAGCATCTTGCTCATTTGCCGAGTCTGTGGACACGCTCTTTTTTCGTAAGTACAGCAGGAAACGTATCAAGCGAAACAGTAAAGCGTTATGTGGAAGAACAAAAGAAAAGGGGGTGAACATATGCAAGCTTTAACCGTTAAAATTCGCATATTTCCTGATCAACCAGATATTCTTCGTCATGTAGGAAAGGAATATATTCGTGTAGTCAATCAGCTAACAGAACAAGCGGAACAACTTGGTGGGTTTCCAAAAACAACCACTAAAAATGTAGAAACCATTCTACCATCAGCCGTCTGTAATCAAGCTATACGTGATGCCAAGAGTGTATACCGAAAAATCAAGAAGTTGGGTACTCGCCCTATTCTGAAAAAACCTGTTTATTTCGTCAACAATCAAAACTACACGGTATCCGAAAATATAGTTGCTTTCCCTATCGTTGTAGAGGGAAAGACGAAGAAAACAGCGTTTCGTGCTACGATGACCAGCCGAGATAGGGAACTGTTAAGCAAAGGAAAATCTGGATTAATGCGTATCATGGAAAAGTCAGGGAAATGGTACGCTCAAATTTCGGTAGAAGTGCCTACAAGCGTAACAAACAACGAAAACATCATGGGTATTGATCTTGGTTTGAAAGTTCCTGCTGTTGCTGTAACTTCTACAGGGAAAACCCGATTCTTTGGAAACGGCAGACAGAACAAGTACATACGAAGAAAGTACCAACAACGTAGACGTAAATTAGGGAAACTCAAAAAGTTGTCTGCCGTTCGCAAGCTAGGCAACAAAGAACAACGATGGATGAAAGATCAAAACCATAAGATCAGCCGACAGATTGTCAATACAGCCATTCAGGAAGGCGTGTCGGTCATTAAGCTTGAACGATTAGGGAATATTCGCAAGACGGCAAGAACAAGCCGTAAACACGCAAAGAATCTGCACAGTTGGACTTTCTATCAGCTTCAGCAGTTCATCTCCTACAAAGCAAATTTAGTTGGCATAAGGGTTGTGGAAGTCAATCCTGCCTACACTTCTCAATGCTGTCCTGCCTGTGGTAAGAAGAACAAAGCGAGAGACAGAAGGTACAAGTGTTCATGCGGATTCAAAGCTCATCGCGATCGGGTTGGAGCCATCAATATCATGCGTCAACCTGTGACAGATGGTAACAGTCTGTCAGCCTAAGATGCTATAGGCACTGTCTTAGGACGGGCTGATGAGACAGCCCTGAACCTGGGGGAACTACGGATAGCAGAAATGCACTTCCGACTACCACCCAGGAATCCCACTGGTACCGAAGGTGTCAGCTTGCCCCTTTAGGGGTGGGAGTCTCAAGGCGTGAACGATAAAAAAGATGCTCTCGTTCCCGAGCTGGATGATTTGCTGTACAAGTTTACCGAGCTGTTGACGGGAGAAGCGACTCCCGAGCGTGTGGAAATGGTAAAGGTCTGGTGCCTGTACGCACATATGAGCAAAGTGATGCCGCCGCTGATTCAGCATTGGGGCAGTGAGCCCGAGCATGCGGACGCAAAGAATCAGATCAGGGACATCATCGAACAAATCAAGCAGTGGAACCAGACCAAAAATCAAAAGCATTAAGTCATGCGAGCAGGCTGTCTTTTCTGGGCGGCCTGCTTTTGCTTTTTTTACTCACCGTTACAACCACGCAGTGGAAAGCTGGCTGGGTGAATCTCTCTTGCCGAGAAGAAAACGAATGCAACGGCCGATCTCCTTCACGCCCTGTTCAATCTGGTGTTCGCTCACTTGGGAGATGCTGAGGCGGATCATATCGTCTCGCTGGAATTCGGGCAGGAACATCCGCCGCGCATCATCCACATAGATATTTTTCTGCTGAAGCAGCTCCGCCAGCCGCCTGGCTTTGACATGCCCGGGGAGAAAGATCGTGGAATAAAAGCCGGAGGCAGGCTGGGTATAGACAACATCGGGCGGCAGATGCTGTTCACAGGCTGCGAGAAGCAGTTGCATTTTTTTGTGGTAAAGGACTTTGATCCGTTTGAGATGACCTTGCAGCATTCCGCTTTTGATATAGATTTCCAAGGCCCCTTGGGAAAGCGCGGAGGTCATGAAATCGGTGCTGAATTTATAGCGCAAAAAGGTGTTTGTCATAATCGTGGGCAGCACGGTCACAGCCACTCGTAAACCGGGCAGCATGATTTTGGAGAAGCTTTTGAGATAAATGACTCTGCCGTCAGGATCGTAGGAGAACAGGGGGTCACTCTTCGGATTGGGGTCCAGCTCACCTAAAAAATCATCCTCCACGATGTAGACATCGTATTTTTGCGCCAAGCGCACGATCCTTTTTTTCTCCTCGTTGGTATAGCTGTGGCCCAGCGGATTGTGAAACCGCGGCACGGTGTAAAAAAATTTGATCTCTTGATGGCGAAAAAAGAATTCCAGACGGTCGAAATCCAGCCCATCCATGGTCAGGTCGATGCCAAAAGTGGTGACGTTCTGGAGCTGGGCCGACTCGATCATTCCAAAATAGGTGGGCTGCTCTACGAGAATATTTCGTTTGCCGTTGGGAAAAGGCATAGGGATCAGTATATGCAGCGCTTGCTGGACTCCTGAAGTGACAAACACCCTCTCCGGGGGAGAAAATACCTGGAGGTTTTGCAAATACCGGCTGACCTGAAGTCGCAGAGGCTGTATGCCGGCCAGATCGGTATAGTGAAACAGCTCGTCTTTGTACATGTCAATCGCTTGGTTGATGCAATGCTGAAACTCCAGGTACGGCATGACCTCGTGATCGGGACCGGCCGATAAAAAATCAATGATGGCGCTGGTGATCCCGTCCGGGTGCGGACGCAGGCGATTGACGACATAATGGCCGCTTCTGGGCACAGAGTAGATCACATGCTCTTTTTCCAGCTCATGATACGCCTGGATAATGGTATTTTTACTACAAGCATACCGCTCCGACAACTCGCGTACGGAGGGCAGCTTTTTACCGGGACCAAGCGTTCCGTTCTCCACCTGCTTCTTGATCTCGCTCATAATGATCGCGTACTTTGTTGCCACGGCGCACGTCCCCCTCTCCAAGTCTGTACCCGTACAGATGAGGAAAAGCGTTATTTCGTTCACGCCTTTCCCTGTTTACTATTGTAAATATTCGGATCGTTACTTTCAAAGGAATGTCTCCATCATTTTTTGGGGTACAAAGAGTCAGGGGTGGATATCGATGAAGGAAGCGGTAGAAGGAAAACGGGAAAGGCTCGGGCTGATGCTCGGATTTATAGGCGTGCTGTGTTTCAGCCTGACACTTCCCACTACGAGTATTGCGGTTGCTTATTTTGGCCCTACTATGGTCGGGCTGGGCAGGGGGGTAATCGCGTCCGTCCTTGTCGCCATCGTCCTTTTGATCAGGAGAGAAAAACGGCCTACGGCCAAACAATTTAAGGGGCTTGCCATCGTTGCGCTGGGCGCGGTATTGGGATTTCCTTTGCTGACCTCCTGGGCGATGCAGAGCTTGCCCGCATCGCATGGAGCGGTGGTACTTGCGCTCTTGCCTTTGGCGACGGCCGGGTTTGCCACTTTGCGGGCAGGGGAGTTTCCTTCCGTCAGGTTTTGGCTGGCCAGCCTTGCGGGATGTTCCGCGATCCTGGTGTATGCCTTCTACCTTGGATTTGGTCAACTGAAAGGGGCTGATTTCGCGCTGCTGGCGGCTGTGATTATCGTGGCCTTTAGCTACGCCGAGGGCGGAAGACTGGCCCGAGACTTGGGCGGCTGGCAAGTTATTGCCTGGGCTTTGGTGATCGCGGCTCCATTTTTTATCATTCCAGTCTTGATGTTCGTCACCGAAGAGATGCTCTACGCGCCTCTGCACGCCTGGATCAGCTTTCTCTATCTGGCGGTGGTCAGTCAGTTTCTCGCTTTTGTAGCCTGGTACAATGGGCTTGCCATGGGGGGAATTGCGAGGGTCAGTCAAGTTCAATACCTGCAACCGTTTCTGATGATCCTGTTTTCCGCATGGCTGCTAGATGAATCGATATCGCTTTTTACACTGGGGACTTCTGTCTTCGTCGTCCTCTCCGTAATCATCGGAAAGCAAACCTCGGTGCGAGTGGTTCCGACCAAAGAGCCATACACGTCCCAGAAGTAGCCTGATTGCCGATTTACAGAAAAAACAGATCCCAACTGTTTGCGCCCGCCTTCTTCCATTTTCAAAATTTGGAATTGCTGGTATGATAACAATTATCATCTAGCTTTGGAGTGGGAAGGAGTGAGCGCAAATGGTTCGTCGTTTTTTTTCCTATTACAGTCCCTATAAAGGACTTTTTTTATTGGACTTCTCCTGCGCGGTCATCGCGGGCCTCTTGGAGCTTGGCTTTCCCCTGGCAGTAAACCAGTTTGTCGACAAGCTGCTGCCGGGCAAGGACTGGTCGCTGATCTTGCTGGCGTGCCTGGGACTTCTGGCCATTTATGCATTGAATACCGTACTTCAGTATATCGTCACCTACTGGGGACATATGCTTGGGGTTAACATCGAGACGGATATGCGCAAAAAGCTGTTTGAGCATTTGCAAAAGCTGTCATTCCGTTTTTTTGACAACAACAAAAAGGGTCATTTGATCGGACGGATTACCAATGACCTAAACGAGATCGGAGAAATTGCCCACCATGGACCGGAAGATCTGTTCATCGCCGTGATGACGCTGGTCGGTTCCTTTGCCCTGATGGCCTATTTGCATCTGGAGCTGGCGATTTTGACGTTTATCGTCGTTCCGTTTATGGCTTGGCTGGCACTCTTTTTCAGTAAAAAAATGACCACGACGTACCGCCGTCTGTTTGGCGATGTGGGCGATTTCAATGCCAGAGTGGAGGACAATGTCAGCGGTATTCGCGTGGTGCAAGCCTTCGCCAATGAAGAGTACGAAAAAGAGCTGTTCGCGGTGAATAACCAGCGGTTTCGCCAGACCAAGCTGCTGGCCTACAAAATCATGGCCAAGAGCTTGTCGATCAGCTACATGATGATGCGGCTGATCTCGCTCTTTGTGATGATCTGCGGGACCTGGTTTGTCATCCGCAACGAGCTGACGTACGGCGAATTTGTCGGCTTTCTGCTGTTAACCAATGTCTTTTTCCGCCCGGTTGAGAAAATCAATGCGGTGATCGAAAGCTATCCAAAAGGGATCGCCGGTTTCAAACGCTATCTGGAAATTCTCGACACGGAGCCGGATGTGGCTGATTCTCCCGGTGCCATCGAGGCTACAGGGCTGAGAGGCGATATCCGTTATCAAGGGGTGACGTTTGGATATGAGGAGGGAAGGAGCATCCTGCGCAATCTGGACCTCTCGATTCGCGCCGGGGAGACGGTTGCTTTTGTAGGGCCATCGGGTGCGGGAAAAACGACGATTTGCAGCTTGCTTCCCCGCTTTTATGATGTGAATGAAGGCAGCATCACGATTGACGGGATCGATATTCGGCAGATGACGCTGGCCTCGCTGCGCAGGCAAATCGGAATCGTCCAGCAGGATGTGTTTTTGTTCTCGGGGACGATTCGGGAAAATATCGCATACGGCAAGCTGGATGCGGACTTGGAAGAGATTTGGGAAGCGGCGCGACGGGCACGGCTGGACGATGTGATCCGGAACCTTCCGGAGGGAATGGACACCGTGATCGGAGAGCGTGGCGTAAAGCTTTCCGGCGGACAGAAACAGCGTCTGGCGATTGCCCGGATGTTTTTGAAAAATCCTCCGATTTTGATTCTGGACGAGGCTACCTCGGCGCTGGATACGGAAACGGAGCTGGCGATCCAGCAGTCGCTGGCCGAGCTGTCCCAGGGCCGTACGACGCTGGTGGTAGCGCATCGCCTGACCACGATCAAAAATGCCGACCGCATCGTTGTGGTCAACGAGGACGGTGTGGCCGAGCAAGGAAGGCATCAGGAGCTGATTGCCGCGGGCGGGATTTACCACCGGCTGCATCAGGCGCAGTTTGGCGCGGTCTATCAATAGAGGTGTCTGCCAATAGAGGCTGTTCGCCAATAAAAGCTGTTTGCCAATAAAACCTGGTGACGATAAGAGCTGCCAACCAATAAGCGCAAGCGGGACAGCAGGAAAAAAGCGCCTGGACAAGGAAAAAGTCATACAAACCATAATGACAGGGGGAGGCACAATGAAAGCAATCCTCGTTACGGCTTTTGGGGGAACAGAAGGGATGATCTATACAGACGTGGAAATGCCCGAGATTCACCCCAAACAAGTGTTGATTCGCGTGGAGAAAACCAGCGTCAATTTTGCCGACATCAAATCGCGTTATGGAAAAAAGGGCGGGGGGGCGCTCCCGTTTATTCCCGGCCTGGATGCCACAGGCGTCATCGTCGAGGTGGGCGCACAAGTCAAGTCACTGCAAGCAGGCCAGCGGGTCATCGCATTTCCGCACAATGGCTCCTATGCGGAGTACATCGCCGCCGATGAAAATCTGACCTTTGTCCTGCCAGATGAAATTGACTTTGATACGGCAGCAGCGTGTCCGATTGTTTCCTTTACCTCCTACAAGCTGCTGGCAGACATCGCCGCGCTGGAAAAAGGAGAGACGGTACTGATCCATGCGGCTGCGGGCGGGATTGGCACGACTGCCATTCAGTTGGCCAAGCTGCTGGGAGCAGGCAAGGTGATTGGGACAGTCGGCCGCCAAAGCAAGGCCAAAATCGCGCTGGAGGCTGGCGCCGATCATGTCATCTGCACGGACACGGAAGATTTCGCGCAGAAGGTACAGGAGCTGACCGGGGGAACGGGAGCCGATGTGATTCTGGATTCAATCTCCGGGTGGGTGTCGGAAAAGAGCATGGAATGCCTTGCCTCCTATGGCCGCCTGGTTCACTTTGGCAATGCCAGCGGCGAAGTGGGGAACATCCGGACGATTGATCTGCATGCCAGCTGCCGTTCGGTGCGGGGATTCAGCCTGGGAACGACCCGCAGCAAACGGCCGGAGCTTTTACAGGATACGGCGGAGAAAGTCTTGCCGTATTTGGCGGACGGGCGGCTCGCGATTAAAATCGGCCGTCGTTTTCCGCTGGCGGAAGCAGCACAGGCCCATGATTGGGTAGAGAGCCGGCAGAGTACGGGGAAAGTCCTGCTGGAGGTACGGTAATCCAAAAAACCGATTGTTTGTGAGGACAGTGACTCCCGCAGCGGAAGCACAGCTCACGAAACAATCGGTTTTTTTCATTTGCTCATGGGCTCACTTGTACAGGATATCGTCTCGCAAGGTGGCGATTTTGCTCAAGGCTTGCTCCACATCCGCTTGCTCTACCCCAAAATGGGTCAAGGCGTCACGCAGATGCTTCACGATGGCATCGAAGTGGACGGGCTGCAGATTCATGCCCGCATGCACTTTGGCCATCGCGCCCCCTGAGTACTGATTCGGGCCCCCGAGAGCATAGCTGATAAATTTCGTCTGGTGCTGGCGCTGTTTTGCCATATCGGTATGGGCGAAAAAATGGTTGACCGTCTCATCAGCCAAGACCAGGTCGTAAAAGTAGTCGACGACCTTGGCGATGGCTTCCTCGCCCCCGAGCTTTTCATAAAGTCCTGACGCTGAAGCAGCCATATGAATACCTCCGCAGTTTTCCAAAATCAAAGCGATAAGAGAAGTATCCCCGAAACAGCGAGTGAATATGAAGGCAAGGCAAGCTGCCTACATTGACATATCGGGAATTGGCGATATAATAAGTCCCATGGATCCCCTTCTTATTTTTAAAGCGTTATCCAATGAAACCCGTTTGCAAATCCTTGAATGGTTAAAGGACCCGGAGAAACACTTCCCCCCGCAAGAAGGAGGAGATTGTCGAAAGATCGGGGTGTGTGTAAGCCACATCCACGAGAAGGCTGGCTTATCGCAATCGACTGTTTCCCAGTACCTGTTAACGCTGCAGCGAGCGGGATTGCTGGAAGTATACCGATATGGCCAATGGACCTATTACAAGCGAAATGAGCAAACCTTGAAGGAGCTTTCCCGCTTCATCGGGGAAGAGCTGTAGCTGGCTTGAAAGAGCGGATCACAAGGAATTCGCCGGCCTCCATACAGGCATAGCTATACATGGAAGTAGGCTGCCGTATTTGCCAGGCAGTGCACCCAGCCATGTATACGTGTTTTATCTACATCTAGAATTCTAGATATTCATATATGTGTATGTTGGAGATGTGGGGAGACTACCTGTACAAAGAGAAAGGATGAGCACGATGACAGAACAAAACGATACCATTCGTTCCGAACGGGAGCCCAACCAGCAGAAAAAGCTGAGTGAGATTCCCCTTTCCATTCTGGATTTGGTGCCGGTGCTGGAAGGCGGGACCCCGGCGGATTCATTCCGAAACACGCTGGACCTCGCCCGGCATGCGGAAAAATGGGGCTACAACCGGTATTGGCTGGCCGAACACCACAATATGCCGGGAATCGCCAGTTCAGCTACTTCGGTCGTGATGGGGTATGTGGCGGCGGGGACGTCTACGATCCGTGTCGGTTCGGGTGGCATTATGCTGCCCAACCACTCCCCGCTGGTCATTGCCGAGCAGTTTGGCACACTGGAATCCCTTTACCCCGGGAGGATTGACCTCGGGCTAGGCCGGGCACCGGGTACGGACCAACTGACGGCACGCGCGCTGCGCCGTGAAAACAAAAACGGCGGCGAGGATTTTCCGGAGCTGTTGACAGAGCTACGCCAATACCTGCAACCGCCTGAGGATGAGCCTGGTCGGCCGCGTGTGCGGGCCACTCCGGGTGAGGGGCTGAATATCCCGATCTGGCTGCTCGGCTCCAGTCTGTTCAACGCCCAGCTTGCCGGACTATTGGGACTTCCGTTTGCCTTTGCCGGTCAGTTTTCGCCTGATCATATCGAGTCTGCGATCCGTTTGTACCGCAGTGTCTTCCGTCCGTCTGAAGTGCTGGAGGAGCCATACGTGATGATCGGGATTAACGTCATCGCAGCCGAGACTGACGAAGAAGCGAAGCGGCTGTCGACTTCGCAGCAGCAGAGCTTTCTCAGTCTGGTGAGGGGCAAACCGCAAAAATTGCAGCCGCCGGTGGAGTCACTGGAAGGGCTATGGGCAGATTATGAGAGGGCCAGTGTCGAAGCACAGCTCCGGGCTACGATTATGGGCGGTCCGGCGACTGTAAAGGAAAAGCTTCAGGCATTTGTCGATGCGACCCAGGCTGATGAGCTGATTATCAACGGGGTCGTCTATGACCATCAGGCGCGTCTGCGGTCCTTTGAGGTGATTGCCGAAATAGCCAAATCAGTCAAAGCCTGAGCAAAGGGACAAACCGGGAACCATGCGAAAAAAGAGAGAAGATAGAGGAGTGTGCACTGGAGATGAACGAAAAATATCAACCGCTTTTTGAACCTTTTACATTCCGAAACGGGGTTACGATGAAAAACCGCATCGTGATGGCACCGTTGACGAATTACTCTTCCCACGAGGACGGTACTGTGTCTGATGCCGAGATTCGCTACTACTCCCGGAGAACGACGGGTGTAGGGATGGCGATCTCTGCTTGCATCTACGTTACAGAAAATGGAAAAGGATTCCCCGGCGAATTTTCTGGTACCCGCGATGAGATGATTCCGAGTATGCGTCGGGTCGCTGCCGCGATGAAGGAACATGGAGCGAAAGCCGTGCTGCAGATTTTTCATGCCGGCCGCATGGCACCGCCCGAACTGGTGCCAAATGGCGATGTCGTCAGTGCGAGTGCAGTCTCCGATGATATGACAAAGGGTGTGGTGCCCCGCGCTTTGACCGAGGAAGAGATTCTGGCCATCATCCGCGGGTACGGAGAAACAACCCGGCGTGCCATTGAAGCTGGGTTTGACGGCGTCGAAATCCACGGTGCCAACTTTTATCTGCTCCAGCAGTTTTTTTCGGCCCATACCAATCGACGGACGGATCGCTGGGGCGGTTCTCTGGAAAAAAGACTGACGTTTCCCCTGGCGGTTGTCGATGAGGTCAAAAGAGTCGTCGCCCAGCATGCCGATTGCCCTTTTCTCGTCGGCTACCGTTTTTCCCCGGAAGAGCCGTTCGCAGACGGGATCACGATGGAGGACACGTTTGCGCTCGTCGACGCGCTGGCTGACCGCGAGCTGGATTACCTCCACGTCTCTCTGCAGGACTTCTGGTCGAAGGCAAGAAGGGGCGGAGACCCGGAGCGGACGCGTATCGAGCAAATAAAAGAGCGCATCGGCGATCGTACAGCATTGATTGGCGTCGGCTCGATCTACACGGCTGATCATGCGCTGGCGGCGATTCAGACGGGCGTTCCGCTGATTGCCCTGGGACGCGGTATCATCATCGAACCGGAATGGGTCGAAAAAGTACAGAACGGCGAGGAACAGAAGATCGCTACCACCGTCAACGCTGATGCGCAGGAGCGGCTGGAGATTCCCGGTCCGCTGTGGGAGCGGATCATGACGGTAGAAGGCTGGTTTCCCGTCGAAAAAAAATACGGCCGTCAAATAATCGGCCGTCAACTCATACCGTACGAAATCCGCAATCCTGACCGCTCTAGAGAATCGCCAATGGCGTCAGCAAGCTTGGCAATCCCTGTCTCGATATCCGTTTCTTTGACGTTGGACACGTTCAATTTGAGGAGGTTTCTTTTCGGGAAGTGCTTCAAGTAATGCTTCTCTATCGGTTCAAGCAGCACCCCGTCCTTTTTCAGCCGGGTGATAATCGGGGAGAGGGAGATGCGCTCGTTTAGCATGATATGGGTATGAATCATCGGTTGTTTAACTTCACAGGCAGAGACGATGCCTGGAAATCGATGTCCGAAATGCTGCTGAATCGAAGCTGCCAAAAGTCTGGACCTTTTGGCATAACAGGAACGAATCTTGTGTCGGTGTCGTTCAAACATCCCGCTTTTGATGTAGATTTCCAGCGCGGCCTGCGAGAACATTGAGGTGTCAATGTCCATTAATCGCTTGTACTGGGTAAATGCCCGCGACAGCTCCTCCGGGATCACAGCCACCCCTACCCGCAGACCGGGAAGCAGGATCTTGGCATAGCTTTTCAGGTAAATAACGCGGGCGGATTGATCGTACGCAAACAAGGGGTCCGCCTTGCTGTCTTCCTCAAAGTCGGCCATATGGTCATCCTCCACAATATACACGTCGTATTTGCGAGCTAGCTCAAGCAGGGCTAGCTTTTCTTGTTTGGTATACGAAGTTCCCAGGGGGGAGTGGAAACGCGGCATCGTATAGAAGAATTTGACATTCTCACAGCGGAAAATGCGCTCCAGCTCATCCCAGTCGATCCCTCTGGCCGTGCGTTCGATCCCGATGGCCGGAATCTGATGCGTCTCCAGATATTCAATCAACAAATGATAGCTGGGCTGTTCGATGACCACCTTTGTCTTCTGGTTGGGAAAGGGGATCGCGGCGAGTATGGCCAAAGCCTGCTGAACACCAGAAGTGATAAAGATACGGGAAGGCTGTGTAAACACCTGATAGTCACGAAATTGTTTTTGGATCACCTGTATCAAAGAGGGGAGGCCCTGCGGCGTGCCATAAATAAAGAGATCGTTTCGGTAGGTGTCAATCGCTTTGTTGATGCAGTGCTGGAAATCGAGATAAGGAAAAATATCCGGATCAGGTGAAGAAGCAGCAAAATTGATGACACCGGATGGCTTGAGTGAGGGAGCATAAGCGCTCTTCACAACATAATACCCGCTTTTGGGCACCGAGTAGATCATGTGGCGGTGTTCCAGTTCAGCCAATGCGCGGATGATCGTGCTGTTGCTGCACGCATACCGGTCCGCGAGTGTACGAATCGAAGGGAGCTTTTCCCCGTCTTTCCATTGGCCGCTCTCGATCAGTGATTCCAGCTCGTTGAGGAGCAGCAGATATCGATGCATGTCCTCCTCCTCCCTCCATCTGTACCGATACAGATGAGTATTTTTTACATTGTAGCACATGCCTTTGCCGGTTACGATGAAGCCAAGATCGCATCTTGGCAAAGATGTGGGACAGGAGGATTCTATGGACAACAACTCGATTCAAAAAGCATATCTGGCGGCTATTATCAACGCGCTGATCGTGGGGCTGTCTTTTCTTTTCGTCAAAGTGGCGCTGACGAGCAGCAGCCCGCTGGATACCTTGGCCCATCGCTTCACCTTTTCCTTTTTAGCAGCGTCCGTACCGCTTTTATTCGGCTGGATTCGGCTGAACACGACGCTACGTGATATGGTGTCATTTCTTCCGGTGGCGCTGTTTTATCCAGTCCTTTTCTTTTCCTTGCAAGCTTTTGGCCTGGTCTACACATCCTCGTCAGAGGCAGGGATTATCCAGGCGACGGTGCCCATCTTTACCATGATCCTGGCCGCTTACTTTCTGAAGGAGCAAACCAGCCGGGCGCAAAAGGTCTTCACGATGCTGTCGGTTGCAGGGGTGATTTACATTTTTGCTTCCAAAGGAGTCGACCTGAAATCGGCAAATATGACGGGGACGGCTCTGATCTTTTTATCCGCTCTTTCGCTGGCGGGGTACAACGTGCTGGCCAGGAAAGTAGTGAGAAGGTTTCACTTTCTCGATGTCACCTATGTGATGACAGTCTTTGGCTTTCTCTTTTTTAATGGAATGTCGGTCGTCCAGCATATCTCGGCGGGGACGCTCACGACGTTTTTCCAGCCGTTGACGCAGCCTTCCTTTTTGATCAGCGTACTGTATCTGGGGATTTTATCTTCGCTTGTCACCTCTTTTTTGTCTAATTATGCCCTGTCTAAAATAGAGGCCTCCAAGATGAGTGTATTCAATCAGATTTCTACCTTGGTTACGATCATCGCGGGGGTGATCTGGCTGCAAGAGGAACTGAAAATGTTTCACTTGGTCGGAGGAGCCTTGATTGTAATCGGAGTGGTTGGCAGCAATTTTTACGGGGCAAAAAAGGCACAGGTACCAAAAGAACAGCCGTTGGATTCTTGATTCGAAAAATGTTTCCCTTTTTTTGTAATGTTTTGAAACAAAATGATTGAATTAGTTTTGTTAGTTCCTTATACTACAGGTAGAGCATACTTTGATTCAGGCTGTTTCTCCCGATAGCAGGTAGGTTTCCCTCGGGTACGTCCACTTGTCTCCCCAGGTATCTTCTGTCGGAGAAGCAGCCCTCTTCTTCCCATCTACAACTTGGTTGGTCTTTGCCGAAGGGGGCGTTTTTTCATGAAAATAACTGTCACACCATCTGCACTTGCTTGGTTTCAGGAGGAGTGCGGCTTCCAGTCTGGAGACTTTGTCCGTTTTTATGCCCGCTACGGCGGAAGCAGCACCATCCAGGATTCGTACTCCATGGGCTTCACCCGGGAAGTGCCGGACAACATGGGGATCTCCACGGTGGCTGAAGGCATTACCTTTTACATCGTCGAAGATGAAATCTGGTATCTGGACGGGAAAGACATGACGGTCGACTACCACAAAGAGCAGGATGAAATTGTATACGCCTTTGATTAAGCATGCCTGGTGCAGGTTGGATGCACGGATTTGAACAAAGGACCCATCGTGAAGGACTCATCGTGACTGGACCCGCCAGGAGGATGGGTCTTTTTCAGACCGTTACATAAGTGTGCCTCAGGTGATCAAAGAGTAGCGTTGACCGCCAAAAAGAAAGGGGAAACGAACCATGACCCGTATTTTGTTGATTTCCGGAAGTTTGGCGAGGCCAGCCCATACCGCTGCCTTGATCGAAGACATTGCCCACAGGCTTGAGAGCAAAGGATGCAAGACAGACGTCTGGGACTTGCGGGAGCGTCCCTTGCCCTTTGCAGACCCTGTTTACCATCATGAACCGGAGGCTTACCCCGATAAAGCCGCACAGGCATTGATCCAATTGGCGAAGCAAGCAGACGCTTTTGTGATTGGATCGCCGAATTACCACAATTCGTACTCGGGCGTGCTGAAAAATGCGCTTGATATTCTCGATATGAACATGTTCCGGGACAAACCTGTCGGGCTCGTGGGCAATGGCGGAGGGATTCGGAGTACACAACCGATTGACCATTTGCGGATCGTCGTGCGAGGGCTGCTGGGCGTGGCGATTCCGACGCAAGTAGCTTCCTGCAAAAGCGACTATAGCAGAGAAGGGGATCAGTACAAGGTTGCGGCAGAGGATTTGAAAAAGAGACTGGATGTATTTACCGACCAGTTGATTACGTATACGGTCAAACTGAAATCAAACTGAAATAGACACGTCAGAGCTGCCAAAAGGGCGGCTCTTTTTTTGTACTTTCGGAAAAATTAATTTCGCTAACGCGTAAACTCCTGTTGGGCTTGGCGATAAGCCAAGTTTTTCTCATGCAACGAAGGCTTCGTAGAAAACGTGGTTCCGTCAGAAAGCTTGGCAGAGCCCGTTATCATAGGGTTAGGCGAGGCGGCCGAGCGAGATTGGGAGCACATTTGCAATTGAGAATCTAAATCATTCTCATTGACGTACTGTAAAATGGTGGCTATAATACTCCTTGGGAAGTAATTGATAATGAATATCATTATTGCATAGATGGAATGAATTCAGATCTTCACAAAGGAAAGAGCCATGAAAAAAAGATATTTGTTTCTCGCCCTGCTTCTATTTTCATTTGCGTCCGTCTTTATCGGCGTCAAGGATATATCGCCCCTGGACCTTTTTCACTTGAGAGCTGATCAGGTGGAAATCCTGCTGGCAAGCCGTTTTCCTCGCTTGATCAGCATTATTATTGCCGGCATGGGCATGAGCATTTGCGGACTGATCATGCAGCAGCTCAGCCGAAATAAATTTGTCTCTCCTACGACGGCGGGGACGCTGGATTCGGCCCGGTTGGGGATTTTGATCTCGCTGATGGTGTTTACTACCGCAAGTCCGCTCGTCAAGATGCTGGTCTCCTTTGTCTTCGCCCTGCTGGGAACCCTGGTGTTCATGAAGATTCTGGAGAAGATCAAGTACAAGGATACGATCTTCATTCCGCTGGTCGGGTTGATGTTTGGCAATATCATCAGCTCGCTGGCTACCTTTATCGCATACAAGTACGATCTCATCCAAAATATGTCGGCATGGCTGCAGGGCGATTTTTCGATGATCATGAAAGGGCGCTACGAGCTGCTGTATATCAGCATTCCGCTGCTTTTCATCGCGTATCTGTATGCCAACAAGTTCACAATCGCCGGCATGGGTGAGGATTTTTCCAAAAACCTGGGACTGAACTACAAGCAGATTCTTTATATCGGGTTGATTCTGGTGGCACTCGTGACTTCAGCCGTGGTGCTGACAGTCGGAACGATTCCCTTTTTGGGTCTGATTATCCCGAATATTGTAAGCATCTACCGAGGGGACAATTTGCGCAGCAGTCTGCCGCACACGGCCTTGCTCGGTGCTGTCTTCGTCCTGTTTTGCGACATTCTGGGGCGAGTCGTTATCTACCCGTATGAACTCTCCATCAGCTTGACCGTTGGCGTGATCGGGAGTGGGATTTTTGCTTACTTGCTGATGAGGAGAAAGGCATATGGCTTATAAGACAAAAACAGGAATACTGGCGGTGGCTGCGCTCTGCCTGGTGGCTGTGTTCATGACGATCAAGGCGGGCGGCAATTGGGATTACATCCTGCCGAAGCGGGGGATGAAAGTCCTGGCGATTATCCTGACGGGAAGCGCCATTGCCTATGCGACGCTGGTGTTTCAGACGATCGCCAATAACCGTATCCTGACACCGAGCATCATGGGGCTGGACTCGCTGTACATGATGATTCAAACCTTTGTGATCTTTGTCTTCGGCTCGAAAACCCGTCCGGTAATGGACAGCAATCTGAACTTTCTTTTGTGCGTCGGGCTGATGGTGCTGTTTTCAGCGATTCTCTACAAAGTTCTGTTTAAGCGGGATCAGCAAAATATCTACTATCTCCTGCTCATCGGGATTATTTTCGGGACGTTGTTTCAGAGCTTGGCCACATTCTGGCAGGTGTTGATTGACCCCAACGAATTTCAGATCGTCCAGGACAAAATGTTTGCCAGCTTCAACAACATCAATACCAAGCTGCTTGGCATAGCCGGCGTTCTGATGGTGCTCGTATTTGCCTACTTCTGGCGGTTTAACAAATATCTCGACGTCCTGTCGCTGGGGCGGGAGCAGGCGATTAACCTGGGTGTTGATTATGATTACGTCGTCAAACGACTGTTGATCGGCGTGGCGATCCTGATCTCCATCGCGACTGCACTGGTCGGGCCGATCACCTTCCTGGGACTTTTGGTCGTCAATGTTACCTATGAGTTCATGAAAACCTATCGGCACTCCTACCTGATACCGGCTTCCATGCTGATCAGCGTCATCGCGCTCGTCGGGGGACAGTTGGTCGTCGAGCGAGTCTTCACCTTCTCGACGACGCTGAGTGTGATCATCAATTTTGTCGGCGGCATCTACTTTATCTATCTACTGTTGAAGGAGAGCAAATCATGGTAGAGGTAAAACATGTTTCCAAAACGTACGGTCCCAAAAAAGTGGTCGAGGATGTTTCTGTCACCATTCCCAAAGGCAAGATAACTTCTTTCATCGGCCCGAACGGAGCTGGAAAAAGCACGCTGCTGTCCATGATCAGCCGTCTGATCGGCAAAGATGAAGGAGAGATTTATATCGACGGCCTCGAGGTCAGCCGATGCAAAAGCGGCGACCTGGCCAAGAAGATCTCAATTCTCAAGCAGGCCAATCATGTCAATCTGCGGCTGACCGTCAGGGAGCTGGTCGCCTTTGGGCGCTTTCCCTACTCACAGGGGAGGCTGACCGACTTAGATGAGAAGCATATCAACAAAGCCATCCACTATATGGAGCTGGAGGGCATGCAGGATAAGTACCTGGACCAACTGAGCGGCGGCCAAAAACAGCGGGCCTTTATCGCGATGGTGATCGCTCAGGATACGGAGTACATCCTCCTGGATGAACCGCTGAACAACCTGGACATGAAGCATTCCGTGCAGATCATGAAGATTCTCCGCAGGCTTGTGGATGAATGGGGCAAAACGGTGGTCATCGTGATCCATGATATCAACTTCGCATCTTGCTATTCCGACCACATCGTGGCTTTGAAGGATGGGAAAATCGTCAAGGTGGGTACGACAGATGAGATGATCACGCCGCCTGTTTTGAAAGAGGTCTACGATATGGACATTCCGGTCCAAAGCATTGACGAGAACAAGATTTGCATTTACTTTTCCTGACAGCAAATGAGGTTGTGGCATCGATTCGATGGTTTTCTGGAAGAGGAGGGGCCGCCTCTCCACACTCTGCAAAGGCAGCCCGATTGCTCACTTTCAGACAATCGTCGATGCAAATAAAAAAATTCTCTTATAGAGGTGACGACATGAAGAAGTTTGCTTTATTTCTCATGATTGCCGTACTGGCCGTTTTCGCTGCAGCATGCGGCTCTGCCGGTTCTAACGCGACAGGGGGTTCAACTGGTGCCTCAGCGCAGCCGCCCGCACAGGGAGCGGAAACGCCCGCACCGGAAGCGCAGACAGAAGAACTGACGATCAAGCACGAGCTGGGAGAGACAAAGGTTAAGAAAAACCCGCAAAAAGTAGTGGTATTTGACTTCGGTACCCTCGACACGCTGGATAAACTGGGAGTTGAAGTAGCTGCATTGCCCAAGACCAGCATTCCGAAATACCTGGAAAAGTACAAAGATGAGAAGTATGCCAACGTCGGCAGCCTGAAAGAGCCTGATTTTGAAAAAATCAATGAGATCAAACCGGATTTGATCATTATTTCCGGCCGTCAGTCCACCATGTACGATGAATTCACGAAGATTGCTCCGACCATTTATCAGGGTGTAGACACCAAGCGTTATATGGAGTCCTTTACGGAAAATGCAAAAACCATCGGACAAATCTTTGGCAAGGAGTCGGCAGTCGATGAGGCTCTGGCCAAGGTGAACGAAGAAATTAAACAGTTGCACGACAAAGCGACAGCCAGCGGCAAAAATGCATTGATCATCCTGGCTAACGATGGCAAAATAAGTGCGTATGGACCGAACTCCCGCTTCGGGATCATCCACGACGTGTTCGGTGTTGCTCCTGTAGACAAAAACATCGAAGTATCCACCCACGGTCAAAGCATTTCCTTTGAGTACATCGTGGAAAAGGACCCTGACTACCTGTTCGTTGTCGATCGCAGCGCGGCAATCGGCGGGCAATCCTCCGCGAAGTCTGTGGTTGAAAACGAACTCGTAGCCAAGACCAAGGCATCAAAAGAAGGACATATCGTCTACCTCGACCCTGACTTCTGGTATCTCTCCGGCGGAGGCCTCATTTCCGTCGAAGCAATGGTGAAGGAGATCGCGGCGGGATTACAATAAAGAAAGCAGGGGCCTTCCAGGTGAAGGCCTCTTTTTTGGGGGAACAAGCCCGATTGGCTGTGTAACCGAACCGGGGCATTTGTACATATACTGTGTCAGAACTTCTCCAGCCCGCGATCCATCTCTTCTGGTGAAAGGAGTGATTTCGTGAAGCATTTGGAAGATGCGATGAAAAATCTGCAAAAACTGACCCAGTCATTAGGCCACTTCCACAGCGACTATGCCGAGCCTCTCAAATCGATCGGAAATATTCAAGAAATATTTAATGAGGATTTTTGGGAGAAAATGGTCCAAATGACCAACACGATCGGAAAAAACGTACAGAGCGAACAAGTAGAGTATGAGGAGGTTGTGTCGGAAAACGATTCGGAAAGGGAGCCGCAGGAACGGCAAGAGGATCTCTTTGATGATCTGTACGTCCCCTATGTTGATGTGTATGAAACGAATAATAAGGTGATCGTTGCCTGTGAAGCACCGGGGCTGGAGAGAAACAGCATGGAAATCTCGCTCGCAAATGGCCGGGAGCTGCTTATAAAGGGCCAGATCGCGAAGTCCCGGTATGCTACCTACGTCGTAAAAAAAGAGAGGTACTTTGGGGCCTTTCAACGAAAAATCACGCTTCCGCACAGCGTCACAACCGAAGGACTCAAATCCCAGTACGTCAACGGAATATTGGAATTTCATTTTTTTAAAAAAGCGAGAAAATCAGCGTCCCGAGAGAAGGTTACGATTCATTTTGGGTACTAGATGAAAAAACAGGTAGACAGCGTGTTGCACAGCTCGCTGTCTACCTGTTTTTTCATACCGCTGTTCATGAACAGACTGCTTTCTACAGATTCCCGATTTGTACCTGATCGGCCAGATGGGGCTCAAGCGTATTGATCGAGCTGGCTCCAACCACCGCGTTTACAATATTTCCCGTATTCGAACTCCCTGCACCTAGGAATGACTTGGAGGTACTTTTCGGAGACAGATTTAGTGTATCGCCAAAATTGATAGTCCCTGAATTACTGTTAATATTCAATGCTCCAATCACGCACGGCAAGGAATCTCCCTCCTCACATGATTACGAAAAACCAGCCTGTACATGACTCACCGCAATCTTGATTCATCCTTATATCTCAGTAGATGTCGGATATTCTTCGCACGTGCTTCCGAACGAATAAGATTGGTTGAACCGAGGTGTACGATCGCAGAGGCGGCGACGTTGTTAATGGAGATATCCTTTACGCGAATAAACGGTGATTGATTGACCGTCATCATTTCCATCTGTTCATTCACGATCGGTTGAGGTATTTCCTCGCAGAACATGGAATAATCACGAAAATTCAGCTCATCATCAAAAAAAATCGGTTGTTCGCGTTGGAGTGCAAGCACGTGTGATCGCGGCGTCAGCTTTTCCGTGTCACCGATTTCCGCAACACAACTGGGGCCGAGAGAAAGAATATCGATACGTTGTACATATGAAATTCTTTTTTGCAAGGGACAACCACCTTTGTAAAGGACTAGACAAGGGGAATCAATCGAACAGGTGGGGCAACTCCCAATGAGACACCTACAATCAGCTCTTCGGGCGGTCCTTCAAAGAACATGGATAAGGACACACAATTCGTATCGCCGACAAAAACAGTGGAGGCGCCAGCCAGATTGGTAATCTGTATTGATTTCACGGAGACATCACCGTTGATCATTTTATAGTTCATGCGTTTTCCTGCCCTTTGGGAAGATTTTTTACAAATGCCTCCAATGTATGGTCGATATCTTTTTTTACTTTTTTCACGATCGCTTCTTCCGTTGCTGCTGCTTGGTCGGCATCCAGATGCTCTGTACCTAGCCGCCCGACGTAATGCAGTATGCGTTGATCGATCTGTTTTCGAATATCATCCAGAATAAACTGACGATACGATTCGTCCAATGGGTAGTGATATTGATATTCATAACATTCCAGTATTTGAGGGGCCTCGCATGTCAAATAATGATCAATTTTCTCACGAATACTTGTGGCCAGAGGAGAGTTTTGCTTGACCATGGTCGGCACATTCATGGTTTGGTTCACATCCATTTCCCCGATGGAGGAATCAGCTCCGCCGGGGGTCAGCCCGATATTTAATGTTCCTTCCAATTTTTCTATCTTCAGCAGGTCAAATTTGTATTCATTTCTGATCACAGGCGGCGGTGTCTGTTTTTCCTTCATCTGATGGAGGTCTTGCTGCAGTTGTTGGATCAACTGGTTCATTTTTTCGATTTTTTCGCATTGTGCTTGTAGGTAACCATGCAGTTGTTGGAAATACTGCATGAAATCCGAACGCATGTACATCAGTCTGTCACCTTCTTCACTTCACAGGCAGCTTATTGCCAATGATCATCTTGGTCCTACAAGAGGTACAAAGAATCGTGGTCGCTCACTAGTTGGTTGTGGTCCGGCAGGTGGGGCTGGTTCTGTAAAACCTCCTGTATTGAAAAAAATGGATAAAGGCTTTATGATACCGGCACTGCCAATCTGACAGACAGAGGAATTGGAAATGCTATCAATTTTCAAGTTATGGATTACGATTGTTTGATTGATAAAAAAATTCATTAGCATCCCTCCCTTAACTCAGCAAATCATTCTGCATATATATGCCTTGATCGACAACCGAAGACTCATACACATTCAATGCAGTATTTGAATTGTCTATTTTCAAATTGGTACCTGAGTTGAAAGATCCCCCACCCGCGAACGTTTTTTCGGATATTCGCGGCGAGATGATCCTTACATCGCCAATATTAAATATGCCTCGGTCTACGCTGACTACATTGACAACACCAACGATGGCAGGCATCCGCATTACACCCTTTTCAGGCTTCCTTTTCAGTATTGTATGTGACAATTGACTAGGTGTTCATTCTGATTTCTCAGTACCCGGGCAAACACCTAACCTGAAAGTGATGCATAAACTAATGATCATGTTATCGAAATAGGCGATGTCTGGGCAGGGAGGTGTGCAGTTGTGAAAATGACCGTTACCAATCACAAGCTACAGGTAGGGTCGATTCAGGTAAATGATGTTTTTCGGGCGTCACTGATCTTGATCGGAGATACAGATGTCATGACATGTTCGATGGTATTCGATACGCCAGCGGATTCTCTGATATTTAGTCCGGAAATCCCCATCGTTCCCGTCAAACGGGGGTGTGCAGCGCGGAGATGCCGGATTGGAGAGCCTGATCCCCGTGAATGATTTTGGCAGAACCGCCAGGGATTTTGGCTGGCCATAAAATTTCGGCAAAAATGACAGGGAGAACAGGCAAGCGTAGCCAATATGTAAAAACACGAAACCAGTCTATACAAGAAATGAAAGGAACCTCGATCCCATGTCAAAAGCCGACAGTATGCTGTCCATTCTCTGGCTGCTGCGAACAGGTAAACGCATGACGGCCAAGCAGTTGGCCGATGAGCTGGAGATTCATGTCCGAACCGTCTATCGCTATATCGATGCCTTGTGCGCGAGCGGGGTGCCGATTCTCGCGGATGCCGGGCATAACGGAGGGTACAGCCTGCCGGACAACTTTGCGGACGCACCCTTGTTTTTTAATCTGGACGAACAAAAAGCGCTGATTCATGCGGCCGTATTTGCCAAAGAGGCGGGCTATCCCTTCGACGAAGCATTGGACAATGCCATTTCCAAGCTGAAATTGTATACCAATGAGGAGCAGCTGCAACGCATCCAGAGCCATGAGCGGGGCTTTGATGTGATTCAATCCCCTGCCAATTCCTCGTCCAAGCTGATTTTACAGGAGCTGCAGATAGCAGTCGGAGACGGGCATACTCTTTCCATGACTTATCAAAAAGGCAATGACAAAGCCCCGAGTCAACGCCTCCTCAATCCATACGGCCTGGTTTTTTGGAAGAATCGCTGGTATGTCGTCGGGTATTGCCACCTGCGCAGTGAAATTCGCAGTTTCCGCGTCGACCGAATACAATCTGTATCCAGGAGTCCGCATCGCTTTCAGCCGCCGAAAGATTTTTCTGCCGGGCAATTCTTCCTGCAAAAAGTATTGCCCGACGCCGAAAGGAACGAGCTGATCGCGGTCCGTATTCAGGGGAAGCCGCAAGCTCTTCAGGGTCTTTGCGAGCATTGGCTGTTTGGGCGCATGCTGGTGGAGCGCTCCGAGGACGAGGCTTTGTTTCAATTGGACGAGCAAGCGATTCGCGTGTATGCTCCCTATTTTCTTCTGCCGTATGGAAGAGCGATACGGGTTTTGGAGCCGAAGCTTTTGCAGGAGAGGATGGTCAGCGTCACCACAGAGCTTCTGAAGCATTACCAAACTTTTTAGTTCTGCTGGCCGTGCTTCACTGACTGTGACTGTCAGTGAAACCCCGGTATGATGTATGATAGGAGCAAGAGAGAAGCAAGTTTCAACCGATTGGGCTAAAGAATGGAGGCGTCTTTTCATGAAACACCACGCACTCAAGCTGTACGACTATCATGTTTGGGCAAATCAACGACTCTTTCAGCATCTGAAGGCGTTGCCGGCGGAGGCAATCACGGAGCAGCTAAACAGTGTATTCCCTTCCGTGTTCGAGGCGCTGGTACATATCTACACGGTGGATCATGTCTGGCTCTTTACGATGCGGGGCGATAGCTTTGACAAAGTAAGGGAAGCAGTCGGACGAATCCCTGAAGAGACCAAAGGGAAGAGCATCGAAGAGATGGAGCGGTTGTTCCAGGGCGCTTCTGATCAGTATCAGGCCTTCTTTGGCCAACAATCTGATCTGGATGCGTTGAAAACATATACTCACCCGCATTTCGGATCGCTGGAGGCACGGTATGCAGATATCGTGCAGCATGTTGTCAACCATGGCACGTATCATCGGGGGAATATCACGGCGATGCTCAGGCAGCAGGGATTGGCCGGGGTACCCACGGACTACATCTTTTATCTGTTTGATGGAAACAAACAGTAGGAGGTTGCTTCAAGAGAGCAGAAAGCGTGATCGGGCAAAAATGAACAGATGAATGGAACAAGAAGCTGGGCTGACGGTACGATTCCGGGAGGCTCAGTTTTTTTGCGATTGGATGACCAGGCAGCTTCTGGTGTATGTGCGACACAAATTTAGGGAATCCTCCTTGCCAATTTTTACAACATCTTTTATAATTGAAAACGATTATCATAATCATTGATTTTTCGAGAGGCTCCTGCAGGAAGCCTTACTATTTTCGCGTATGTTGATAATGATTATTATTATCGGGAGTGATTTCTTTGACTGTATCGTTACCTTCGGCAAGGTTGGGTGTTGAGCAATGGTAGGAAACCAGTCTGCCAGCGTTACACACAATCAGCGTGTAGTGACTCCCAAAATCGCATCCCGGCCAGTTGCTGCTACGCTCATCATTGCTGCTGGTCTGCTGGCGCTTTTCTTTTCTCTCGGTATTTCCATTTCGCTGGGGGCGGCAGACATCAAGCTTGGGACCGTTTGGGAGGCTGTTTTTGCTTTTCAGCCTGAGCTCACCCAGCACCAGATTATTCAGGAATTGCGAATCCCGCGAGCGCTTGTGGGAGCGATGGTAGGAGCTTCGATGGCCGTAGCCGGTTCCATTATGCAAGGGATGACCCGCAATCCTCTGGCAGAGCCGGGCATTATGGGGATCAATGCGGGGGCTGCGTTTGTCCTGGCGCTTGTGTTTGCTTTCTTTCCCGGTCTTTCCTATCACATGGTAATCCTGTATTCCTTTGCGGGTGCCGCTTTGGCGACCATGATCGTGTACGGGATCGGTTCGCTTGCACCGGGAGGGCTTACTCCTCTGCGGCTGGCGCTGGCTGGCACAGTGGTCGCGACGCTGCTTCAGGCGTTATCGAGCGGGATTGCTATTTCCTTTAAAGTCGGACAGGAGATCAGCTTTTGGTACGCGGGCGGTGTCGCCGGTTCCAAATGGAGTCAAGTGGCGATCCTGGCCCCCTGGATTGCGATCGGTCTGATCGGAGCGTTCATCATGGCCCGTTCCATCAGCATTTTGAGTCTGGGTGAAGAGCTTGCGACCGGACTTGGACAAAAAACGGGGCGGGTGAAGCTGATTGGCTCTGTCATTGTCCTGCTGCTAGCAGGGGCGTCTGTATCGGCAGCCGGGCCGGTGGGCTTTATCGGTTTGATCATTCCGCATTTGACACGCTTTCTGGTCGGGACGGACTATCGCTGGATTATTCCCAGCTCGGCCGTACTGGGCGCGCTCTTTTTGGTCCTGGCTGACATCGGTGCTCGTATGGTCAATCCTCCGGTGGAAACACCGATTGGCGTAATTACTGCTGTGATCGGCGTTCCGTTCTTTCTCTATCTGGCACGTCGGGATCGGAGGGGATTGTAGGTGAACCAGGTATCCATCCAACAGGCGGAAGGGCGGAGAAAGGCCCGGACGTATATCGTCATGGCGGTACTGGCCGTTTTGATCATCATTTGTTTCGTTGTCAGCATGAGTACGGGCCAAGTTCGTTTGACGCCGATTGATATGTTCAAAACGCTGGTCGGCCTGGGAACGGCCAAACAAGAAATGATTCTCTTTGATTTTCGGCTGCCGCGCATCGTGATTGCGGTTCTGGTCGGAGCGGGGCTGGCAGTGTCTGGAGCAATTCTCCAAGGTGTGTCCCGCAATGGCCTGGCTGATCCTGGCCTGATGGGGATCAACGCGGGAGCGGGCTTCGCTGTCGCGGCCTACCTGATGGTCTTTGCAAAAGGCGGCGGGGAATCCGTGTTGCTGCTTCCTTTTGTCGCCTTACTGGGCGCTTTTTCAGCAGCGGGGCTGATTTATCTGGTGGCGTGGAAAAACGGGGTGACCCCGATCCGACTGATTCTGGTCGGGATTGGCGTCGGGCTCGCTTTTGCAGCACTGATGATCCTGCTGTCCATCAAAATGGACCCGCACACCTACCTCTACGTCGAGGTGTGGTTGGCGGGAAGTATCTGGGGGAGCAACTGGACGTACGTGGCAGTACTCCTCCCCTGGATCTTCCTGTTGCTTCCTTTTGCCATGTACAAGGCGGGCAGCCTGAACATCCTCGGTCTGGGCGATCAGGCTGCAGCAGGCCTCGGAACCGCGGTGGAAAAAGAGCGTTTGATTTTGCTCTGCACGTCTGTAGCATTGGCTGGCTCATGTGTATCGATTGGGGGCGGGATTGGCTTTATCGGTTTGGTGGCTCCGCATCTGGCTCGTCAGCTGGTGGGGCCAAGGCACGAAAGAATGCTTCCTGCGACAGCGCTGCTTGGATCATTGCTGCTGTTGGTCTCCGATTTTGCGGCACGCAACCTGATGGCGCCCAGTGAGCTTCCAACAGGGATCGTCGTTGCCGTTATCGGTGCCCCCTATTTTTTGTACTTGTTGGCTCGCTCCAAAGCCTAAAAACCGGATGAAAGGAAGGAAGCGGTATGCGTTCACGCTTGTATACAGAAAAACTGGTGATTTCCTACGGAGACCGTCTGATTGTGGAAAATCTGGATATCCGGATACCGGCGGGAAAGATCACGGCCTTGGTGGGACCCAATGGTTCCGGAAAATCAACCATCCTGAAAGCGATCGCCCGACTGATGAAACCTGTCTCTGGCAGTGTCTATCTGGACGGCAAAGCCATACATAAAGAGTCGACCAAGGAGGTAGCAAAAAAACTGGCGATTTTGCCGCAAAGTCCGGAGGCGCCAGGGGGCCTTTTGGTCTCCGAACTGGTTGCCTATGGCCGGTTCCCCTATCAAAAGGGATTTGGCACGTTGCGCGAGGAAGACAGGCGGATCATCGAATGGGCGATTGGCGTGACGGGGATGATGGAATTTGCCGATCGCCCGGTGGACAATCTCTCCGGCGGTCAGCGTCAACGGGCCTGGATTTCCATGGCACTCGCGCAGGGAACAGAGATGTTGCTTTTGGATGAACCCACCACCTATCTGGACATGGCCCATCAGTTGGAGGTGCTGAAGCTCCTGCATCGGCTCAACCAGACGGAAAAGCGGACCATTGTGATGGTGGTCCACGATCTGAACCATGCCACGCGTTTCGCCGACCATGTCGTGGCGATACGAAATGGCCGCCTGGAAGCGGAAGGCACGCCATCCGAGGTGGTCACGGCGGAGACGATGAGAAGCGTCTTCGGTGTGCTGGCGGATATCGTCCCGGACCCGCGTACAGGTGTCCCGGTCTGCATTCCTTATGAGCTGGACAGTACAGACGGGATGGAGGACGCGGACCTGCGGGAGCAAGCGGCCAAGATGACAGAGATGGCCGAGATGCAGCAGGCTGCCGGGAAAGCAAACGCCGGGGAAGAAGAGATGCCGGCCGTTTAGAGATAAGGCCGTCAAAATCTAACGAGCCTGTACAAAAAAGGACGGGAGTGAAAGGAATGACACTCTTTGATTTTTCATATCTCAGCGAACACCATGCCTTGACCACAGAGGATATCCCTAACATCTTGCATCGTTGCCCTCTGGAAAATTTGATGCAGGCAGAGGGAATGGCAGACATGGTGGCCTTTTATCAAGCGGAGATCAAAGGACTGGGGCCGGACGTGGCCGCCGCGTATTTTGCCGGATGGTTTGGTTACGTCTGCACCGGGTTTCAATATCTTATTTCTCGCTATCATGCTGCCCCGGACTTTTCTCCAGCCAATCTGGAGGTACAGTTTTATAAAAAGAATCATCACACATGGCTGACGTTCAAAATAAAAGATTCCCGTGTGGCAACCAGGCAAAGGGATCAGCATGACCGTGCAAGCTGGCGAAAAGAAGCGCTGGAGATCTTTTATACCCAGACTGTGCGCCCTCTTTTTGACACCCTTTCCCACGCGACCGGTCATGATCTTCATCAAATCTGGGGCCAGGTCGTCATGGCCATGTACTGGAGCCGCGAAAAGTGGCTCAACGTCTTTGAGACAGTGGAAGCGCGCAAGCTGATGGAGGAAGACTATCATTTTGTCACAGCGGAAATGGCCCCGGAGATTTTCGGCAGGAAGAAAAATCCGTACCAAACGAAGCTGAGCTTTGTAAAGAGTCCGCGAGATCCGGAGGCGATGATCCCGCGCAAAGCCACCTGCTGTCTTGCTTACCGGACGGAGAACGGACATGGCTACTGCTATACCTGTCCGCGGATCAGCGAAGAGGAGCGGGAGGAAAAGCGGCTCCGCTTTCTGGCGGAACAAGAGGCAAAAGCAAAATAAAAGTGGTTGTTTGAATGGAGGAGTTCCTGATGTATCGACGCATATCCTATTTTTTTGCCCTCCTGCTCGTCCTGGCGATGGTCGGATGCGGCAACGGAAATGCAAATCAAAAAACGTCCGAGGCCGTTGGTGCAAATGCCCACCCATCCGGTGTACGCGCGTACAAACACAGTATGGGAGAGACACTGATCCCGGTCAAACCGGAGAAGGTCGTGACGCTTCAGTATGTCAGCCAGATGCTTTCTGTCGGGGTAAAGCCTATTGGCGCGCCGGAGTTTCTGCTGGAAAACATGGGGGAAGTCGCAAAGGGAATCGAAAGCGTGGGCGATATCGACAAGTTCAATTACGAGAAGATCCTCTCGTTGGAGCCTGACTTGATTATCGCGGGTGATGTGGAGAAGGATACTTATGAAAAGCTGTCCGGAATCGCACCGACCGTCGTGATACCCTGGATGGATTACGACATGCCCGAACACGTAAAGGTAATCGGTGATATCCTGAATCGGCAGGCGGAAGCCGAAGCCTGGCAAAAATCATTTGAGGCCAAGGTCCAGGCGGCGAAGGAAAAGATACAAGGAACGCTCACAGACGGGCAAAAGGTAGCGATCTACAACATCCGCCCGAAAGAATTCTACGTGTACGGCGTGCGCAACTTCGGCTTTACGCTGTACAAATCATTGGGGCTGACGCCTCCTGATCCGGTCCGGAAAGAAATCGAGAAAGACCCGAACTTCTGGGCGACCCCCATCACGTTGGAAATGCTGCCGGAATACGCGGCAGATTATATTTTTATCACCACTTTCCAGGATGGCGACTCCAAGCGTCATTACGATGAAATCAAAAAAAGCGCATTGTGGAAGGCGCTCCCGGCGGTAAAGAATAACCATGTGTTTGAGATCGATTTCGACAGATGGTTTGGTTATACACCGCATGATGTGGAGTTTCAGGTAGATGATGCCGTAAAATGGATCACCGGCCAGGGCAGGTGATTGCATAGAAAAAATCGGACTTTCGCCAAGTCCGATTTTTTTGCGTAAAGAGGCCAAAACCAAGCCGTCAGATCGTGCCAAAAGCCTGGCCAACCCGCCCATCCAAGCTCTCCCAGCACTTCTCCACACTCGGCTTGGGACTGCCGAAGATACTGACGCCTTGTTCGCCGGAGGTGCAATTGCATCTGATCCGTCTTCCTTCTTGTCATGAACAGGCTGTAGGCATGCATACCTATCAAAAAGGACAGGGAGAAACGGCAAAATGATGCCAAACATCCGGATCTGGGCTGTTTGCAGGAAGGTTTTTCAGGAAAACAGAGGGGATTGGAAGAAAAATGATAAAAAATGGGGTTTTTTTCTTACTTTTTGCAACCATTTCGTAGGTTTTTCGGTCTATAAAGGAAATGTTTTGAAATCATAGTTGTTATCTGGCAGGAGGATGCGGCATGATTTTATTGTATGAGAAAAAATGGATTTCACAGTCCGCTTTTTGGACGAATCCTTTCGGAGGAGTGTGATTTCATCCGCAAGCAAGTAGCAGCAATCGAGTAATGCCCTTTATTATCTGTTTTGCAAGGAGAAAGGAGATGTGCCGATATGGTAAAACGTTCGTTTGTCTGGTTTTTTGTCCTTAGCCTTTGTTTTCAAGCCCTGTTTGTTCCTGCCGTCTCGGCCGCCTATTATGAGGATGTCCAGGGGCATTGGGCACAGAGGGAGATTGAGGAGCTAAGCAATGTGAACGTATACCGCCTCAAATACGGGAATTTTTATCCCGACAACCCGATGGCCAGGGGAGAAGCGCTTGTGCTTTTGAACCGTGTGCTGGAGAGCGTCTACGGTCCTCTCGGAGTGGCGAAGTCGAATTCCCACATCGATCATCGTTATTCCTATAAGCAGGAAACCGAACAACTGGCTGCAAACATGCATGTGATGCTGAATGTCCAGACCGGCTTTGTCAATTCCTTTGACCCCGGTGACAGCATGCTTTATTATCTGCACTTATCCGAACGCGGCGGCATGAAGCAGCCGCAGAAAAAGAATGGCGACTGGTGGCTGTCTGATGAATATTTGCATAAGCCCCTGACGAGGGAAGAAGCGAGCATGATTCTCTTCCACGTGCTTGCGCCCTACAAGATGCGGACCTCCAACTTTCGAGTAGATGAGGTAGAGCCTTATTTTTCCGGCTATTACCAGTGGAAGCAAGATCGGAAATACGTCGATACGGATTCTCCGTACGCGGCCGCGATTGCTGACTTTAACCTCTTTGTCAGCGAAAAGACATTTGAGCCGAATAAACAGATGACGCGTGCCCAGTTCGCGGTTGTTCTGAAACGTCTCTATGATTTCTGTAAAAACGATGCGCCCAAGCAGTTCCATGACACTGCGGCAAAGCAAAAAGCGATCACCAATCTCTTTTTGACGGCAGCCGATCGGGCCTATCAGCAGCGAGATCAGGAGCAGATTGACCAGTTCTTCAGCAGAAGCGCCCAGCGCACACTGGAGGAGATTGCGCCGCTTCCGCTTCATGACTACGCGGGAAATCTGACACTGAACAAAGATGAAAACCATCCCAACCGTCTCTGGGCAAAGGGCAGCTACCAGCATCCGTTAACGGGCAGCTACCAGGTCACTTACATGTTGGAGCCAGCTTCGTCCAATCATTACGGCTGGCAGGTAACCAAGATCGAATACCAGCAAAAATAAAAATGCCGGTTGACAGGGGGGAAAACAGCGATTATATTCTGTATATACAAAAGGTTTTGATACAAGAATATGACTCTTATCCAGAGAAGGCTGAGGGACTGGCCCTATGAAGCCCGGCAACCTAGCGCGAAAGACACCGATCTTTCGAGCCAAGGTGCTAACTCCAACAGGTAGAAATACCTGACAGATGAGAGGTGCGAATTAGTTGGAATTCTGCCCCTTTCATTTGGAAAGGGGTTTTTTGGTGGGAGAAAATGATTTCATGTTCCGGTTTCAGGACTGAAAAGCGCATCGTTTTATCTTTAAAAGGGGGTTTTCCGATATGAAAAAGAAGTTTGGTGTGATTGGTGCACTTGTCCTGTCTCTGTCACTGATGCTGACGGCTTGCGGTGGCGGCAACAGCGCTTCCACAGGAAATAGCGGAGGAGGCAGCGGTTCCGGGGAGAAGCCCAAGCGTATTGCTCTCATCATGCGGCAAAACGTCGGTACCTTCTCAGCCCAGTACATCGCCGGTGTGAAAGCCGAAGTAGAGAAGAATGGCGGAGAGTTGTCCGTCTTCAATGCAGATACAGATCTCGTGAAAATGGCTTCCAATCTGGATGCGGCAGTCAATCAGCAATTTGACGGCATTCTGATTGACCACGGTACGGCCGAAGCCCTGCAGCAGGGTGCCGAGAAGGCCGTCAAACAAAACATTCCGCTGGTGCTGTTTGACACCGATATCAAACTGCCGGGCGTGCCGGTCGTCGAGCAGGATGACCAGAAGCTGGCTGAGCTGAGCCTGGAGAAGCTGGCAGCCGATAACGGCGGTAAAGGAAGCATCGTGAAAATCTGGGTAGCGGGCTTTGCTCCAATGGAAAAACGTCAAATTACCTATGAAGGCTTCCTGAAGAAATACTCGGACATCAAGGAAGTGGCTGCTTTCGGAAGTGCCACCAACAACACAGCGCTGGACACACAATCTCAAATGGAAGCGATCCTGAAGAAATACCCGAACAAAGGGGATATCACTGCTGTATGGGCGTCCTGGGATGAGTTCGCCAAAGGAGCGACTCGTGCGATTCAACAGGCTGGACGCACCGAGATCAAAGTCTACTCGATTGATTTGAGCGATGAGGACCTGCAATTCATTCAGGACCCGGCTGCCTCCTGGGTCGCCACTGCAGCCGTAGACCCGGGCAACATTGGACGCATTCAGGCGCAAACCGTCTTCCAGAAAATCAAAGGCGAGCAAGTGCCCGACAACGTGAAGCTGAACCCGGTGCTGGTTCAACGCGAGGATTTGCCGACAGACAAGAAAATTACGATGGCCGATCTTTCCGAGTACGTAAAAGAGTGGGGCAAGTGATGTACGCATAAATCGTTAGCTGTTTCCCGTTGATGGCGAATCAACGGGTTTCTTCCTTAAAAGAGGGGAGGTTTCCGACATGACAACCTTGCAAATGAACGGCATATCCAAATCATTTTCGGGTGTGCCTGCGCTCCGATCCGTCGACTTTGATCTGAAGGCAGGAGAGGTACATGCCTTGCTCGGAGCAAACGGGGCCGGGAAAAGTACGTTGATGAAGATTTTGACAGGCGCCTATGAAGCGGACGAGGGGTCAATCATGATCGACGGGCAGCCTTCCTCCATCCAATCGCCGCAGGCTGCCAAAGCACTGGGAATCCAATGCGTCTACCAGGAGGTGGATACGGCGTTGATTCCGTACCTGAGTGTGGCGGAAAATATCCTGCTGGACCAGCAGATTCAGACAAAGGGACTGATCAACTGGCGCCGTTTGTACGAGCAAGCGGAAGCGGTCTTGAGTCAGTTCGGCTTTTCCATCCCGGTAAAAAAGCTGGTGGAATCCTGTACGCTGTCGGAAAAACAGCTGATTTTGATCGCGCGCGCAGCCGTGCAAAAGGCCCGGTTCATTATTTTTGATGAACCGACGGCACCGCTCAGCAATCACGAGACGGAGCGGTTGTTCCAGATCATCGAACAGTGCAAACAGGCGGGAATGGGCATTATCTACATCTCACACCGCTTGGCGGAAATCTTTGAAATCTGTGACCGGATTACGATTATGCGGGATGGACAGCGCATCTCCACGAAAGCGACAGCAGAAACAAACATGGATGAGGTCATCGCCTCCATGCTGGGCAAAAGCTTCTCCGAGGAGTTTCCAAAAACGGTGGTTCCCATCGGAGAGACGATCCTGGAGGTGCGAAATGCCAAAGGGGGCAAAGTGCGCAAAGCGGACCTGCATGTCCGCGAAGGCGAGATCGTCGGTGTGGTCGGTCTCGTCGGAGCGGGGAAAACCGAACTGGCCCGCCTGCTTTTCGGTGCGGATGAGTGGGAGGACGGAGAGCTTCGCGTAGACGGGCGTACGCTCCGCCCTCGCTCGCCGAAAGAGGCTGTGGAGGCGGGCGTGGTCCTGGTGCCGGAAGAGAGGCGCAAAGAAGGGATTTTCGTCGAAGAGTCTGTCGCTCGCAATCTGTCAGTGGCGTCGCTGGCCAAATGGTCGAAGCGCGGGTTTGTACAAAAAAGAGCGGAGTTGGAGCAAGCGGAAAACATCGTTCGGACACTGGGGGTAAAAACAGCCGATATACGCCAGCCAGTCGGCCATTTGAGCGGGGGGAATCAACAGAAGGTGGCCATCGGCAAATGGCTCCAGACGGATGCCCGTCTCTTTATGTTCGACGAACCGACCAAGGGCGTTGACGTCGGAGCCAAGAGCGATATCTACCGGCTGATCGGATCGCTGGCGGCAGAGAAAAAAGGCATTCTGTATTTCTCCTGTGAGTTCCCCGAGGTGCTGGGGATTGCCGACCGGATTCTCGTCATGTTCGAGGGACAGATCGTCAAAGAGTTTGGCCGGGAAGAAGCCACACAGGAGTCCATCATGTATTACGCAAGCGGAGGTGGGTAGAATGGAAGCAAGAAAACTGAACTTGTTCGATTTTGTTTATAAATACGGGACGGTTGCCGTGGTTGCCATCGTCATTCTGCTCTTTAGCCTGACCAACCCGTATTTTTTTACCTACGGAAATCTCACGGATATTCTGCGGTCCATCTCCATTGTGACCTTCGTGGCAGTGGGTGTGACCTTTTCCTTGATTGTGGGCGGCTTTGACCTGTCCGTCGGGTCGACCGTATCTCTGACCACGGTCGTCTCTGCGTCGATGATGGTCTGGTACGAGCAGGGAGCGGCGGCTACATTGATCGTCCCGATCGCCCTGGCCATTCTGGTGGGACTGATCAATGCACTTTTGGTCGTGAAAATCCGGATTCCCGACCTGCTGGCCACGCTGGCTATGCTCTATATCGTCAACGGCGTCCACATGACCTATTCCAAGGGGTATTCCATCTACGCCAACATGCCGATGGAAGATGGAACGACCGCACCCGGCAAGTTCCAGGACTGGTTTCTCTGGCTGGGCCAGGGCGAAATCCTTTCCGTGCCAGTGCCTGTCGTGCTCACCTTCCTGCTTGTGCTGGTGACACATATCTACCTGACCTATACCCGCCAGGGGCGCATGCTCTACATGACGGGAGGCAATGTGGAGGCTGCCCGCCTGTCCGGGATTCCAGTCAATCGCTACCGCACGCTGGCCTATGTACTCTCCGCGCTGTTCGCCGGGCTGGGCGGAATGCTTTTGGCTGCGCGGATCGGTACGGGGCAGGTCAGCAGCGGAGGCTCTTTGCTGATGGATGCCGTGGCAGCGGCGTTTGTCGGGTTTTCCGTCTTTGGTGCAGGCAAGCCCAATGTTTTCGGTACCTTTGTGGGGGCGATTCTGATCGGTGTCCTGCTCAATGGCATGACGATGCTGAACCTTCCTTATTACGCGTATGATATTGTAAAGGGGATCGTTCTGGCGCTTGCTTTGGCGGTTACCTATTATCAATTGAGACGAAAGCGTTCGTAGTGCGTGAGCGCGGGAGCATGGCTTTGTTCCTTCCCTTGTGGGGAGTGACAAAGCCTTTTTTCATGTGTGAAAGTGTTGAAATATAGAAGGAACACAAGTTCCAGTGTACCCGTAACGATTAATTAGCATTGGAAACGGGGCCGCAGTGAGAAGAAGCATGTTTCCCTGCTCAGCTCCGTATTCCGCCCGCAAGGAAGTATGACTGTCCGCTCCGGAGTGATTCGCGGGGGAGACGCAAAAGGAGTACCGCTCCGAGGTCATCCCACGTTGCGCTCCTTTTTCCCGCGAATCCCCCCTCCGCTGAGCAAGGGCTCCACAGTCGCAACGCAGGGAAACATGCTTCTTCATGAGCCGGAGTTTTTCAAAAATTTGTGGGCAAAAGCTTTGATGCAAAATGAAAAATGAAGAAGAAAAATACCAGGGTAACGTCGAAATGGACGAGACTTATTTCTTATTCTCTGAAAAAGGTAAACGGAACATCACCGAACGCAAGCCGCTTAAACGTGGTGGCAAAGCCAAATATCTTGGTATCAGCAACGACCAAGTGTGTGTACTGGTTGCCCGTGACCGACAGAAAATGACTTACTCTGGCGTTCTTGGACGCAGACGGATTCGGACAACGAAATTGGATGAGGCGATTAGTGATCATTTACCTGACTCAAACGCGCTTTGCACCGATTCGTGGAGGGCATTCAATTCGTATGCGAATTCAAAAGCGTTGCTCATTACTGTAATTGCTTTTCATAATTAAAAAAGTGAGAAGTAGCACTATGTTCGGAGAAGAATCATGTTTCCCTGCGGTGCGACTGTGAAGCCCAGCTCAGCGGAGCAGCGTTTGGCGGGAAACAGGGGCGTAACGTGGGATGACCTCGAAGCGCTGCTGCTTTTACGCACCCCCGCCAAACGCTGTGGAGCGGACAGTGAATCTTCCCCGCAGGGCGGAATACGGAGCTAAGCAGGGAAACATGATTCTTCTCACCGCGGCTGCGCAGCACGGAAACATGATTCTTCTCACCGCGACTGCGCAGCACGAAAATACTCCCTCTCTGGATAACCATAGTCAAATATTCAAGAGAAAAGTAAAGAAAACGCAGATAAATTTCGATGTTCCCCTTAGAATATTTTATATTTTCATACTTTAAAAACAATAATGTATCATATATAATGGATTTACCAAAAGAAGGGAGTGTTGTTCCATGCAGCTTCTCGATTCCTATCTGGAGTCAGGTCTGATCGGTATGGCAAGAGGAGGAAAACAGGGATGGTTTTATGCCCATTTCGGCGCCGCCCTGTTGGCAGGGTATTTCATGAACCAGGAGCATGATCTCCCGGAGCATGTAAGGCGGGGCATCGAACAGATTGGAGAAGGCTTTCGGCGGAACAACCCGGAATGGTACCTGCCCCTCAACGAGCCAAAGACAGATCCTGCCTTGCTGGAGAGAGTGATCAACGGGCTGGCGGTCAACACCGAAAAGCTGACGTCATCCGGACACGGCTTTGCTCTGGGCGTTCTCGCACTGAAAGCCCTGCGGCAAAGACCCGACCTGATCACGCATGAAGTGGTGGAGGGATTGGTCCAGGTATTGGACGATACGACCCGGGACAGAGCCAATCGCTATTGGGGCATCCGCAACTACCAGGAGGTAACCGAAGCAGATATCGCCGAGGATTTTCCTCCCTACGCAGACACACTGGAGATGGCAGAGCGCACCTTTGGCGAGCTGCATACCGTGGTAGCCGGACGAAAAATTGACGGTGTCATGTACCATTTTGCCGGGGAGATCGAACATAGTGTCACATTTGCCCAAGCGCTGACCGATCTGGAGCGATTCGGCTACACCGATCTGGTGAAAGCGGGCATGGTCAACCACCGCATCCAGATGTACCTCAATCGCCAGATGCCCGAGGAGCTGCTGAGTGAACAGGTGCGGCAGCCGCTCTTTACCTCCGTTCTTTCCCTGGAATACTGGAGCAAAACCTACCAAGACCCGCATGCCTTGAAGGTGCCTTATGCAGCCATGGATCTCCTGCGCCGGCTGCCTGAAGAGAAGCGAGAGGAAGCGGAATACGGCGTGTGCAAGCTTTTGACGATCATGAAGTAAGAGAGGCAGGGGATGTGCTGCAAAATGGCACATCCTTTTTGTTTTGGAAAATCATACTAAGGCGGCATGACTTATGCAGGTCCCCAAGCGGGCCAAACTGTGGTACCATGTAAAAAATTCGTTTTTACGCTGCCTTCGGAAAGCCGGTATTGTCCCCGGAAGGGAGGTTGTTGGTCATGACGAATACCAAAATATTGGTTGCGGATGACGATCCGAATGTGTGTGAGATTATCCGTCTGTTTTGTTCCAAACAACAAATGGACCTGGTGGTGGCAAACGACGGGAAGCAAGCCTTGGAGCTGGCTGAAAAGGAGCTTCCTGATCTAATCATTCTCGATGTCATGATGCCGCAAATGGATGGCTTTGAAGCATGTCGAGAAATTCGCAAAAAGTGGGACATACCGATTATTATGCTGACGGCCAAGGATGAAGAATTCGACAGGGTTCTCGGGCTGGAGCTGGGGGCAGATGACTATGTGACCAAGCCGTTCAGTCCGCGTGAGCTGTTGGCCCGGATTCGAGCGATTATGAGAAGAATGCAGCCGAGGGAAAAGCAGGAGGAAGAAACCCTTCATGTGCTGTCATTTGATCAGCTTGTCATCGACATCGAAAAACGGGAGGTTCTGGCGGCAGAGGAGAAGGTCAATTTTCGGCCAAAGGAATTCGATTTGCTGGTCCACATGGCCCGATCGCCGGGAAGCGTATTTTCACGCGAGCAATTGCTGGAACAAATCTGGGGTTTTGATTATTTCGGCGATGCGCGAACGATTGATGTGCATATCAAAAAGATCAGGCAGCGTCTGCAAAAACTGCCGTATGAGTGTATACACACGGTGTGGGGAATTGGCTATAAATTCGGAGTGGATGAACCGTGATGGGGATGTCGAAAAGCATCTTTCGCCGCCTGCTGTTTAGCTTTCTGGCTACAGTACTCATCGGGCTGGGCTTTTCTGGAATCCTCATCTCCTTTTTTGCCAAAGAATACATCTATGGAGCACAAAAAGAAACCATGCTGCGTCAGGCGAAAAAGGTAAATGCGGCGATTCAGGACTACAGTGAGGTAAATCAACTGCTGATCGGCACCCTGGCGCTGCTCGATGAGTCGTTTGATACGCGGATCTGGCTCTTTGACAGCAACGGCAAAATTGTCGCCACGTCGATGAAGGATGAGGTGTTTACCGGAAAATCAGTGGCCCGTTCCATCGCGGATTCGGTCCTGCAGGGGAAAAATGCCGTTTCAGAATTAAAAATAGAAGGCTTGGAAGATCCGATGCTGTCCGTAGCCATCCCCTGGGGAAAAGGGGAGAAGGTGTACGGGGGGATTATCCTGCATGCACCGATTGAAGGAGTCGAGCGCACCTTTGCTCATATGCGGGAGACGATCCTCTGGGCCACCTTGTTCGGCGTTCTTTTGTCCACCGCGATGGTTTCTTATGTATCTTGGTCGATTTCCAAACCGCTGCGCACGATTGAACGGGCAACAGCGGAGATCGGGCGCGGCAATTACACGGAGCGGGTCAAGGTAGACACTGCGGATGAAATCGGCGATCTGGCACAGACCATCAATACACTTGCCGGCAGACTGGAGCGCGTCGAGCAGGAGAGGCATCATCTGGAACAGGTGAGAAATGATTTTCTGGCCAATGTTTCCCATGAGCTGCGGACACCCCTGACGGCGATGCAGGGCTTTTTGGAGGCACTGCAGGACGGGCTGGTTGAGGAAGAAGAGGCAAGGCAGAAATACTATGCCGTCATGTATTCGGAAACACTGCACATCACGCGGCTGGTCGATGACTTGATGGACCTGATGAAGCTGGAAAACAACGAGCTGGCTTTGGCAAAATTCCCGATTGATGTCGGGGGCGTTATCGATAAAGTGGTGCTTGCCTTCCGACCGGAGGCAGAGGAAAAAGGGGTCGAGATCCTCGTGGAGATGCCGGAAAAACTGCCCAAGGTCTACGCCGATAAAGACCGGATCGCCCAGATCATGAAAAATCTCGTAAAGAACGCGATCAAATTTACGGATGAAGGGACGATACGTCTGTCCGCTCGCAGTGAAGCCGAGTGGGTTGAGATCTCGGTTGCAGACAGCGGGGTCGGTATCTCAGCAGATGACCAGGAGCGCATCTGGGAGCGTTTTTTCAAAGTGGATCGCGGCCGCTCCAAAAAGAACAAAGGAACCGGATTGGGCCTGGCAATCGTCAAGGAGCTGGTCGAGCTTCACGACGGCGAGGTGACGCTTACCAGCGAGCCAGGCAAGGGAAGCACGTTTTCGGTGCGGCTGCCAGCCATGGACTGCGAGCGCATGATTTCCTAAAACTGGAGGATGGTCATACTTTTTTCATATCTTGTTCATGATTTTTTCCCACACTCCTCACAGATTGAACATTTTTCCCAGCTACCATAGAGACGTGGCCGAAAGACGGCACGAAGCACAGAAAAGGAAAGGGGAGTTCAATCATGAACAAACGATGGATATCTTTAGCGGCAGTCGCGCTTCTACTGTCCGGCAGCCTGGTGGCCTGCTCCAGCCCAACCAGCAATCCGGAGCCAGCGACGGAGCAAGACGGAGGCGCAGCCATCCCAGGCTCTTCTTCTCCAACGGAATCTACTCCATCTGCTGATAGCGCTGATTCTCAGGATCAGTCCAAACCGGATGATGCTGCGAAGCCAGATGCGTCCGCCGGGGAAACAGATTCGCAGTCTGGCTCCACAGATGCATCCACACCGGATTCTTCGTCCGGATCGAGTGATGGCGAAGCCAATCAGGCTCCTTCATCCACCACGAGCAACTAATCGATTTCACCTGTTGGGTCGCGTTTGAATACTTCACTACTTCCCTCCCACAATCACAGAGGTGGCATACTGCCGCCTCTTTTTGTTTTTCCTGGCGCAGATGTGATGTTCGTCACATGACGGAATGGCACAATCCGTTAGGATGAGAGTAGACACTTTTGATGTGAACGGAAAAGAGAGAATGAGAGGGGATCGAACGTGAATACGACGCCATTTTCCCAGCAGATGATGGATTTGCTGAAGGCAAACATGGAAACCAGACAGGTGCCCAAAGGAACCTCGCTGTTTCAGGAGCAAGAACCTTCCAAACATCTCTATTATGTCTGGGAGGGACAAATTCAGGTGATGAATACGACAGGGGATGAAAAGCTCTTTGTGATTCAACTGTACCATCCTGGCGATTTGCTGGGAGCAAGCACCGAGCAACCGGACATTCCCTGCTGCTTTCAGGCAGAAGCGACTGCGGACAGCGTAGTGGGGGTTATCGGAGTCGAGAAGCTGCGCGAGCTAATGAAAGAGCATCCGGAGTTGGCCGTACAGCTCGTGAAGTGGTTGACGCTCATGGAGCGCTCTTTGCAATTAAAGCTGCGCGATTTGTTTTTATACGGAAAACAAGGAGCTTTGGCGGCCACCCTGCTGCGTCTCTGCCATACGTACGGAGTTCGCAGGGACAGTGAAATCCGCATCGAGCAGCGATTTACACACGCCGATCTGGCGAAGTTCATCGGCGCAACCAGAGAGAGTGTCAATCGCATGGTCAACAAATGGCGGAAAAAACAGATTCTCTCGGTGGAAGACGGCTACCTGATCGTTCAGGATTCCCATGCATTAAAAAACATGTGCCATTGCATGAATTGCGCCAAAGAAGTATGCAGGCTCTAGGAAATGGACAAGCCGCAGGGTACCTGTGATAAATATCACAACCTGCAAGCAAAAAAGAAGAGATAATCAGGGTGTAGCAATCGTTACCGAAGTAGGCGGAAGGAGAATGCACAATGAATTGCACGATTCATGGAGAACATTTGACAGTTACCCCTGCCTTGCAAGAGTACGTGGAACAAAAGCTGCTCCGTTTGGAAAAATTCGATCTGATGCAGCAGGCGACAGATTGTCGGGTAACTCTGCGGGTTGTCCGCAAACAACATACCGTGGAAGTGACGATCCCGGTGGGGGGCATGATCTTTCGGGCGGAGGAATCCTCCGATGATATGTACGCCTCGATTGACGGGGTAGTAGATAAATTGAACCGGCAAATCCGGAAATACAAAAACAGGGCGGAACAACGCGGCAAGACGGGATATGATCAGCACTTCAACAGCGCGGCTGACGCTGAAGAGAGTGAGCGCGTAGTCCGCATGAAAGAGTTTGAATTCAAGCCAATGGATGTGGAAGAGGCAGTGATGCAGATGGAGCTATTGGGACACAGCTTCTTTGTCTTTACCAACCAGGAAAATCTCCAGGTTAACGTGGTTTATAAACGAAATGACGGAAACTATGGCCTGATCGCTCAAGCCCGATAACGAAAGTCGCAAAAACTGCACCTGTGATGATTGACAGACAGACACCCCGCTGAAAAAAACAGACAGGGTGTCTTTTGGCTGCTAAAGCCGACAGATCTCGGGCGGACAGTCATCGCAGCAGATCGTTTCCTTGAGATAGCGAAGGTCTTTGATCAGAATATGCCCATGCGGCAGCAGATCGATCACCTGCTGTCGCTTCAAGTCGGCCAGCATCCGGTTTACACTCTCACGGGTCAGCCCGATAAATTGGGCCAGGTCGCGGTTGGTCAGGGATAATTGAATATAGATGCCATCCGGCCGTTCCTCTCCGTAGGTGTTGCACATCCGGATCAGCGTGGAATACAGGGCGCCCACCTTGCCATTGAGCAGCAGATCGCGGAATTTCGATTGCATCCGGCGGTTCATCATCCCCATCCAGCGCATGAAGGGCACACTATATTCTCCATGGCTACTGAGGAGCTGCTCCAGACCGGCAAGGGGGATTGGCCGGACTGCTCCCCCCTCCAGCATTTCGGCACTGGCATCGTAGGTCAGATTGGCCTCGAACAAACCGGCCAATCCCACAAGCTCACCTGCTCCAAAGACCTGCAGCGTGAGCTCTTTTCCGTCGACCGTGGTTTTGGTCAGCTTCACTTGCCCGGAAGAGATCAGGTACAAATAATCGGCTCGGTCCCCATCCATGTAGAGAACGGACCCGGCGGAGACTGCTTTTTCAGTAGAAAGCGCATAGAGTTCAGCCAGAAAATCTGGAGTGATTTGTTCGATAAAAGTCAGACTGTTGCCCAAGCATGCTCCCCCCTTGATCATGGCAGATACTCTTATTATAGTACGCAGGGCCTCAGGTGGCACGCACTCGTTCACGTGCTGTTTTCGCCACCGACGATACGGTGTGTTGTTGAAAGACAAAGCATCCAAGCCGGCAAGCAGATGATTTTTTTTATGGAGATCAGGCTGTTGGCAGAGTGAAAAAAAGGCAAAAATGTCAACTGCTCTTCTTTTTTCTAAAAAAAATTCACGGATTTTCAGAGCGGCTCAGGCTAGTCATGACGCGCTTTTTGCCTGGTTCAATCGGTTGAAAATTCCCTTTTTTATGTGAAATGTAAACGTTTTATGTTGTGCGAATATATTCAATATTTTATAATTAACCAAGATCATATTTACTTTATAAAGAGGGGGTTATTTTTTGGAGGCATTTGTAAACTGGCTAAATGACATCATCTGGAGTCAGGCATTGATTTACCTCTGTCTGGGAGCAGGTTTGTTTTATTCACTGGCTACGCGTTTCATGCAGATCAGACACGTCAAAGACATGATCAAGCTGATGTTCGAAGGAAAAAGCTCTGAAGCGGGCGTTTCTTCCTTTCAGGCTTTATCCATGGCCCTCTCTGGACGCGTCGGTACCGGGAATATCGCGGGTGTCGCCACGGCAATTGCCTACGGGGGTCCTGGCGCGATTTTCTGGATGTGGGTGATGGCTTTCCTGGGATCAGCATCCGGTTATGTAGAGGCCGCACTGGGGCAGGTGTACAAAACGAAGCAGCAAGGCCAATTCCGCGGGGGTCCTTCATTCTATATTGAAAAAGGGTTGAAACTGAAGTGGTACGCTGTATTATTCGCAGTTGTTACGGTCATTGCTACAGGCATGCTGTTGCCAGGCGTTCAGGCGAACAGTATCGCATCCGGCGTTGAAAATGCATTTGGGATCAGTCCATGGATAACCGGTATTTTCCTCGCTGCTGTTTTGGGCTTTATCATTTATGGCGGTGTCAAACGTATTGCCAACGTGGCGCAGGTAGTGGTTCCGTTTATGGCTTTGGGTTATATTTTAGTCGCTCTCATCATTGTCCTTCTTAATATTTCGGAATTGCCCAATATGATTGCGTTGATCTTCAAAAGTGCGTTTGGTACAGAGGCGGCATTTGGCGGAATTCTCGGTGCGGCCATCATGTGGGGGGTCAAGCGCGGAATCTATTCAAATGAGGCCGGTCAAGGTACGGCTCCTCATGCGGCAGCCGCAGCCGAAGTTTCTCACCCGGCCAAGCAGGGGATTGTTCAAGCGTTTTCCGTGTATGTAGATACCTTGTTCGTCTGTTCGGCAACTGCCTTTATGATCCTGATTACCGGCAAGTACAACGTAACGCCGGATGGTGTCCCACCCATTGTAAACAACCTGGGTGACATGGGGCCGGGTCCCGGTTACACGCAGCATGCGGTTGAGTCTGTCCTGCCAGGCTTTGGAGCGCCGTTTGTGGCGATTGCCCTGCTGTTCTTCGCGTTTACAACGATCATGGCCTACTACTACATGGCCGAGACCAACCTCACTTATCTTAACAGCAAGGTGAGACGTGTCTGGTCCGAGCATCTGCTGAAACTTGTCATCATGGGTATGGTAATCTTTGGAAGCGTGAAGTCGGCCGACCTGGCGTGGACATTGGGTGACATCGGTGTAGGCAGCATGGCATGGCTGAATATTATCGCCATTTTGTTGCTCACGAAACCGGCGCTGAAGGTCCTGAAAGATTACGAGGAGCAGAAAAAGGCAGGGAAAGATCCCGTGTTTGATCCCGTGAAGCTGGGGATCGAGAACGCCGATTTCTGGGAAAAGGAATACAATGCTCCCAAGGAGAAACGCAAAACTTCCTGATGGAGCCAAGGTTATCAGTGAAACAGATGCTGGCATTGTCCTTGGGCAATGCCAGTTTTTTTTGGTTTATCGCAGCCGCTCAAAATATGGTTTAATAGAAGTAACAACAAATGGGATGCAGAGGGATGAAAAATGGAAACGACATTAGTGCCCGAAGTACTGCAAATGGTCGGCGAGGTCATACCGGCTGATGTATCCGTGGCGATCTCCTACGAGCGTCGCTACATTTACTACCAGCCGAGTCCCGTAATTGATCTGAAAATTAAACCCGGAGACCAGGTGCGAGAAGGATCAGCAACAGACAAAGCGCTGGCGGTCAGAGAAAAAATAGCCGAGTACGTGGAGGGTGACGTTTTTGGTGTCCCCTATTACGGCATTTCCAAGCCGCTTGTTCGCGACGGTCAGGTGGTCGGGTGCATTACAGCGATTTACCCCAAGGACATGATGCCCTTCACGGCTTTGATGCCGGAGCCTAAAGTGCTGATTGGCAAAGGAGAAAACGGCTGGGTGCCGCTTCGCTTGGCGGATATCACCTTTATCCGTTCCCAGGACGGCAAAACCTGGCTGCATACCGCTGCTGATTCGTATGTGAATCGGTACAGCTTGACCGAGCTGGAGCAGCTTCTGTCACCTGCCAGCTTTTTGCGCTGTCACCGATCGTATATGGTGAATGTCGAAGCGATCGGCTTTATTCATCCGCACTTTCATTCGACGTTTTTGCTGGAGATGAAAGACAAGCATCGGACGCGGGTGCCGGTAAGCCAGTCGTATGCCAGTTCATTTCGTCAAATTTTGGGTTTTTGAAGACAAGCTGCTGGAAAGTGGCTTGTTTTTTTGGTTTGATTGGAAAAGGGGGGGATGGTGACGTATTTTCTTTTTTACGAGCTCCTGATATAGCTTCGCAGTACTTTCAGGCACTGGCTTTTCAGTAAGGCCGGATTGGTTTTTTCAAAAAATGCAATAAACTCCTTTGTTTTGTTCTGAACTTCATCGACAAACTCCTGCAGTTTGATCTCTTCCCTCCAAAGGTATTTCGAGACACAATCTATCGGTTCGGTTAGTATGGATGTCAGTATTGCATAATTCTCTCCTTCTTCAACCATTCCTACATTCGTATTTTCCACATAAGCCAAACTCACGAGCAGATTTTCATCTCGGGTTTTCTGAAATTCAAACCATACAAACACATCATCAATCGTATGGAGAGCAGTATAGTCGTGATTAGATAATAGAAGCACAACATCATTTAAGTAACCGAGCCAAGCATCAATGCATTCCTCGAAAAAATCAGCGATTGGAGTAGGCGCATCTGGATCATAAAAACCATACGTTTGCCCGTTTACATTGATCTCCAACTGCCCGTAGATCACATTTCCGTATTCTTCTCCCTCAAAATCTTCTAAACTCATTTGACTCCATTCGCTTATGGGAATGTTGGGGAGGTATTGTATCTTGAACATGTTCTTACTCCTTTCGAGATTTGTGAGGAGGACTAGTTAATCAACAATGTCCTCCGAAATCTCTCCATTAACGTTTCCGTACATATACAAATTGTTGTCTTTGCCTAAATATTGGATGGTGTATAAGGAGATTCGTTCATTTTTCCAACCAATAAATAATTGAACACCGATTTTCCCACTACGAAAACCTTCTCGATCGATTACATGATCAGGAACATTCGATTTATATTCTGGATCAGAGAGTAGGCGATACATCCAATACTCATCTTCCTCGTTCTCTAAATCACCATTATGATTGACCAGGATATAGTCATTTCCATAAATCTTCTTAATTTCATTCTTGGATAATCCTATTTTTACGGTATCTTTCATTGTCGTAACCACATGAATTACGTCATTTTCTTTTGCTGATTGATTCACTTGAGAGGAACCTCCTATTATTCCTGTTGAAAATAAAACTCCTATTGCAACCGCGATGAATACGAAAAGAATCAGGTAACGTTTGCTCTTCATAATCTCCCTCCCCATCCTCAATTAGTAAACAATACACTCCCATGGTCAAATTCATGGGAGTGTATTTGAGAACTCACTAAAGTGAAATTGCGGGGCAAACCGAAATGTTAAATTTATCCATAAATACGATGAATTGCCTATTTTCTTCCTTGAATTGTATTTTAGTTTGGGGGGGTTACTTCGTCAACCGTTTTATCCATTATTTACTAAATGTTTGTCTGATGGGAGTGATGTTTTAGACGGATCCATTCAAAGAAAAAGCGACTGACCTAATCGATAGGATTATTCCATCCTTGGAGGATTACAGGAGTGGAGTTGTGGAGGGCAATCAAGCTGGTTGTTGGAAAGGCAGTAAGACATAGAGTTTTCGGAACGGGTTCAAATCGTTCGGGTAAACGAAGAACAGATCCATATTGAGTTTGGGTCAAACAGAAAAATGCTTTCGGTTACCAAAACAAGTCACCCAAATTCAATATTGTGATTTTTATCACAAGCAGCCCATTCCTTTTCCGATACAATGTAAGTGAAGCAGAAAACACACAGACTGACGAATATTTTCGCGTAGCAATCCAAAAGGTATTACGGGGAGTCAGAAGGCATTTCTTCGGAGTATTTCTCTATGGATGATTTACCTTTAAATTTTCTGCTTCAACGCCAAATTTCCTGGTTCACTCCAGATTGAGTGACCGCTCAGTTTGTGTGTGATACTGTTTAGAAAAACAAGAACATTAATGGCAGGTGGGTCACAAATGGTATGGGAGCGCTTACGTGATAAACGCCTTCATGATAAAGTGGTTCAAGCAGAGGAAGCGGCGAGCTGGATCGAGGATGGAATGACACTTGGATTAAGTGGATTTACTCGAGCCGGGGACGCCAAGGCAGTTCCGATCGCCCTCGCAGAGAGGGTGAAGCGTGAAGGAACAAAGCTGTCTGTCAACGTATATACAGGAGCATCGCTGGGATCTGAAGTGGACGCCATCATGGCCGAGGCGGGCATCGTTCGCAAACGGCTTCCCTTTCAAGCTGACCCCGTGATGCGCAAAAAAATCAACAGCGGCGAGATTATGTTTATCGATCAGCATCTGTCGCACACCGCCGAGTGGGTTCGTTCCGGAGTGCTGGGAGACATCGATTTTGCGATCGTGGAAGCGATTGCAGTGACAGAGGACGGCTTCATTATCCCGACGACTTCTGTAGGCAACTCCAATGTTTTTGTCGAGCATGCGAAGCAGGTCATTATTGAGCTAAATATGGCACAGCCGATGGCATTGGAAGGCTTGCATGATGTGTATACTCCTGGTTTGCAGGGGGAGCGAGAGCCGATTCCGCTCACCGCTGTCGATCAGAGGATCGGTCAAATCGGGATTCCCATCGACCCGGCAAAAGTAAAGGGAATCGTGATCACCAATCAGCTTGATTCCCCTTCGACGATTGTGGAGCCGGATGAGGAAACGGCTGTCATCGCGCAGCATCTGATTCAGTTTTTGCGCCATGAGGTGGAAAAGGGGCATCTGCCGCCGAATCTGGCTCCGCTCCAATCGGGCATCGGCTCCGTCGCCAACGCCGTATTTAACGGTTTTCTCCAATCAGAGTTTTCTGACTTGACCGTGTTTTCGGAAGTGCTTCAGGATGCCGTATTTGCACTGATCGACGCGGGAAAAATAGCGTTTGCCTCCGGTTGCTCGATCACGCTGACAGCGGAAACCATGAAGCATGTGATGGAAAATATGCATCTCTATCGGGATAAGCTGCTGCTGCGTTCCCAGGAGATCACCAACCATCCGGAGCTGATTCGCCGACTCGGTCTGATCGCCATCAATACGGCCCTGGAGGTAGATATCTACGGCAACGTCAACTCTACCAATGTCCTGGGCACGCGGATGATGAACGGCATCGGCGGATCGGGCGACTTTGCCCGCAACGCCCGTCTGGCGATCTTCGTCACCAAATCGATCGCCAAAAACGGAAATATCTCCAGCGTCGTTCCGTTTGTCTCCCATGTGGACCATACGGAGCATGATGTAGACATCATTGTGACAGAGCAGGGACTGGCTGATCTGCGCGGACTGGCTCCGCGTGAGAGAGCCCGCCTGATCATCGAAAAATGTGCCCATCCGCTGTATCGGGACCAGCTTCGCGAATATTTCGAGGAGGCACTGACCCGCGGCGGACACACGCCCCACGTACTGGAAAAGGCTTTCTCCTGGCATACCCGCTATGCACAGGAAGGCAGCATGCTCATAAAGGAACTGGCTTCCTCCCGTTAATGGGAGGAAGCCAGTTTTTTTAAAAACAAGTTCAGCCGTTACTTCGAAAAGCCTATTCTGAAAAAGGAGAAGGCTTCTATGTGTATGCTCCAAAACAGAAGGGGAATGTGTAAAGCAATCCTCTCATTATGAGATGAACTCTACGCGATTATTATACGCTACCGTCGCTATCTTCCCACGCTTTCTATTTTGGAAGTCGCGATGGGATAGGAACTGCCGCAGCGATTGTTTTTTGGTCTTCCGCCATTCATCTTCAGCTGCTAATACCCTTACGTTCCCAATTAGGGGGAGAAAAAGGATGGTATACTGGTCATCACGGGATTCCCCGCTCGCTTTACCATCTATACCAGAGAGGAGACAACCGAATGAAGTCAAAATCAATAGTGCTGCGAACGGCCCTTATTAATAGCATCTTTTTGTTTCTATTTGGAGTGGTTCTCTTCCTGTCTATCTACTTTTCCCTTAATGCTAGTATTGAACGAAACCCGATCCTTCCCGTCATTTCCACTCAATCTGCAGATACGAACTCAGGCTTGCCAGGTGCCAATTTAATTCCAGGAAGTGGACATTCCTCAGCTCTCAATCTCAATCCCCAAGTGAAATCAGAGGTGCAGATCAGACTTATCACTCAGGGCGTCATTATCATTCTCGTCATGTCGGTTGGATCTTTTGCCCTGAACCTGTACTTGTCCAGATATATCCTCAGACCTGTCATCCAGACGATAACGGATATCACAGAAAGGGGCGAGCAGGAGACGAAAAAGCAGCCTGTCACAGCGTATGTCGAACTTAAGTCGTTCATCGACCAATACGAAAAAGCGATCCAAAACAAGCAGCAGCTCATTAAAAATCGCGAGGAGTTTAACGCTTATGCTTCCCATGAATTGCGCAACTCGCTTGCCGTCATCAACGCCAAGATCGAGGTAATCGGAGAAGATGATCCCAAAAGGGCGCTGGCCGAAGTAAAGGAGTATAGCGCCAAATTAGTCCAGACAGTGGACAACTTGCTAACTTTGTCCGCGGACCGTATTGCCGGGAACAACGGACTTGTTGATCTTGCCCTGGTAGTCGCCTCCGCTGTGGATGAATACCAATCGATCGGAGCCAGCATTGATTTTTTGCTGGAAGATGGGGAGTTTGCGGTTGAATCGAATGAAGTATGGCTGTACCGGGCCATCAGCAATCTGCTCGATAACGCTCGCAAGTATGCAGGGGCAAAGAAGCGGATTGTCGTCCACCTCAGGGAGCGGGCAGGCGCCGTTATCCTCACCGTACAAGATGAAGGGACCGGTATCCCCAAAAGGGAGTGGCAAAATATCTGGAAACCATACTATACCACCGATAAAGGGGAACGCGGAAAAGGAGTTGGACTTGCCTTTGTAGATCATGTCGTGCGGTTATCGGGCGGAGACGTGTGGGTGGAAAGCAATGAGCTGCAAGGAACCACCTTCTACCTCTCTTTTCCTAAAGCGACGGCGTAACCGGTTCTTTATATTCTCTTTATAGCCGGTTTTATATAATGACCCCTGAAAGAAAGCAGAGCTGATCTTTCGGGAGGGATCCATTTGAATCAACTGTCAAGATCAATGAAAAACCTTTTCAGGTTATATGGGCGCACCGCTTTGATGGTCGCTGTCTTATCGGTGATCATCGTCCTTTCGATGGTCGGTTTTACCGTCAGAGAGGGGGCGGAACAAACCATCGCCAAAGCTCGTACCAATGCGGGGAATTCGGTGACGCTCTCGCTAAAGGCATTTACAGGCAACAGGGATTCTCAAAAGCTTACAGATGAATTGGTCAAAAGCATTCTCACAGAGGATGTAGAGGCGTATGACATCTCGGCAGGGGAATCGGTGATTGTGAATTTGCCGAATATGGACCAATTCTCTTCCGCCCCCATTAACTACAAGGGCAAAGAGATCCATGTAAATGCCAGCCTGAATCCCAATCTGCTGCCGGAACGTATCGAGAATTTTGCCAACGGGAAGTGGGAAGTGATTGATGGCCGCTTCTACAATGAAGCAGAGCAGAAAAGCGGTGCCCCCGTAGTGGTGATTGATGAAGAAATGGCGAACCACTTTCAGCTAAAAGTAGGGGATCGCTTCGGCATCTATTTTTATGATGCGGATGCGACAAAAGAAGTGACCGTGACCGGCATTTATCGAAAAAATGCGGAAAAGGTAAATCTTAATCTTTTGACCAATATGTACACGCCTTACCGTTTTTTGAAGAACGTATTAACAGAAAGCGGAATCAAGCAAATCACGATTGGCAGTGCCACTTTCTATCTGAAAGATGCCTCGTTTGTCGATCGCTTTATCGAACAAGGCAAAGAAAAAGCAGGCCCCAAATTTCAATTTACGGCAAATGATGTAATGTTAAAACGCCTTTTGGCTCCTTTCGAGAATATGCGTTCGTTTGCTGATCTTGCCATTAAAGCGGTTCTGATTGCCGGGGCGGCTGTGATGATGTTGCTCATGGCCATAATTACGCGTGAACGGAAAAAAGAGATTGGGATCTTGCGTTCTTTGGGATTCAAGAAATCGACCGTGATGCTCCAGTTTGTGACAGAAGCACTGGCAGTTGCGTTGATGGCGCTTGCAATCGGTTTGGCTGTCGGGAGGGTTGCTTCTGATACCGCAAGCCAGCAGCTATTGAACCAGGGGATGAAAGTGAATGAACAGATGCAGCATTCGATGCAAGGCTTCGACCTCAACGGACAAGTCATTGAAGCAGTCTACCCGTCGCTCGGAATCACCACCTACCTGCTGGTCGTATGGATGGCTTTGCTGATCACAAGCGTGGGAACACTTACATCCTGTTCTATGATTGTGCGTTATGAACCGATCAAAATTCTTGCGAGCGAAAAATAAAAGGGTGTGATAAACGTGAATTTGGTCTCGAGGTCGATGAAAAACCTGCTTAGATTTTACGGCCGCAGCGCTTTAATGATTGCGGTGCTATCGATCGTGGTCATTCTCTCGGTGATCGGTTTTACCGTGAAAGAGGGAGCGGAACAGAGCATCAGGAAAATTCGCAATGAAGCAGGGAATCAAGTCCAACTTTATCCCGATTCCAGTTATGAAAAAAATAAGCTGACGGATGAGATAGCGAAAAGTGTCCTCACGGAGGATGTAAGAGATTACGACTTTTTCATGGGGGATTCTGTCTCGATTGATCTGCCCGGACTGGAGGATTTTGTTTTTGCTACTGTCAACATGTACGGGAAGGAGCTTCCGGTCAACGGCAGTATATTAACCAGCCAAAAACCAGACCGGATCGAAAACTTCGCCAACGGAAATTGGAAGGTGGTTGATGGCCGTTTCTATAACGAGGAAGAGATGAAAAAAGGCTCGCCCGTCGTCGTCATCGACGAGAATATGGCAAAACACGCCAAGCTGAAGGTAGGCGATACTTTTAAGGTCCATTTGATTAGTATAGACGCCGTCAAGGAAGTGAAGGTGGTGGGGATCTTCAGGCAAAATGCCGAAACATCGCAAAACCCTCTCGCCATGCTCTATGCGCCCTACGGCTTTTTGAAGAGTGCAAAAGAAGAAAGCGGCCAAAAGGATTTGACGATTGCTTACGCCACCTTTTATCTGAAGGACGCCAACTATATTGATCGTTTCATCAAACAAGGAGAAGAAAAACTGGGCACAGACCATTACTACTTTGTCTCGAATGACATCATGCTCAAACCCCTGTTAGCGCCGCTTGAAAACATGAAATCATTCGCCGAACTGACCATCAAATCGGTTTTGATTGCAGGAGCGGCGATAATGATTTTGATCATGGCGGTTGCGGCCCGTGAGCGGAAGAAAGAGATCGGGGTCTTACGCTCATTAGGATTCAGGAAACCAACGATCGTGTGTCAGCTAATCGCAGAATCGCTGGTGATTACCGTACTGGCGCTGGCGATTGGCTTGGGCGTCGGGCATGCTGCCGCGGGAATGGTGAATGGGCAGCTCACGAAGCATGAGATTGCCGCCAATGACCAGCTGCAGGCGTCGATGCAGGGCTTTGATTGGAGTGCTCAAGGGCTCCAGGCAGTCGATTCGTCACTGGATGCCAGTACTTATCTGCTCATTGTGTTCATGGGCTTGCTCATTACCACTGCCGGAACCGTTACCGCAAGTTATATGATTGTGCGTTACGAGCCGATCAAAATCCTGGCGAGCGACAAATAGGAGGGGACCCGCAATGGATAAAGTTATCACTTTGGATCATGTGAAATACAGGTACGCGCAATCAACAGGTGCATCCTGCGTCATTCAAGAAGCAACCGGCGAATTCGTCCAAGGAAAGACCTATGCGATCGTCGGACAATCGGGATCCGGGAAGACGACCTTGCTGTCATTGCTTGCCGGATTGGATCACCCGACAGAGGGCGCCATCTATTTTAAAGAGAAGAATCTGCGCGAGATCGATCGCGACGAATACCGCAGCAGCAAGATCAGCATTATTTTCCAGCACTATAATCTGATTGCCCATTACACTGCGATTGAGAACGTACAGTTAGGGCTTACCGTTAATGGATATCCAGGAGATATGAACAAGAAATCTGTCGAGATCTTGGAGCAAGTAGGGATCAATAGGCAGAAGGCACATAAACGCTCCGTTCATCTAAGCGGCGGAGAGCAGCAGCGTGTTGCGATTGCCAGAGCCTTGGTATCCCAGTCTGATCTGGTACTGGCCGATGAACCTACGGGGAATTTGGATGAAGCAAATCAAGAGATGATTATCGACCTGTTGAAAAAAATAGCCCACGAGGAAAAGAAATGCGTGATCATTGTGACTCACTCCAAGGAGGTAGCTGCAAGCTGCGATGAAATATGGACGATTCAGAACGGGCGACTGCTTCCCTTAAAAGTGGAATGAAAGGAGGGGAGATTACATGCGCGTTCTGGTGATCGAAGACGAGAAAGAACTGAATGATCTTTTGGCTCTCGGGCTTAGAAAGCAAAAATTCGCCGTCGATGTCTCTTATGATGGGATCGACGGAGAGGAGAAAGCACTGGTCAACGAATACGATCTGATCATCCTGGACATCAATCTTCCCGGCAAAACAGGACTGGAGGTATGCAAAAGCATCAGGGCACATCAGGTTAATTCAGCAGTCATCATGCTAACGGCCAATGATAAAGTGTCGGATCGAATCAATGGCCTGGATATCGGCGCAGATGATTACGTGGTCAAGCCATTTGATTTTCGTGAACTGCTCTCGCGCATGTATGCGGTACTGAGAAGGAGCTTCAATAAAATGAGTCCCGTCATCCGTATCGGCCCATTGGAAATTGATCCAGGCGCTCATCGAGTCACCTACGACGGTCAAGAGATTGAACTAACCTCGAAGGAATTTGATGTTTTGCAGTATATGTCTTATCGCCATCCCGAAATTGTCTCGCTGGAAGATATGCTGGAACATATCTGGGGGGAACAGGTAAATCCTTTCACTAACGCAATTCGCGTGCATTTGAGCAATGTAAGACGCAAGCTAAAGAAAGCGGCGGGGGTCGATATCATTGTGAATATTGTAGGAAAGGGATACAAGTTTCAAATGGAGTGAAGCTTGCCGCCATGATGTCGATCCTCTTCCCGTGCTGGGCAAAAGCAACTACTGAACAGTGAACCCGTCCATGTAAAGGGAGAGCATTTAACAATGATCACCGGCGTAAGCATATATCATTTCTGATAGTTTGGCTTTGCTCCTGATTTCTTTTACCAAAATAAATAAGGGGCGGGCAGAAATGAAATATGTAAAGGCAGCAACCATCTTGCCGGAAAAGTTGATCAGCGAGATTCAAAAAATAGGAAGGTAATGGTGGACAAAATGGGTTTCCTCAACATATTCGGGAGGGAGAAGTGGGAAGTGATTTTTTCCACGCAAGATGTTCAACGCTACTCGGAGATCGTCGGCGCACTATCGGCATCCAACGTGCCTTTTCAAACGGAGTCGGTTAGTGGCGGCGGGGGAGAGGGCGGCGGATACGGATTTGCCACCACCTATCATATTTTGGTGCGTCCAGAAGATATCCGTTTGGCCAATGAACTGGTCCATCACCGAAGATAGGTTTTCACCTCAATATGCCTGCCCGCCATATGGAAAACGATCTTCCTGCCAAATCTGTATGAAGATTGTGTAAATCCTTTACAAAAACTAGATAAAAGCATTCTGCAAAGTTCAAAAGCCGCCTGGTTGCGGCTTTTTTCTTTTAGTGCGCCCAGCATGGGCGATAGCTATAGGGTGGAAGTCCCGAACGGGGGGTGGCTGTCCCAACCGTTAGCTCAAGGCAAGGGTGTCGACCGTGAGGTCGAATCTGAAGGAAGCCAGCGGCAAAATCCCGACCTGAGGTACACGAACCCAATTTGAGGCTGTTGTATTCGGGCGAGTCTGCTAAACAAGACAAAGCCCCATACAGCCAAGGGATACAGCAGTAAACTTGGGCAGGTACATGGGATGAAAGTTATCGTTCTTACCTGGGGAGGTCTGCATGGAACGCCTTCAACTGTTGGTAACCGCCTCCGTAAGGAGGCGCTGAACATGCAGAAGTCAGCAGAGGCCATAGTACCCGAGTAGAGGACGCTTGAATGGGGAAGGGCTGAACATCAAGTCAGCACGCGATCCATGTCTTTTGTTACGATACGTCGAAGCAGAATTCCAGAAAGGAACTACTTTTGAAGAGCAGGGGTGAAGCCCCGAGGGTACAAAAGAGGGCTGAGTATCGTTCAGCAAACACGGAACCCGCATGTGCGAAGGAAGGAATATCGTTATGGACTTGCTGGAGAAAGTTTTATCACGGGAAAACTTACGGATGGCACTTCAACGAGTAGAAGCAAACAAAGGTGTTGGTGGAGTCGATGGTGTTTCAACCGAACAACTACGCGACTATCTACACGAACACTGGCAAACTATCCGTGAGGAATTGGAAAGAGGAACCTATCGACCTTCACCTGTCCGCAGAGTCGAAATCCCGAAACCTGACGGAGGCGTAAGGTTATTAGGCATTCCCACCGTGGTGGACCGCTTCATCCAGCAAGCCATCCTCCAAGTATTAACACCGATCTTCGATCCCACCTTCTCGGAGTCCAGTTACGGATTTCGCCCGAAACGTAGCGCCCACATGGCAGTAAGGAAAGCGCAAGCGTATATCAGGGAAGGATACAGATTCGTGGTGGACATCGATCTAGAGAAATTCTTTGATCGTGTCAACCATGATATCCTGATGAGCCGCGTGGCTCGTAAAATCCAAGACAAGCGCCTTCTAAAGCTGATTCGATCCTATCTAAACGCAGGTGTCATGATAAAAGGAATCTGTACTACCTCAAGTGAGGGGACACCGCAAGGTGGACCGCTAAGCCCACTATTAGCAAATATCTTGCTTGATGATCTGGATAAGGAATTAGAAAAGAGGGGACATCGCTTTTGCCGCTATGCGGACGATTGCAACGTCTACGTGAAAACAAGACGAGCAGGAGAACGGGTTAAGAAGAGCATGAAAGATTACTTGGAAAAGGTGCTTAGGCTAAAAGTAAATGAGGAGAAAAGTGCGGTGGACCGGCCGTGGAAACGTAAATTCCTTGGCTTTAGTTTTACTTTCGTTAAACAGACAACGGTTCGTATCCACCCAAAATCCCTTCTCAAGTTAAAAGAGAAAATCCGCACGATCACGAATCCAGTGTGGAGTATCTCGCTTGAGGAACGGGTTGAAAGGTTAAACCAGTATCTCATGGGTTGGATTGGATATTTTGCCCTTGCAGACGCAAAGGGAATCTTACAATCCATTGAGGAATGGACAAGGCGTAGGCTCCGTCTTTGCTTGTGGACGCAGTGGAAACGAGTGAGAACCAGATATCGAGAACTCCGTTCTCTTGGTATATCTCACACAAAAGCAATTGAAATTGCAAACACCCGCAAGGGGGCATGGCGTACTACAAAGACTCCGCATATACACAAAGCCCTCGGCATTGCCTACTGGCAACAACAAGGGCTCAAAAGCTTAACACAGCGATATTTTGACATTCGTCAAGCTTGGTGAACCGCCGTATACCGAACGGTACGTACGGTGGTGTGAGAGGACGGGGGTTAGCCACCCCCTCCTACTCGATTCAAATCTTGGTTCTCCCTTTATACGGGGTTAACGTTGGACCCATACAATGAGTCTCAAGTGTTTCCAATCACTGAAAATCTGATGGACAGCAGGAGGAGAAAGCATATGGATTTGCACATGCATACATCCGCCTCCGACGGATGCATGCAGCCCGAGGAACTGATAGCAGAACTGAATCACCGGGGGATTCGTTATGCAGCCATCACGGATCACGACACCGTTGACGGGTATCTGGCGGCGAGGGAAGAGGCCAAACGCCAGGGGGTGAGCCTGATTTCCGGGGTGGAATGGAATACGGACGGGCCGGACGGAGAGCTGCATATTCTCGGCTACGGCTTTGACCTGCAGGCGCCGGGCCTTCATTATTTGCTCGATCGGCGGAAAAGAGAGCGTCTGGAGTGGGCGGCTGAGATCGTAGAAAGATGCAGAGCGCTGGGCATGCCGATTTCCTTTGAGGCCTGTGTGGCCAGAGCACAAGGGGGCGTCGTCGTTCGCACCCATATCGCCGAAGAACTGGCAGACCACGGGTACGGACGCTCCCCGCAAGCGATTTTTGAACAATATCTGCGCAAAGGTCAAGCGGCCTATATGCCGCGCCCTTCCTTTTCTGCGCGGGAAGCGATCGAGGCTACGCATGAAATCGGCGGAATCGCGATTTTGGCCCATCCGGGCATCTATTCGTTTGAAGTCAATCTCTCCGCGCTTCTCTCCTACGGTTTGGATGGCATCGAGGTGTACTACTCGAAGCATACGCCAGCCCAGACGGTCAAATGGGAACGGGAGGCAAAAAAACACAACTTGATACGATCAGGGGGCAGCGATTTTCACGGACATGGGTCACGCAATCCCCAGCTGCCGGGAAGCGTCGGCATGCCTCCTGAAGTAAAGGAATGGTGGACATGCTGTATGTTTCATCAACATTGATGTGGGTCTATCCGGTTGAGCTGGCGATTGAAGTCGCCGCACATCATGGATTTTCCGGGGTGGAGGTGTGGGCAGAGCACGTCTGGTATCACCAAAGCAGCGCGGAAAAGATTCGGAGCGCCGCCCGGAAAAACGGGATGCAACTCTCTTTGCATGCCGCAAGCTGGGATTTGAATCTATGTGCACTGAATCGCGGCATCCGCGAGCAGTCTGTTCGGGAGATCAAGCGGTCCATCGAACTGGCGGAGGCGATTGGAGCCTACAGTGTGACGGTTCATCCGGGCAAGCTGACGTTGACAAACGCCTGGCGGGAACATCATCTCTCACTGCTGGCGGAGAGTTTGGATGAGCTGGCTTGCATGGCTCATCAAAAAGGGCTGATCCTGTCCATCGAGCATATCGAGCCGCTGCCCAAAGAGCTGATCACAACAGCCAGTGCTTTGAATCAATTGCGTTCCGAACTCTCTTATCCGACGACCGCGACATTTGATATCGCCCATGTTCCGCTTGATCTCTCAGCTATTCAGTTTTACTTTGACTTGCTTGACGTCGATAAGGTACACATCAGTGATGCGACCAAAGACAAGCTTCATCTGCCGCTTGGCAAGGGCGAGCTGGATCTGGAACCGATTTTGTCCCTGATGAAAGAACGGGCAGAGATCATGGTCGTCGAGGGTTTGGACACATCCCGGGAACTGCCGCTGCTGCGTGAAAATATTTCGTATTTGGAACGGAACGAGTGGTTGAACACAGGACGAGGAGCGAGGATATGGCAATGAAAATCCTGGTGACAAATGATGACGGTATTTTTTCGGGGGGCGTGCACAGCCTGGTCAAGGCGCTTCAGCCCTTTGGCGAAATCTATGTCGTTTGTCCCGATCAGGAGCGCAGTGCGATCAGTCACGCGATCACCCTGCGTTCCCCGTTAAAAGCAAATAAAGTGAATTTCTTCGATACGGCATGCGAAGCCTGGGCGGTCAACGGAACGCCGGCGGACTGCGTGAAGATGGCGATTGAGGTCATTTTGAAAGAAAAGCCGGATGTGGTTGTATCCGGAATCAACCTGGGGCCCAATCTGGGACGGGATGTCTTTTACTCCGGAACCATATCAGCGGCAGTCGAAGGCGCGATGTACCAAATTCCGTCTATTGCTGTATCGCTGGCCTCTTTTAAGCAAAATCTCAATTATGGCATTGTCGAGCCGCTGGTGTATGAGCTGTTTGAAACATTGTTTCAGCACAAATTGACCCCGGACACGGTGCTGAACGTCAATATTCCCTATCTTTCAAAAGAAATGGCTCGCGGTGTGGCTGTAACTCCGCTCGCGATGGATGTTCTCCGCTATCAATACGTGGGCCTGAACGACCCGCAGGGCTACCTTTGCTATTGGCTGCGCGACAATCTGGGGGAGCTCGCTTTTGCGGAAGAAGAGAGCGATTACCAGCGTCTCCAGGATGGCTACGTGACTGTGACACCCCTGCAGCTCAACATGACCAATACAGCCATGCGGGCCAAAATGATGAAATGGTTTCCCGCCCCCCACACAACGAACGCGAAATGAATCTGAGGAGGTATTCACAATGGTAAAACGATGGTCGATTGCACTGGCAACAGCCTTATCCCTGATCAGTCTGACGGGGTGCGGAACACAGCCCCAGCAGGCATCTCCCACCGCAGGCACCAGCGAACAGACACAGACAAATGCACAGCCGCAAGCGAAGCCAGCCACTGGCGGGGCGGAACCGTCACAAGCCCCAAAAGCTGCGGGAACGCTGCTGTTTTATACATCTCAGCCTGATGAGGATGCGAATGCGCTGATCACAGCGTTTACCCAAAAATACCCCGAGGTTCGCGTAGAGCTGTTTCGCTCCGGCACGGAAGAGGTGGTGAGCCGCCTCTTGGCTGAAGCCGAAGCCAAGCAGGTGAAGGCAGATGTTCTATTGCTGGCAGATGCTCCAACCTTTGCCGGTTTGAAAAAACGGGATCTCCTGCTTTCTTACTCTTCTCCGGAAGCAGCAGGGATTCCGGCTGAATGGAAAGACGCAGACGGCGCCTATACAGGCACGAAGGTAATGGCCACGGTGCTTGCTTACAATACCAATCTGACCAAGTCAGCTCCGGAAAGCTGGAAAGTGCTCACGGAGCCTGCGGCGGCAGACAAGGCGATTATGCCAAGCCCGCTCTATTCGGGGGCTGCGGCCTACAACGTCGGTGTGTTTACACGTCATCCGGACTTTGGCTGGGAGTTTTTCCAGGCACTGAAAGAAAGCAAAATGACCGTTATTAAAGGGAATGGAGCGGTGCTCAAAAGTGTGGCAGGCGGTGAAAAGCAATACGGGATGCTTGTTGACTATATGGCCGCCCGCGCCAAAAAGGAAGGGTCTCCGATTGACTTGGTTTATCCCAAAGAGGGGGTTCCTGTTATTACCGAGCCTATCGGTATTCTGAAAGATTCCCGGAATCCGGATGCAGCCAAAGCCTTTGTCGACTTCGTTCTTTCCGAGGAAGGGCAAAAGCTGGCGGCCAGCCAAGGCTATACCCCCATCCAAAAAGGCGTGCAGGCTCCCGAAGGCTTGAAGAGTGTGGAAGAATTGCAGATACTCTCCGCTGACATCGCCCAGCTGGAAGCTGCCCGCGAAGAGGACAAGAAAAAGTTTGGAGAGATGATGGGTGGCAAGTGAGTGGCAACCGCTCCTGACGAAACCGCATGAGAGGAAAGGAAGACTGCCTGTTGGCAAACGGGCTGTGCAAAAGCTGGGGACCTGGTTCCTGTACGCGGTCATCGTCTTTCTCTTCGCGTATCCGGTCCTCCGGCTTTTCATCCTGAGCGTGCAGACGGAAACAGGCCTTGGCCTGGATCACTATCGGGAGCTGTTGTCCAGCGAGCGGACGTGGACGACGATCCAGGACACGATGTGGACCGTGCTTGGTTCCACGATTCTCTCGCTCCTCATCGGCGTCGCGTTGGCGTGGATCTGCGCGTACACCGATATCCGGGGGAAAGGCTGGGTCCATCTGTTTGCACTCCTTCCTTTTATCCTGCCATCGTATATTGTGACGCTGGCCTGGACGCAGCTCGCGGGGCCGCAGGGCTATCTGAACCGCTGGGCATCCCAGTTGCTGGGAGAGCCGACCGTTTTGTGGAATGTGTACGGTCTGGACGGCATTATCGTGCTCATGGGGCTTACTCACTATCCCCTGGTCTATCTGCTGACGCTGTCTGTCCTGTACCGCATTCCCAAGGAGCTGGAGTGGGCTGCGCGATCATCAGGAGCCGGCAGACTCGCCGTTCTGTCCAAAGTGACGCTGCCGCTGGCATTGCCGGGCATCGCCAGCGGCGGGCTGCTCGCTTTTATCTCCAGTCTCGATAATTTTGGAATTCCCGCTTTTCTCGGCATTCCCGCCGGCGTCTCCGTGCTGAGCACGCTGATCTACGAACAGGTGGTGGGCTTTGGACCCTCGGCTTTTTCTACCGCCTCCGCGCTTTCTGTCCTGCTCGGCTTGATCGCGCTGGCCGGAACAGGGGTGCAGTGGTTTTTGCTGCGCAAAAGCAGAGCAGATCAGACGTATGGGGAGGATAAGTCAGTTCGTTACACATTGGGCCGAAAGCGTGTGGCCGTGGAAGCCGGCGTCTGGTTGTTTCTGCTTGTGACAGGTGTACTGCCGCTGCTTGCCATGGCGACGACGGCGCTGCTCAAGGCGTATGGGCTGCCGTTTGCTCTGGAGAATCTGACGTGGAAGCACTTTTCTTTTGTGCTGTTGCAGCATGCAGCGACAACCCGCGCGATTCAAAACAGCCTGATGCTGGCGGGCATGGCTGCGCTCATCTGTCTGGTGGTCGGGACGGCCTTTGCCTTCTGGCGGATTCAGCGCCCCACTTCCTTGAACAAAGGAATGGAAGGCATCATTTCTCTGCCGTATGCGCTGCCGGGCATGGTGGTCGCACTCGCGATGATCCTGACCTGGATCGAACCGATTCCGGGATGGCAGCCGGGGATTTACGGGACGGTTTGGTTGCTTTTGTTCTCGTACGTGACGCGCTTTTTGATTTTGCAGGTGCGAAGCAGCTCGGCCTCGATCATGCAGGTAGGAGCGGAGGTTGAGGAGGCAGCGCGCATCAATGGAGGAAAAACGCCGGTACGCTGGCGAAAAATCCTTGTTCCCCTTTACGCCCCTGGCATGCTGACCGGTGTCTTTCTGGTGTTTTTGACCGCCCTGACGGAGTTGACGATCTCCTCGCTGCTGTGGTCGTCCGGTTCGGAAACGATTGGCGTGGTCATCTTCAGCTTTGAGCAGGCTGGTTCTACGGTTCAGAGCACAGCTCTTTCGACGGTGATCGTTGCGGCGGTGCTGCTGACTTTGGGAGCGGGCCATCTGCTGAAACGATATTGGCAACGGAGGATGAAAGCATGAACAGTGCCTATGTAAAGGGGCTTTATAAGCAATTTGGAGAGGTAAAGGTTCTGCGCGAGGTGGAACTGCAGGTGGGCAGCGGTGAATTTGTGGCCTTGCTGGGGCCGAGCGGCTGCGGCAAGACCACACTGCTCCGGTTGCTGGCCGGGTTTGAACAGCCAACCTCAGGCGAAGTCTGGATTAACGGCCAGCTTGCTGCCCATGCGGCCTTGAACAAACCGCCCGAAGAGCGGAGAGTCGGGATGGTGTTCCAATCCTTTGCACTATGGCCGCATATGACCATCTTCCAAAATGTGCTTTTTCCCCTGCAGCACCAGCGTGAAGTACCCGAGTCGTACAGGAAAAACCCGCGCTCCCGCGTTGAGGAAGTATTGGAAATGGTCGGTCTGGGCGGCATGGGACAGCGCTACCCCAGTCAGTTGTCAGGCGGACAAAGACAGCGTGTAGCTCTGGCTCGGGCCATCGTGTTTCACCCGTCTCTGCTCCTGATGGATGAGCCGCTGAGCAGCCTGGATGTGGAGCTGCGCGTCCAGATGCGCAAAGAAATTCAGCATCTCCACAGGGAACTGGGCGCCTCGATCGTCTATGTCACGCATGATCAGTCAGAGGCATTGGCCATGGCGGACCGTATCGTGGTGATGAAGGATGGGCGAATAGAGCAAGACGGCACGCCGGATGACATCTACTTTGCTCCTGAGTCGCCGTTTGTGGCCCGCTTTGTCGGGAAGGCCAATTTTTTGCCGGGGGTCTGGAGTGATTCCCGCACCTTTCAGCTGATCATGGCGGGCAGGAGTCCTCGCCCTTTACGGGTATCTCGGGATTTTTCTGCTTTCAAGGCAGAAGGTGTTTTGCCGGTGCGGCCCGAACAAATTCGTCTTCATCCAAGGGACAGCCAGCCCAGCCGCGAAGCCGGCTTTCTGGAGGGACAGATCAAACATGTGCAGTTCCAGGGCAGAGAGTGGCTCTACACAATCGCTGTCGGCGCAGAGGAACTGGAGGTTGCGGCAGGTCCGGGAGAGCGGTTCGCCTATGAGGAAAACGTATGGGTAGAATTTTGCATTTAATGGAAACATGCCAGCTAAACCAGTTGGCTCCCTTCAGACCGTGCATTGTAAATCTACCCTTGTTAATGTCTCTTGAAAGGGACCTGAGTATGCAACGGAAAAGCAAACAGGCCGCTTCGCTAGGTTAGCGAGCAGCCTGTTTGCCTGGCTTTTTTGCCATCTTGCGTCCAGGTGTTTTTTGCCTGTGAAAAGGATTATTTTCGATACAGTGGATAGTCCACCTCAGCGGGCACCTGAATCACGACGAGGCGAAGGGATTCTGCCGAATCGGCTGTGAAGCGAATCTCGCCGTCTTGATCGGTGGTCACGACTGCAAAATCTCCGCCAATGACTGCTGTGCCAGCCTCATCCGCCAGCGGCTGCAGATCGCCTTTTCCAGAGACGGCGACCATCGCCAGGGAATAACCGGCTGGAAGCGTCCAGGTAAAGGAATGGGACGGCGGAATGTGCAAATCCTGCATGACCGAGTCAGTTACCAGGGAGACCGGGGCGTCTGCACCGATGATCCGCTTTACCTGCACCTGATCGATGACCTCTTGCGGAAACTCCTCATGATCGTGCTGGTTGTATGTTGGCGGAACCTTGACAGCCTGTGAGAGGTGAGGCTCAAACCAGATTTGGAACATCTCTGTGCCTGTGCTCATCTCTTCGGCATGGTAAGCCCCGGAGCCGGTCTGCATCACCTGGGCGCCGCCGGTCGATACCTGCTGCAGATTGCCCAGCGTGTCGCGATGGCCGACTGTTCCGGCCAGCACGTACGAGACGATTTCAAAGCCGGAGTGGGGATGCAGCGGGATTTCAAAAGTGGTCAGCGACTTGGCCCAGGCCCAGTAAAAGAGGGGGCCGACCCGTTTGACGGCGGTATCCTCGTGAGGAAAGGCAATCGGTTTGCTCTCTACGATCTCGCCATTGCCGAAATGTCCTTTTCCTTGTTGATCCTTTGAATACAGGGAGATGTTCATAAGGGCTCCTCCTTTTTGGTCAAACGTACAGCGAGATTACAGCAGCGTGTAAGCACCTGGCCCGATCATAGCGACACCCAAAGCGACAGCGATAATCGCCAGGTTGTATTCGTAGCCGTTTTGCGTGGCCCAGTAGCCATTGGCCAGATGCACCTTGACAGTCGCAACAATCATGGTGCCGATGATCAACAGAGCGCCCAGCCATGTGCCGACCCCGGCAGCGAACAACAGTCCGCCGATCAATTCGCTCAGACCGGCGAGCAGGGCCATCATGATACCCGGCTTCATCCCGATGGATTCAAACCAGCCGCCTGTTCCCTTCACGCCATGACCGCCAAACCACCCAAACAGCTTTTGTGCACCGTGACCGGCAAAGGTAAGACCAATCACCAATCGAATAATCAACAAACCTGCATGTACCATATCATATTCACTCCTCATAAAAGTATTTAAAATTAAAGTATTTTAAATTTAAGATATTTGAGAAAAAAGGCCGGCGGGCCTTAGAAGGATTCCGCCAGTTTTGCAGCCTTTTCAATACCTGCTTGCACCAGTTCTTCTGCTTTGTCCGGTGCTTGGTTGTGACCTTCCACGATAACAGTGGAGATGTCTTTTACACCCAGGAAGCCGAGAAGGGTTTGAACGTATTTCACGCTCATCTCGATCGAAGCCATTGGCTCTTGGGAGTAGTTGCCGCCGCGAGCATTCAACAGAGCTACTTTTTTGTTGTCCAAGAGGCCGACTGGACCTTCAGCGGTGTAACGGAATGTTTTGCCAGCTTGGCACAGGTAGTCAAAGTAGGTGTGGAGGACAGCCGGTACCGTGAAGTTCCACAGTGGGAAAGCGATCATCACTTTCTCTGCTTCGATGAACTGATTCAGGTATTTGCTGACCAGCTCGAAATGTTTTTGATCTTCCGCTGTCAGTTCCATCCCTTTGCCGGCTTTGAACATGGCCGTGATTTTATCGTTATCGTAGTAAGGAAGATTTTCAGCAAACAGGTCCAGCTCGACGATCTCATCATTTGGATGAGTCTCTTTATAGGTTTCCACGAATGCTTGGTAAAGCTTCACGCTGACCGCTTGATCCGCGGGACGGTTATTTGCTTTGATAAACAGTACTTTGCTCATGTTGCGGTTAATCCCCTTTCGAAATGTGAGTAGCTAACATTTAAATTGTAAATCTTGATTTTAAGATTATTACGATTGAGGTGGTTTGTCAAGAGGTTTTTCACCGCCAATGTACTTCGGTGCTGTTATAGCTGAAAGCGCTCTTGAGCAGAACGCCCCAATTTCTTCAAAAGCTCAATAGCCTGCTGCTTCTCTTCCTGGTTCAGACCGCTCACGGCCTGCTCGATTGCCTCTCGATGGGAGGGGAAGATGGCGGCCAGGAATTGCTCTCCTTTTTCCGTCAGCTCTGCGTAAATCACCCGGCGATCTTCGGCACAGGGCTTGCGGACCAACAACTGCTTCTTTTCAAGTTTGTCCACTACGTACGTAATATTTCCGCTGGAGATCAGGATCTTTTCGCCAATTTGCTGAAGCGGTTGGGGACCTTTGTGATACAGCAATTCCAGTACGCCAAATTCGGTCGGATTCAATCCGTGTCCGCGAATTTCCTTGTTTGTATTTGCAGTTACCCAGTTGTAAGCGCGGGCCAAAACAACCATGAGCTGCAATGAATCGTCTCGTTGTTGCTGTGGATCAGACATCGTGGAACCCCCTTTTTTTCAGGTGTGAACGAAACATATCTTAATTTAAAGATAATTATACAGACCATGAACCCGCCTGTCAAAGTAATTCGATTTGGCGCAGGGACGCATCTTCAGGTTGTGTTTAGTTGCAGTACGCGATATATTGCAGGTAAAAAGAAGTGGAGAGGAAAGAAAATCATGTCTGCTTCAGTACGGATACGAGGATTTACCATGGTAATCGTGGCCTCCATCTTATGGGGAGTGTCGGGAACCGTGGCACAGTCACTCATGCAGCACTACCAGTTTCAGACGGATTGGCTGGTTGCCGTTCGCCTGCTTTCTTCGGGAGTGATTTTGTTGGCTCTTTCTTTATTGGGCCAGCATCGTCAAAATGTTTGGCATCTTTTGCGCTCGGGCGGCGATTTTGTACGGCTGCTCATCTTTTCGATCCTGGGGATGCTCGCTGTGCAGTATACCTTCTTTGCCGCGATTGAAGCGGGCAATGCCGCAACAGCGACTCTGCTTCAGTATTTGGGGCCAGTTTTTCTGGTTCTCTATTTCATCATTCGTACGCGGAAGTTGCCTTCATTGGCCCAAGTAACAGCCTTGGTTCTGGCTCTTGGCGGAACCTATTTTCTGATCACAGGAGGAAATCCCGGCAAGCTGACGATTTCCGCTGGCGCACTTGCATGGGGGCTTGCCTCGGCGCTGGCGCTTGCTTTTTACACGGTTTACCCCACACTGTTGCTGGGGCGCTGGGGATCTACTGTCGTATTGGGCTGGTCCATGCTGATCGGCGGTGTGGTATTGGGGCTCAGCACGCAAACCTGGACCTATACGGAGATGATCTGGACACTTCCTTCTGTATTGGCCGTGCTGTTTATCATTTTGTTCGGGACGTTGATTCCTTTTTATTTGTACGTAGATAGCTTGAATTACATCCGGCCGACAGAAACCAGCCTGCTCGCTTCGGCGGAACCGCTGTCTGCCGTTATTACTGCTGTCTTTTGGCTGCATGTATCGTTCGGCTTGTTTGAATGGATCGGCTGCCTTTGTATTATCGGGACCGTTTTTGCTCTCTCACGTCATCGCGAAAAGCCCAAAGAGGTTTCGCTCGGCGTCGCCAGTGACGAAACAAGGCGGGGGAAGCTGGAAAAAGTTTAGCGATCTCCCTCTCCGCATAGGACACCTCCTCTGATTAAACAATATAGACAGAAGGAGGTGTCAGATGAAGCCCAAAAGGAAGCTTGTCATATGGATCACCATGACCGTACTTATGCTCAGCTCGATGGCCGGCTGCGGTCCGCGGAAGAGTGCGCAGCCTGCGCCAGAGCCGAGGGTTCATCCGTATCGCGTAGACGGAACTCAGCCGCATCTGACGATTAACGAGGCTGCGGTTCCCCGGTGGAGAAAAACGGCGGATGCGATCATTTCAGACGGTATGAAATATATGGGGACACCGTACGTCTACGGGGCAGAGCGGTTTAATGACAAGACATTTGACTGCTCCTCCTATGTGCAGTACCTCTACGCCAAACAAGGGATTAAGCTCGGATACAATGCCCGGGAGCAGGCAGTGGAAGGGGAAGAAATTCCTTTCATGAACATGCGTCGGGGAGATCTCATGTTCTTTTCCGATGAGGATTATCCCAATGAAACCGGTTTAAACAAGGTAAGGCATGTCGGCATTTACATGGGGGACGGAAAAATCCTGCACACCTACGAACCGGGCATCGGCGTTGTCATCAGCAACATTCACAAGGATGAAAAAGAGGGAGAGTACTGGTACCAGAATTACCTCTTTGCCCGAAGAGTGATTCCCGGATAACGAAAGACAATGGGCTGTCGAGAAGAACTCGGCAGCTTTTTTGCGATGGTAAGCATTTTCCTCTTTCTAAACATTTGTTTGTATGTTAAACTTTTGTTGTGAAAGCGAAACGTTTGTCCAATAAGCAGATCTTCTCTGTCTGAGAGAAAGGAGGAGAGCGATGGATAAGGAAAAGCAGATTCTCCGTTATATTCGGGAAAACCCTTTTGTCAGTCAGCAGGAGCTTGCCGATAAAATGGGGATATCCCGTTCGGCAGTTGCCGGTTATATTGCCCAAATGACCAAGCGTGGCGATATCAAGGGAAGAGCGTATGTTTTGCGCGATGAAGAGCGAATCGTCTGCATCGGCGGGGCCAATCTGGACCGAAAAGCACGCGCCAAGCAAGAGGTTCGGCTGCACTCGTCCAATCCGGTCACGATCTCGGAATCTTGCGGGGGAGTCGGACGCAATATCGCTGAAAATCTGGGGCGTCTGAGCTGCAATGTCGCGTTGATCAGCTGTGTCGGAGAGGACAAGGAAGGCGACTGGATTTTGCAGGAGACCCGCAGGCACGGCGTCGATATCAGTCAGGTATGGCGGTTGCCTACCCAGCGTACAGGCACCTACACCGCGCTGTTGGACAGAGACGGCGAGATGGTCGTTTCGCTGGCCAACATGGATATCTACGACGCGCTGACGCCGCAAATGCTGGCTGAGCGCTGGTCGCATATCGCCGCAGCCCGCGCTGTCTATCTGGATACCAATCTGCCTGCCGACTGTCTGGCTTACGTCATCGAGCGTTGCCGGGAGGAAAAGATAGCGCTGTTTGTTGACCCGGTTTCTTCGGCCAAGGCCGAAAAGCTGCCTGAGCGTCTGGCGGGTGTAGAGACAATTCTCCCCAATCGCGAAGAAGCAGAGATTTTGTCTGGCATGAAGATTGAGAGCAAGGATGATTGTGAAGAAGCCTGCCGCCGTATTCGGGCCAGAGGTGTGAAGAGTGTCGTTGTCACTTTGGGCGAGCAGGGTGTTTACTGCCAGTCGGAGGAAGAAGCGGAGCTTTTGACCCCTTACCCAACCGAGGTCGTGGATGTGACAGGGGCCGGGGATGCCTTCGCATCGGGGCTGCTGTACGGCATCGTGAACGGGGAATCGCTGGGCCAAGCGTGCCGGTTCGGGATGGCCGCATCGGCTCTGACATTGAGTACGGAACACTCGGTATCTCCGCAGCTCAAGCCGGAGATGCTGGAACAAACCATGCAAAAATACGAGGAGGAACGATAAACAATGAAAGAATTTCTGACCTATACAGAAGAAGTCCGACATGCGCTGGAGAACAATCTCCCTGTCGTAGCGCTGGAGACCACCATTATTTCTCACGGCATGCCTTATCCGCAAAATATCGAGATGGCGAAAGAAGTAGAGCAAATCATCCGCGATAACGGGGCGGTTCCGGCGACAATCGGGATCATGGACGGCAAAATCAAAATCGGCTTGTCGGAGAGTGAGCTGGAGGAGTTTGCTACCAATCAGTCTGTGGAAAAAGTAAGCCGCAGGGACTTCCCGTACATCCTGGCAAGCGGAAAAATCGGCGCCACGACGGTTTCCGGCACGATGATCGGGGCTCAGCTGGCTGGCATCCGCGTCTTCGCGACAGGCGGCATCGGCGGCGTTCACCGCGAAGGCGAAATTACCTGGGATGTATCGGCGGACTTGACTGAGCTGGCGCAGACCGGTGTAGCGGTGATTTGTGCCGGGGCCAAATCGATTCTGGATCTGGGCCGTACGCTGGAATACCTGGAAACCCAAGGGGTACCTGTCGTCGGATACAAGACCAGTGACTTCCCGTCCTTCTTTGCCCGCGAGAGCGGCTTCGGCGTTGACTTCCGTCTGGATACGCCGGAAGAAGTGGCTGCCGTTATGGATACCAAATGGAAGCTGGGACAAAAGGGCGGCATGGTGATCGCCAATCCGGTGCCGGAGGCCGATGCTCTGGATCACAACGAGATTGAAGCGGTCATCCTGCAGGCCCTGAAAGAAGCGAAGGAAAACGGCATCGCCGGTAAAAAGGTGACCCCTTTCCTTTTGGCGAAAGTAAAACAATTGACCGAAGGCAAAAGTCTGAAAACCAATATTGCGCTGGTGAAGCATAATGCAGCCGTTGCTGCACAGATTGCGGCTGCCTACCAGGCCACCCAAAAATAAAAAGTAGCATGAAAAATGGCAAAGCCCTGCTTCTAAAATAGGAGCAGGGAATTTTTTTGAAAAAACCGCTTGATATACCGTATGGGGGTATTGTATACTGAGTTCAGATAAAAAACATCTCTTCAGGGAAGACTAACAAAAATATACCCCTCATAGGTATGTGATTCGGAGGAATCAAACATGAGCGGCAAAGAAAAAGAAGCGATCGTCGCGATATCCGGCATGACGTGTGCAGCATGTGCCATGCGGATAGAAAAGGGTTTGCGAAAGCTGGAGGGCGTGGAATCAGCCAATGTCAATCTCGCTCTCGAAAAGTCAACCGTCGTCTATGACGCCGAGAAAACAGACCTGCAGAAAATCCACCAGAAAATCGAGGATCTGGGGTATGGGGTGATTACCGAAAAAGTGGGGCTGAACATCTCCGGGATGACGTGTGCAGCCTGTGCCACGCGGATTGAAAAAGGGCTGAACAAACTGACAGGCGTGACGGGGGCTCATGTCAATCTCGCCTTGGAGACGGCTTCCGTGGAGTACGAACCCAGCCAGACCAGTGTGACAGATCTGATCAGACAGGTGGAAAAACTGGGCTACCAGGCTGTGCGAAAGGATGACCAGAGCGAGTCGGAGACGGCAGACCGCCGCGCCCGGGAGATCCAGCAGCAGACGGGCAAGTTTCTCTTTTCGCTGATCCTGTCCCTGCCGCTTCTCTGGGCGATGGTGAGCCACTTTTCCTTTACCTCGTTCATCTGGCTGCCCGACATGCTGATGAACCCCTGGGTCCAGCTTGCACTGGCTACTCCCGTGCAGTTCATCGTGGGGAAACAGTTTTATGTAGGAGCATACAAGGCACTGCGAAACAAAAGTGCCAACATGGATGTCCTCGTCGCACTCGGAACCTCGGCAGCCTATTTCTACAGTCTGTATCTGTCGATTCAATCCCTCAGTACGCAGGCCCATATGGTTGATCTCTATTTTGAGACCAGCGCCGTCTTGATCACCTTGATCCTGCTCGGCAAGCTCTTCGAGGCCAAGGCCAAAGGACGCTCCTCCGAGGCGATTCGCAAGCTGATGGGATTGCAGGCCAAAACCGCCGTTGTCATACGGGAAAGCAAGGAGCTGACCATTCCCGTCGAAGAGGTGCGACCGGGTGACATCGTCTCCGTCAAGCCAGGTGAAAAAATCCCGGTCGATGGAATCGTGCGGGAAGGTCAGTCGGCAGTCGATGAATCGATGCTGACGGGAGAGAGTATTCCGATCGACAAAACCGTGGGTGACAACGTGATCGGGGCAACGCTGAACAAGAATGGTTTTCTGCAGATTGAGGCGACCAAGGTTGGGAAGGAAACAGCGCTTGCCCAAATTATTCGAGTCGTCGAGGAAGCCCAAGGCTCCAAAGCTCCGATCCAGCGTTTGGCTGACCGTATTTCCGGCGTATTTGTCCCGGTTGTCGTAGGGATTGCCGTGTTGACCTTTATCATCTGGTATTGGCTGGTTGCGCCGGGTGATTTCGCGTCTGCCCTGGAAAAAGGGATCGCAGTCCTCGTGATCGCCTGTCCGTGCGCACTCGGTTTGGCGACCCCCACCTCGATTATGGCGGGATCAGGCCGGGCTGCCGAATTGGGTATCCTGTTCAAAGGTGGAGAGCATTTGGAAACGGCCCACCGCTTGGATACCGTGGTGCTGGACAAAACAGGCACCGTGACCAAGGGAGAGCCGGAGCTGACCGATGTCTTCAGCTATGACGCCGAAGAGAGCGAACTGCTGACCCTGATTGGAGCGGCCGAGAAAAACTCCGAGCATCCGCTGGCACAAGCCATCGTGAAGGGAATCACAGAAAAAGGGATCGCACTCGGCAGCACCGATTCATTTGAAGCCATTCCCGGATTCGGCATACGCGCTGTGGTAAACGGGAGGGAAGTGCTTGTGGGAACTCGCCGCTTGCTAACTGAGCATCAGATTCCTTTTACACAGGCCGAAGAAGCCATGTCGGCACTGGAGAGGGAAGGAAAAACAGCCATGCTCGCGGCCGTTGATGGAAAGCTGGCCGTAATGGTTGCGGTGGCCGACACGATCAAGCCAACTTCCCGCGAAGCCGTCAAGCGGATGAAGGAAATGGGGCTGTCCGTCATGATGATGACCGGGGACAACAGGCAGACGGCCGAGGCCATCGCTCCCCTGGCGGGGATTGACCAGGTGATTGCCGAGGTATTGCCGGAGGGCAAGGCAGATGAAGTGAAGAAGCTGCAAAAACAAGGCCGCCGGGTAGCCATGGTGGGGGACGGAATCAACGATGCGCCCGCTCTGGCGACCGCCGATATCGGGATGGCCATTGGAACCGGTACCGATGTAGCCATGGAAGCAGCTGATATCACGCTGATGCGCGGTGACCTGATGAGTGTCGCAGACGCCATCGTCATGAGTCACAAAACGATCCGCAATATCAAGCAAAACCTGTTCTGGGCCTTTGCCTACAATACGCTGGGGATTCCGTTTGCGGCCCTCGGGTTTCTGGAACCGTGGCTGGCCGGGGCGGCTATGGCCTTCAGCTCCGTCTCTGTGGTGCTGAATGCCTTGCGTCTGCAAAGGGTCAAATTGTAACAGAAGGAGGCCCGGGTTGCTTTTCGGGAACCCGAGCGGTATGGTTAACCAAAAAAATCAGTAAGGAAAAAAGGAGAGAGTCCAAATGAAAAACGTAACCCTGAAAGTAGAAGGAATGTCTTGCAATCACTGCGTTCAATCGATCGAGAAAGCACTCAAGGAGATCGGCGCTGCGGGAAAAGTGGACCTTGCGGGGAAAAGCGTGGAAGTCACCTTTGATGAAAACAACCTGACGGAGGCAGCGATCAAAGAAGCGATTGAAGACCAGGGGTATGACGTCGTATAAAAAAGCTGCTGGCTGGACTGTGTATCGGGTGATGCTGCGTGCATTGCCCGGTACACTTTTGGGCAAGAGGGGCGCGGAATCATTCGGCCCTTTTTTTGCTTGCGTTCGTTTCTGATGCCCAACAATGAAAACGTGGAGAAACGTTCGCATAACCGTCAAGTCGGATACGGGCACCAAGGACAAACACGCAGCGTATTCTAAAGGGCAACGGGAAAAAGAGGTGATGGCAAAATGAGCGGATGGCTCTCTCTTCTTCTTGTGTCCCTGGCGATCAGCATGGATAGCGTCACTGTCGGTTTGACCTACGGTCTCAGGCATATGCGGATTCCTTTAACATCCCTTGCCGTTGTGGCAGGGTGTTCCTTTGCCGTAGTGTATGGAGTCATGTGGGTGGGCTCGACGCTTGTCTTTTGGCTGTCACCGGAGTGGGGCCAACAAATTGGGGCGTTCGTACTGATCGGGATGGGCTCATTTACGCTATGGCGGCTGATCTCGGCGCGTTCAAAAACAACAGATGAGTCAAAAGACAGCAGTGTTGCCGAAGAAAACAGTCCGGCGCTGGTCTCCCAATTCCGGATGTTTGGGCTGATCATTCAGATTCTCAAGGACCCTTCGCATGCCGATACGGATCGGTCCGGCCATATCATGGGCTGGGAAGCCGTGATGCTGGGATTGGCACTGTCGCTGGATGCCTTTGGTGCAGGAATTAGCTTGACCTTCTTGGGCTATCCGCCACTTTCGGTGGCTGCATGTATTGCTGTGATGAGCGGAGGATTGTTGTTTGTCGGCATTGGACTAGGACGGCAGGCAGGGAGATTCAAATGGCTGTCCCGGCTTACCTGGTTTCCCCCTGTTTTGCTGATCTGTATCGGTTTGGTCAAAAGCATAACCTAGCATACTGGTTGAGCCCGTCTCTTTTTTTATGAGACGGGTTTTTCTCATTGACGGAAGATGGTAGCTTCGGTGGTTACTCTTCGTCTTTACTAGCAGCTTTCTTGCCGAAAGGCGAGTGGAAACGGGGCTATAGTGAGAAGAAGCATGTTTCCCTGCTATGCTCCGTATTCCGCTCGCAAGGGAGTGTTTACTGTCCGCTCCGGGTCGATTCGCGGGGGATCGCAAAAGCAGCATCGCTCCGAGGTCATCCCAAGTTGCGCTCCTTTTTTCCCGCGAATCGCCCCTCCGCTGGGTAGGGCTCCACAGTCGCAACGCAGGGAAACATGCTTCTTCATGTAGCCGGACTTTTGCAAGCAAATGCGGGTGAAAGCGATGAAGAAAAACGAGGAAAGGACTTTTTGGGGGGGAGGCCAGAAAGAGAATAATCGACCAAAACAGCGAAAAGCGCCCAAACTTAAAAGATTGGGACGCCTGTTACATAAGGTCCATTATCGGGACCCTGAGATTTTTTTTATTATCCACTCAACTATTAAACCAATAAAACTAGCAATGAGTATCAATGCTAAAACTAGTGACATCATATTGTCACTTGGAATTAGATTTACAATTCCTATTATCAAGACGACCAAAAATATGATCACGCTGGGCCTAAATAAAAATCTCATAAAGATTCACACCCTGTACAATTTTTCTATTTCGTGCATCATGCTGGTTTTGAACTGTGGACATATACTCTATTGTAGATAGGATCACAGTTTACACCATACCCTAAATGTAAATTTAAGGTCTGGGAATTAACTATGCAAACATTAACTCTTAAAGGGGAACTGAATATCAGCCCCAATGGAGTCTACCGCGGTTATTGGAAAGAAGTGAAGGATTAACGTAAAGGCCCATCTGAAGATATTTTCAGATGGGTTTCTTGCATTAGGGGGGTGCACCAGTCTTTTCATTTCATTAGAAAAATCTTTTTTTGTTTTTCATCATTTTAAATTATTTTATAAAGCAAGTAAGAAGCAGAATGTTCGCAGAAGAATCATGTTCCCCTGCGGTGCGACTGTGAAGCCCAGCTCAGCGGAACAACGTTTGGCGGGAGAAAGGGGCGCAACCTTGGGATGACTTCGAAGCGAAGCGGCTTTTGCGCACCCCCGCCAAACGTTGTGGAGCGGACAGTCAATCCTCCCAGCAGGGCGGAATACGGAGCCAAGCAGGGGAACATGATTCTTCTCGCCACAGCCCCGTTGCGCGTAACGAAAGCTCAGCCAGCCATCGAAAAGGATTGATGGGACAGGTGGGTTATTTTGAGGCTCGTCTGCATACATATGAGATGAAGTGTGAACGTGATGGAGGGATACAGATGGAGACGAGGCCGAATCAAAAATGGTACACACTTGCGGCAGTCGAAGTGACCAGGATGCTGAAAAGCGACTTGAAGCAGGGCCTTTCGCGGGATGAGGCTGAGCGAAGACTGTCCAAAAGCGGCGCCAACCAACTGACGGCGAGCAAACGCAAGCCGTTGTATTCGGTTTTGCTGGATCAGTTTAAAGATTTTATGGTCTTGATTCTATTCGTCGCTACCCTAATTTCGTATTTTCTCGGTGAATACCTCGATGCGATCACCATTATTGCCATTATTTTTATCAACGGGGTATTGGGTTTCATTCAGGAGGCACGGGCAGAGCGATCACTGCAGGCTTTGAAGGATTTGGCCTCCCCGATGGCCCGGGTCCTGCGCGATGGACAGCTTTCCATGCTCCCCGCATCCAGACTGGTTCCCGGTGATTTGGTCTTGCTGGAAGCAGGAGATCGGGTGCCGGCTGACCTTCGTCTGTTCACAGCCAATCGACTGGAGATCGAGGAATCGGCCCTGACCGGAGAGTCCGTTCCCGTGTCGAAAACAGCCCAAACGCTGGCAGCAGGCAGCCCGGATGAAGTGCCGCTCGGAGATCAGAAAAACCTCGCCTTCATGGGAACCATGGTCACAGGGGGGACCGGGCAAGGACTGGTGATCTCTACCGGGATGCAGACGGAGATCGGAAAAATTGCCCATCTAATGAACGAAGCGGAGATCGCCGAAACACCGCTGCAGATTCGCCTGGAGCAGATGGGGAAAATCCTCGTAGTGGTTGCTGTTCTGCTTACCATGGTGGTGATCGGGGCCGGGGTGTGGCATGGACATGAGCTGTTCACGATGTTCCTTGCCGGAGTCAGCCTGGCGGTAGCAGCCATACCCGAGGGCCTGCCTGCGATCGTGACGGTAGCGCTGGCTTTGGGCGTTCAGCGGATGATCAAGCGAAATGCCATCGTCCGCAAGCTGCCCTCTGTAGAGACACTCGGTTGCGCTTCCGTCATTTGTTCCGACAAGACCGGGACGTTGACCCAGAACAAAATGACCGTTACACATATCTGGCATGGGGATGACACGTTTCAGGTTACAGGCAGCGGTTATGAGCCGCAGGGGGCTTTCCTCCTGCAGGGCAAGCAGTGCGCGCCGGAGCGCGATCAGGCATTGGCAAGGCTTCTGGAGATCGCAAACAGCTGCAACAATGCGCAGCTGACCTATGAAGAGGAGAAGGCGCGCAGACTTCTCAGCATGGGAAAAACCGTGAAGAGATGGCAGGTGATCGGCGATCCGACAGAGGGAGCGCTGAAGGTATTGGCTGCCAAGGGCTTGGGCTTTGATGTTGAACACGGAAAAGGAAGCAAGATGGCTGCCCGCGTCGAAGAGCTGCCGTTTGATTCTGACCGTAAAATGATGTCGGTTGTGGATAAAAAGGCAGACGGCAGTTTCGTGATGCAGACGAAAGGGGCAGCCGAAGCAGTCCTTTCCCGATGCAGCCATATCTTGTGGAAGGGGCAGGTACAGCCGCTGTCTGCAACGATGCGTCACCGGATTTTGGATCAGACAGAAAAGATGGCCGCCCAAGCCCTTCGTGTGCTGGCATTTGCCTACAAACCGCTGCAGGGGTATCGTACCGGCCATACGGGAGAGATCAAGGAAAGCGATCTGACCTTCGTGGGGCTGGTCGGGATGATTGATCCGCCGCGCGAAGAGGTGAGTGCAGCCATCAATCTATGCCACCAGGCGGGGATCAAGACCGTAATGATTACCGGCGACCACCGGATTACAGCCGAGGCCATTGCCCGGCAAATCGGGCTGATGCGCGGATACGGAGAGGTTATGGAAGGCCGGGAGCTGGATCGCATCAGTGATGAGGAGCTGGCAGAGCGGGCAGAGCGCGTCGCTGTCTACGCGCGTGTCTCGCCGGAGCACAAGCTGCGAATTGTCCGCGCTCTGCAAAGCAACGGGCACGTCGTGGCCATGACCGGTGACGGCGTAAATGATGCGCCTGCGATCAAAACGGCGGATATCGGGATTGCTATGGGGATTACCGGCACCGATGTGACCAAAGAAGCCGCCGATCTGGTGCTGCGTGATGACAACTTTGCCACGATTGTTTCAGCAGTAGAGGAAGGGCGCAATATCTACGACAACATCCGCAAATTCATTCGCTATCTGCTCGCTTCCAATGTCGGTGAAATTCTGGTTATGTTTTTTGCGATGATTCTGGGGATGCCGCTGCCGTTGGTGCCGATCCAGATTCTCTGGGTAAACCTCGTGACAGACGGCCTGCCTGCCATGGCCCTAGGGGTTGATCCGCCTGAAGCGGACACGATGTATCAGCGGCCCCGCAACAAACACGAGAATATTTTCGCACGGGGGCTGGGCTGGAAAATTATCAGCCGCGGGTTTTTGATCGGGCTGATGACCCTTCTGGCATTTTGGCTGACCTGGCGGGAGAATCCGGACGATCTGGTTCATGCCCAGACCGTGGCCTTTGTGACCTTGGTGATGGCACAGTTGATCCACGTTTTTGACTGCCGCAGTCAACACAGCGTGTTCCATCGCAATATTTTTGAAAATAAATATCTGGTTTGGGCCGTGATTTCCTCGATTGTACTGGTTCTGGGCGTTGTCTATCTGGAAGCGCTGCAGCCCATTTTCAAAACGACCAATCTCTACTTCCGCGACTGGGCATTAATTCTCGTCGCTGCGGGGATTCCGACATTTGTCGCGGGCATGGGAGGCGTGCTGCGAAGAGGGGCTTTAGGAGGGGCACGGCGGTCCTCTGCACGTACGGCTCGCTCCTGACCCTGCAAAGAAGCAAATATACACGGCGGGGGAGAGCGAAAACGTGGCGCGCTATCGAAAAGGAAGCTGGCGACAGCGGGGAAAACGTCTCCTGCTCATACTGATCATCTGGTTGATCATCCTGTTTGTCCTGTTCCTCATCGCAGAGAAGCGGATGGAACCGACGCTGATGTTGATCGCTACCCAGAAGGCAGACCAGATGGCAAAGCTGGCGATCACCGATGCGGTTACCAAGCGGTTGACACAACAAGGGGTCGACTTCGATGAAATCATCGTCATGGAAAAAGACAAAGAAGGGAAAATCATGGCGGTCAACTTTAATTTTGAGCAATACTCACGGATTGTGGGGGAGACGACCAGCCGGATACAGAACCGGATGAAAGAGTTTGAAGAAGAAAATGTAAAGATTGCGGTTCCGCTGGGCCTGGCTACCAAAAGCGTGTTTCTGGAGCATTACGGACCGAAAATCCCCGTCTCGCTGGTGCCGGTCGGTTCAGTCAAGACTCGGCTGGAAACCGGGATGGAGCAGGCGGGTATCAACATGGTGCTGGTGACGGTCTATATTAACGTAGAAGTCAATCTGCGGATTGTCATCCCTTTTGCCACAGAGCAAAAAACAGTGACGACGATGATCCCGATAACCGAAGCCATTATCGTAGGCAAGGTTCCCGACTATCTCTACAATAATCCGTACGGCAAGCCCGATGTCCCCTACCCGCAGTCGCAGCTAAAGCCTGCGGCAGGACAGCCATAAAGAGGAGTCAATTTTAGCACAAACGATGCGCTCCGCAAAAAAATGAAACGTTTCCCGTGAATCTGTCGTCTCATTACCAGGACAACATAGAAGCTATAGAAATGGAGATGACAGCATGAAAAAAATGAAATATGCTTCCCTGACCCTTATGACAGCAGCGATCCTGTCAGCAAACATAACAGGTGCCTCTGCGACATCAGAGCCCGTTCGGGAATTGTCCATCCAGGTAAACGGGCAGCAACTGGAGCTTCACGCGATTGATGACAAGCAACAACAGACGGTTCTGGTCCCCCTGCGTCAGGTAGCAGAGGCACTGGGTTATGAAGTCAGTTGGAACAGTACCAATAAAGCTGCAGAGGTAAAAAAGGGAGCGCAGTGGAGCTACGCCAAGGCGGGAGAAGATAACTATCCTTATGCCAAAATGTACAAATCGGTAGGAGCCGTTCCGAAAGTAATCAATGACAAAACATATGTGACTGTAGCGTTTGTACAGGATATTCTCCAGACGCCGGTACAGGTCAGCGGTGATTCTGTCAGCATTGCGGATCAAGCCGAGCAGGAAGGCGTGAAAAAGGCGGGGTCCATCACTCGTATCAATCGTGTTGACGGCAAGGTATCCATTCTTGTAAACGGCTATCAGAAAGGGATTTTGCTCCATATAGGGGATGAGACCAAAATCGTGAAAGCAGACGGCAAGCCTGGAACGGTGGAAGACCTGAAGCTGGGCACGGAAATTGAGGCGGTTCACGCCAATTTCATGGCACTCAGCCTCCCTCCGCAAACGTCAGCAAAAGAGATCGTCATCAAAAACAGTCTGGAAACACCCGAAGTGCTGGGCACCTTTGGCACAGTCCAATCCGTTGAAAAGAGCACAGATGGCAATGTCTTGATCGGCGTAAAAGGTGAACGGTTGACGGACAACTCGTTTGAAGAGATTCGTCTGGTAGTTACCGATGAAACAAAAGTACTTACGACAGACGGCAAAACGCTCACCAAGGCAGATGTGAAGCCGGACATGAAGGTGTTTGCCTATTATAGCCCCAAACTGACGCGCAGCCTGATTCCGCAGGGAGTGGCCGAGAAAATTGTGGTAGAACCTGCAGAAGAATTAGCGGCCGAATAACCGGGTATGCCCAAAAAGACACATTCTCTCTTGAAGAATGTGTCTTTTGTTTGCAGGGGGAATCGATGGTTGTTCGTACGGGACAAAGTTTTCCCGGCGAGTTTGGCTGACCGGGCCGTATTCCCCGCCAATTTCCTCTGCCTATAATGAAAGGAAAACAATGCAAGCTAGACAGGAGGAGTAGGCATGCTCGGAATTATTCGTGTCATTACGTTGACCGATCCGCGTGACGTCCACCGTCACGGGGAGTTGATCGAACGAAAGTATCAGATCCCGGTTATCAGCGAGTGCATCTGGGATCAGCCAACGGGCATTTACGATCAGGAGACAGAAGAAATCGCGATTCCCAAGATTATCGAAGTGGCCAAACGTCTCAAGGAAAAGGGCTGCCAGGTGATCGGGATCAGTTGTGCTGCTGATCCGGCTTTGGCTGATGTGAGACAGGTAGTGGGCATTCCGGTGATCGGAGCAGGCTCAGCAGCTGCTCATCAAGCCATGTCCGTATCAAGAAAGGCTGGCGTGTTGACCATTCTCGATGATGCCCCCCCGCTCGTCAAGCAAATTCTGGGTGATGCGTACATTGGCGTCAAAAGACCGGAGGGTGTTAGAACCACGTTGGATCTGCAGACACCAGAAGGAAGGAAAAACGCACTCAAAGCCGCAAAGGAGCTGAAGGAGCAGGGGGCAGAGTCCATTGTGCTTTGCTGTACCGGTTTTGCCACCATCGGGTTCGCTGAGGAATTGATGGAAACGTTGCAACTGCCGGCGATGGACCCCATCATGGCGATTGGTGCGTCTGCCTCCATGTTTCTGAATAAACAGAATTTAATACCGGCAGATGGTGTTCGCGCATGAAAAAATTAGGGACGATTACGATCGGGCAATCGCCTCGTGTTGATGTGACACCGGAGATGCTGCCGTATCTTGGAGATGTCACGGTTGTGGAAAAAGGCGCGTTGGACGGGATGGGGCCTGACGAACTGGCTGCAATCGCCCCCAAACCGGGAGAGAACGTTCTGGTGAGTCGGTTGCGAGACGGCTCCCAGGTCACGATGTCCAAGCAAGCTGTGCTGGATCTGATGCAAATGCGGATCGATGAGCTGGAACAGGAGGGTGTCGAAGCGATTCTGCTATTATGTACCGGCCACTTTCCGCCGTTTCGTTGCCAGACGCTGCTCTTGGAGCCGGACCGCATTCTCAACCATGCTGTGCGGGGATTGCTTTCCACTGGCAGACTGGGTGTCATCAATCCCGTACCGGAACAGCGCGGGGCATCTCTCGAAAAATGGGAGCGCGACGGGCTGGAAGTGTTCATAGCGGCGGGATCACCCTATCTGCCGGGCGACCAGATTGAGCAAGCTGCACGATCTCTGAAGCAGCATGATGTAGACCTGATTGTATTGGACTGCATCGGTTACACCGAGGCGATGAAGCAAACCGTTCAGGCCGTCACCGGAAAGCCGGTAATCCTGTCGAGAACGATGGTTGCCCGGGTATTGGGTGAGCTGGGGTAGGCTCATATTGGAAAGGAACGGTACGGAGTGGATAAACAGGCCGGGACAGTTCGACGAGTAGAAAAACTACTGGATCGGATTGTTCCGGCTTTCCTATTTTTTCAGTCATAATAAAAAATTATACATCTAATTTTAATGTTTTATCTATTCTGACTTCATTTTTTTGCTACACTATCATTCATACAGCACGACGAAGGAGGGAAGGTTGTGAACGGAGTAACCATTCGGGAGTTAATGGAAATCCCGCCCTTGAAGGATGCCCGTGTCATTAGTGGCTTTGAAGGCGTAGATCGCGTCGTTCGGTATATTGACATCATGGAAGTGCCGGATTTAAGAGGGTGGCTGCGAGAAGGGGAACTGTTGCTGACGACAGCGTACTCGATCCGTCACGATCCTTCCCGCTTGCCCGAGATCGTCGAGCATATGGCGCAAGCGGGAGCAGCAGCATTGGCGATCAAGCCGGAGCGATTCCTTCATGATCTGCCAGAAGAGATGATTTTGGTCAGCAATCGCTACCAGCTGCCTATCATTGAACTGCCGGCGATGATCCCGTATATGGACATCACACATGCCGTGATGGAGCAAGTGCTGGATCGTCAGGCGGCACTGCTGCGCCGTTCGGACGAAGTATACCGGACGTTGACGACCATGGTTTTGGAAAACAGCGGACTGCAGGCGGTTGCCGACAACATTGCCGGCTTGGTCAAGGGTGCTGTCCGCGTTCTGGATAACTTCGGTCAGGTGATTGTGTCCGTACCGCCGGACTGGAAACCGAAGTCAAAGCATTTGGAATGGGACATTGCCGTAGATAGACAGATAGTCGGGAAGCTGCAGGTGGACAAGGAGCGGCTGGATGACATCCAGCAGGTTTGTGTGGAACAAGCCCGGGTCGTGGTCGCTCTGGAGCTGATGCGGGCAAAGACGGCTGTCGATACCGAGAAGAGATTGCGTGGAAATCTGATTGATGAACTCCTGTCCGCTGTTCCTCCAGCCAGGCATGAAGTCGAGAGAAGGGGCAGACAACTGGGCTTGAATCCGCTCCAGCATTGGGAAGTCGCAATCATTGAAGGCAATGAAACGATTATGCAGCAACTCTCGAGTGAGGCTTCCCACTTTCGGCAGACATTGGACAGAGAGGCTCAGCAGAACGGTTTGCAGGCGCATATCGAGTCGAGACACAGCTCGCTGGTGCTGCTGCTTTCCAGCAAGCCCGTGGCTGTGGAACCATCCGGCAAGGGCAAGCGGTTGCTTGAGACGGATCAGACAGGCTGTATCGATTGGTGTAGTGTCATTGAGCGCCTTTTGCAGGAACAGAGCGGTAAGCGCCATGACATCCATATCGGAAAAGGAGGCTCGTATCCGTTGTGGCATGTGCATCAGAGCTATACGGAGGCGAGAAAGGCCCTGGCGATCGGGGTGAAGCTGTCGCGCCCGATGGAAGTGACGGCCTTTCCGGATGTGGAGGCTTTCCAACTGCTCGCGGAGAGTGTGGATCAGGTTCATTTTTCCGAGTTGTTTGAAAGAAAGCTGGGGAAACTCCACGCGCATGACCTAGAGCACGGAAGCGATTTTCTGCGGACGCTTTACTATTATTTGGAGTCATCGGGAAATCTGATCGAGACTTCCAACCGCCTGTACATTCACCGGAATTCCGTAAAATACCGGCTGCAGAGGATTCGGGAGATCATTCCGATCGATCTGAGCTGTGCCCGGCAGCGATTTGTCTACCATTTGTGTTTGACTTATCACTATCTGAAGACGAATGAATAGCGGGGATCATGATTATTATAAAGTCGTCTTTTGGACGGCTTTTTTGTTTGGGAGCGGGGCTGCGGGGAGAAGAAGCATGTTTCCCTGCTCAGCTCCGTATTCCGCCCGCAAGGGAGGGTTCACTGTCCGCTCCGGGGCGATTCGCGGGGGAGCCGCAAAAGCCGCATCGCTCCGAGGTCATCCCAAAGTTGCGCTCCTTTTCCCGCGAATCACCCCTCCGCTGGGGCAGGGCTCCACAGTCGCACCGCAGGGAAACATGCTTCTTCACGATACCGGTGCTGATAAAAAATTGTGGGTGGAATCGATGATGAAAAGCAAAGATAAAAACAAAAAGAGAAGAATGATACAAACAGGAAAGGCATAAGGAGATAGATATACGAGATAAGAAATAATCGTGATAGAAATAACAAGATAGATAAAAAGATAGAATCAAAGATCAAATACTAGATGAAAGTAATATTATGATACAACGTTGATCGCTTAAGAGTTCCAGGGTTCTTTCGCAGATGAAAATATAATGATTTCTAATTCGATAATATGTAAAAAAATGGATTCATCATTTCTTTGGTGTTTGATCCGCTGACCGAAAGGCACTAGGTTTTTAAACAAAAATGATTTTTTTTATAAAGCAGTATTATCTTGTTTTTCATCATTTAAATTCCGAGGAGAAGTAAATGACCGGAGAAGAATCCTGTTTCCCTGCGGTGCGACTGTGTAGCCCCACTCAGCGGAGCAGCGGATGGCGGGAAACAGGGCCGCAACCTTGGGATGACCCCGGAGCGACACGGCTTTTGCGGACCCCCGCCAGCCGCTGAGGAGCGGACAGTTAACCCTCCCTTGCGGGCGGAATACGGAGCCAAGCAGGGAAACATGATTCTTCTCCCTGCGGCCCCGTAGCACGGACTTGGCCAGGACGAACAACGAAACAGTACTACAACAGTAACGCTGGAACAACAGTCAGATGGAACTAACAGCCCAAAACTACAGCGCAAAACGCGGATGCATGTTACACGGATGCATTTCCGCGTTTTTCTTATGCCTTCAGGCCAAATCACCCCGATACATTTTCACCGCACAAGCCATCACTCTCACAAGCCGGCACATGGCAAACAGAGACTCTTTGTTCACCGGAGACAAACCTTCCCCTCCTTTTTTAGCGGGCGCGGACGTAGTGGACGAAAGGGGTATACGGGTAAAATAACCACAACTATATGAAAATTATAATATTTCAGACCTAGATCAGAAGTATAAGGGGGTTGGGGGATTGCTTGTTTACATTTTTCGACGATTGCTGCTGATGATTCCCGGCTTATTGGGGATCATCCTGATCACATTCCTTCTGTCACGGGTGCTGCCTGGCGATCCTGCCCTGATGATAGCGGGAGAACAAGCGGACGCGGCCCAATTGGCGAAGATCAGAGAAGAGCTGGGCTTAAACAATCCACTCTACATTCAGTTTTTTGATTATCTGGGAGATTTGGCCCAGGGCAATCTGGGCTTTGCCTGGCATACCGGTCATACCGTCGTCGAGGATTTTCTCACGAGATTTCCGGCGACCGTGGAGCTGACGCTGTTCAGCATCCTGATCGCGGTTCTGGTGGCGATCCCCGTCGGGGTAGTCGCCGCTACGAAAAAAGAATCGATCACCGACCATATCTCACGCGTGTTTTCCCTGATCGGCGCCTGTGTTCCCGTTTTCTGGCTGGGCTTGATCTTGATTTACTTCTTTTATTCCAAGCTGGGCTGGTCCCCCGCTCCGATGGGCAGGATCAGCGGGGAGATTTATCCACCGACCCATATCACCGGGCTTTACCTGGTGGATAGCTTGTTGTCTGGCGATATGATCGCCTTCAAGCAAGCGCTTTCCCATATTCTGCTGCCGGCGATCTGCCTGAGTACAGGGACGATGGCGATCGTGGCGCGGATGGTGCGATCCAGCATGCTGGAAGTAATCGGCCAGGATTACATTCGGACAGCAAGAGCCAAGGGACTGGTAGAGAGAATCGTGATTTTCAAGCACGGACTGGTGAACGCACTCATTCCTACCCTCACGATTCTGGGACTTCAGTTCGGTCATTTGCTGGGCGGAGCGGTCATCACGGAAACGATTTTTGCCTGGCCCGGCCTGGGAAGCTATGTGACCGAATCCATTCTGGCGACTGATTACGCGCCCATCCAGGCGTTTACGCTGGTCAGTGCACTCTTGTACAGCCTGATTAATCTCTCAGTCGATTTGATATACGGATTCATTGATCCGCGTATCCGGTATGACTAGACACAAGAGCAAAGGGGGGATTTCATGAACAGCGCTACACAGAGTACTACAACCGTTGGAAAGACAAAGACAATCAAGCCAAAATCAACATTTCGGCTGCTGCTGCAAAACAGACTGGCGGCTCTGGGACTGTTTTTCATAGTGATGTGGACGGTAGCCGCATTGGTGGCACCGCTGATCGCTCCCTATTCGCCGAATACGCCGGATACCTCCGTCAAGCTGCAGGGGCCAAGCGCGGAGCATTGGTTCGGTACAGACAACTTCGGCCGCGATATTTACACCCGTGTCATCTACGGTGCGCAAATCTCGATTTGGACAGGCCTGATCGCCGTGGGAATCTCCTTTTTTATCGGAGTGCCGCTCGGCGGGATCGCTGCTTACTACGGCGGCGTGACCGGCACGGTGATCATGAGGGTGATGGACACGCTGCTCGCTTTTCCGTCGCTCGTGCTCGCCATGGCGATTGCCGCTTCCATCGGACCGGGATTGATCAGTGCGATGATCGCGGTTGGGATTGTCGGGATTCCCGAGTTTGCCCGGTTAATGTACGGACAGACGATCTCCTTGCGGGAAAAGGAATTCGTAGAGGCTTGCCGGGCAACCGGTGTGAAGGATTCCCTGATTCTGTTCCGGCACATTTTCCCCAACGCTTTGGCACCACTGCTCGTTCGGGCGACGCTTGGCATGGGGTTTGCCATCCTGACTGCTGCCAGCTTGAGCTTCCTCGGGCTGGGGGTAAAACCGCCGATTGCCGAGTGGGGAGCGATGATCTCAGAGGGGAGAGAATACATCATCTCCGGTGAATGGTGGCTGGTCACTTTCCCGGGTCTGGCAATTGCTACTTCCATTCTTGGTTTCAATCTGTTGGGTGATGGCCTGCGCGATGTACTTGATCCGCGCCTTCGCTCCAGCAGGTAAAAAAATAAAGAATAGCAAGGGGAGATTCATGTGAAGAAACGCAAGTGGCTAGCCGTACTAACCTTATCAGCCATGCTGGTAGCTGCAGGCTGCAGTCCCAATGCCAACCAGCAAAAGCCGGCGGAGGGACAGAAACAGCCTGACCAACAACAGGCCCAGTCTCCTGTAGGAAAAGCCATTACCATCGCCTACTCCGAAGGCGGAACGACGATGGACCCGGCAATGGCAAGCGATTTGACTTCGGATACCCTGATCGTGTCAACCTACGACCAGTTGGTTCAGTTCGGAACCAAAAATGTAGACGGCACGGACATCGCCGATACCGAAGTGGTCAAACCGATGCTGGCCAAGGAATGGAAAATCTCTGACGACAAACTGACCTACACATTCACGCTGCGTGATGACGTGAAGTTTCACAGTGGAAATCCGGTCAACGCCGAGGCGGTTGTTTTCTCAATGGATCACTTGAAGAACGGGCAGTCCAGCATCTTCAAGCTGTCCGGTATCGAGACCGTCACGGCCAAAGATGCGACCACTGTCGAGCTGAAGCTGAGAAAGCCAAATCCGCTGCTTCTTCAATATTTGGCCCAGTACAACTTCTCGATTATCGATCCGTCGGTCATAAAAGAAAAGGGAGACGACTACCTGAAGAACAACGCAGCAGGCTCCGGTCCCTTCAAGCTGGAGAAGTGGGACCCTGCTTCTGAAGCCATCCTGGTTGCCAATACCGACTACTGGCAGGGCGCACCAAAGGTAGAGAAGGTCACCATGAAATTTACGAAAGAAGCATCCAGCCGCGTGCTGCTGCTGGGCAAGGGAGACGTCGATCTGGCGATTGAAATTCCGGCCAAAGACGTAGACAGCCTGAAGCAGAACGAAAACGTACAGGTGCATTCCAATCCGAGTAACCGGATTCTCTACTTCGCCATGAATAACAAAGTAAAGCCGTTTGACGACGCCCGTGTTCGTCAGGCCATCGCCTATGCAATCCCGTATGACAAGCTGATCAACGACGTCATGTACGGGCAGGCCAAACAACTGAAGAGCGCCGTTCCGAGCAACACGCCAGGTTCTACCGATGCGGGCTTTGTCTACAAGAACGACCTGGAAAAAGCCAAACAGCTGCTGAAGGAAGCCGGCTATGAAAATGGATTCTCCTTTGACTTTACGCTCGGTTCCGGATTCCAGGATTGGGAAGATGACGCTGTGCTGATCCAGGCTGAGCTGGAAAAAATCGGCGTGAAGATGGATATCAAAAAAGTGGCGCGCGCGCAGTTCCTGCAAATGCAAAAAGAGAAAAATCTCACTTCCTTTATGTCCAAATGGACTTCCTTTGTAAACGATCCGGGCTATCATCTGGGCTTCCTTTTGTACGGCAAAGGGTCTTCCAACTACATCAACTATCAAAACGCCAAGGTGGATGAGCTGTGGGAGAAGGCAGATGTCGAGTCTGATCCGGTCAAGCGTTATGAAATGTACAAAGAGGCGCAGGAGATCATTACGTCGGAAGCGCCGTGGGCGTACTTGTACGAATACAACCGGGTGGTGGGTGTGAACAAGAACCTGAAAGGCTACTCGTTCTATCCAGATGAAATCATCCGTTTCTACCCGCTCTCCAAAGAGTAGTCAAAAGCGTATTTCGCCCCCGGTTCACACAACGGGGGCACTCACTTTCGACATGTGGCTCATTTCATTTGCGTGAGCGGACACATTCACTTACTGCTGGAAAAGGGGTGTACCCATGACTGATTGGAACCGATTGGTTATCGAAGAAATTGAGAAACGACAAGACGAACTGATTGAGCTATGCTCCAGACTGATTCAGTTTCCCAGCGAAAATCCGCCGGGGGATTCCCGCCCGATCAGCAAGTTTATCATCGACTACCTCAAGCAGGAAGGAATCGACACGGCGATTCACGAGTCCGGGGAAACCATGTGGAATCTGATCTCTACCGTTGGCACGCCGTCACCCGACCGTCACCTGCTGTACTGCGGACATACCGATGTCGTACCGGCTGGCGATCTCTCGCGGTGGGACGTACCGCCATACAGCGGCCTGGTCCAGGATGGATTCATCCACGGCAGGGGAGCTACCGATATGAAGGGCGGTCTGGCCGGGCTGATTTTCGTCACCGGATTGTTTGCGAGACTGGGTGTGCCACTGGCCGGAAATCTGTCGCTCTTTATCGTTCCTGACGAAGAAACCGGCGGCGATCTCGGCGTTCCCTGGGTACTGGATCGCGGCCTGATTACGGGAACGGCGGCGGTGATTGCAGAACCATCCCATCCGCAGAACCCGACGATTGGGCAAAAAGGAAGCTGCTGGTTTGAATTTACCGTCGAAGGAACTCCTGGTCACGGCAGCCTTTCCCCGCTCAATGGGGAGAGCGCGATTCTGAAGGCGGCAAAAGCGATTCAAGCCCTGCAAAAGCTGTGGGAGCTGAAGCCTGACATCCCGGCAGAGGTCCAGGAAATTATCGATATCTCGAAAAAATTTGCGCTTGTCCGAAATCCCGGCAAAGACGTCAGCGCGGTACACGATCATGTCACGATCAACATCGGGACGATCAGCGGCGGGACAAAGGTGAACGTAGTGGCAGACCGCTGCACGGTCCAAGTGGATACACGCGTCCCGTTTGGTCTCGATTACAGAGACGTGCTGGCCGAGGCGAAGCGTCTGCTGCTTGAAGTGGGCATCGACGTCGAGCTGAAGCCGTTTGGATTCCAGGGCAACGCCAACTGGACATCGGACTCCGAAGACATCGTTCGTCTGCTGGTGGAAAGCATCTCCGACGTCAGTCAAAAAGAAGCCTACGGCGTCTTGCAATGGGCGTCCAGTGACGCACGCCATTTCAGAAAACACGGAATACCGGTATTGCAGTACGGCCCTTCCGAGCTGGCCGGCATTCATTCCTTCAACGAGCGAGTACCTGTCGATCAGGTCATCCAGGCGGCAAAAGTGTACGCGCTGACAGCTTTGAAATATCTCGGCACCACAGATGCAAACAAGTAAAAGGAGGGTACCACCTTGTTAAAACAAGTATTGGAAGTAGTAAATCTGCTCGACGACGCAACAGTAGACGGAAAACAGGTAGAAGCGTACTTGCGTAGCAAGGGGGCTGCGACGATTCACGTAGAAACGGTCTCTTCACCGAAAGGCTCGACAGACTTCATCCAAATCAAGATCCCGGGGAAAACAGGCCGGATCAGCGGCGGACAAAGTCCGACGCTTGGCATCATCGGTCGTCTCGGCGGCATCGGTGCCCGTCCCGAACAAATCGGCTTTGTCTCCGATGGCGACGGTGCGGCTGCAGCGATCGCGGCGGCTGCCAAACTGATTGAAATGCAAGCAAAAGGGGATACCCTGGACGGAGACGTCATTATCGCCACTCATATTTGCCCCGATGCGCCGACAAGACCGCATGATCCCGTTCCGTTTATGGATTCACCGACGGATATTCTGACCATGAACAGACACGAGGTATCGCCTGAGATGGAAGCGATTCTTTCCATTGATACGACAAAGGGGAACCGCGTTATCAATCACAAAGGCATCGCCATTTCCCCGACCGTACGAGAAGGATACGTCCTGCGGATCAGCGAAGATTTGGTAGAGATTCTCCAGACCGTGACAGGTCAGCCTGCGGTGACGTTCGCCGTGACGACACAGGATATTACCCCTTATGGAAACGGACTGTATCATATCAACAGCATTTTGCAGCCGTCCGTTGCCACCTCGGCTCCGGTTGTCGGTGTCGCGATCACGGCCATGTCCACAGTGCCTGGATGCGCGACAGGCGCTTCACACGAAACCGATATCGCGCTGGCTGCCCGCTTTGCGGTAGAGACAGCCAAAAACTACGGCAGAGGCAAATGCTCGTTCCATTCAGAAGAAGAGTTTGCCCGTATTCAGGAATTGTACGGCTCGATGAAACACCTGCAGACACTCGGCGGCGTTTCTGCTGAAAAATAGGAAAGAGAGGCGACTCGTGATGCAACCACTGCTGGAAATCACCGGTTTACAAACAGAATTTGTAACCCAGGGGGGCGTGGTTCGGGCGGTGGACGGGGTTGATCTGGTTTTGCACAAAGGCGAAACCCTGGGCGTCGTGGGCGAATCAGGCTGCGGAAAGAGCGTGACGTCGCTGTCGATCATCGGGCTGCTGCCCAAAGGCCAGAGCCGCATCTCCTCGGGCGACATCCAATTTGAAGGAAAAAGCCTTCTGTCCCTCTCGGAAGCGGAGATTCGCAAGATTCGCGGAAACCGGCTGGCGATGATTTTTCAGGAGCCGATGACCTCGCTTAATCCCGTGTTTAAAATCGGTCACCAAATCTCCGAATCCGTCCGGTTCCACTTGAAGCTCGGGAAAAAAGCAGCTTGGGCGCATTCCATCGAGATGCTCAGAAAAGTGGGAATTCCGCGCCCCGAGCAAATCGCCGATGAATATCCGCATCAGCTTTCCGGCGGGATGCGGCAGCGGGTGATGATCGCGATGGCGATGGCCTGCAATCCGCAGCTCTTGATCGCCGACGAACCGACGACTGCGCTTGACGTGACAATTCAGGCGCAAATTCTCGACTTGATGCGGGATTTGCAAAAGACGGAAGGCACGGCGATTCTGATGATTACGCATGATCTCGGCGTCGTAGCGGAGATGTGTGACCGGGTCGTGGTGATGTATGCCGGGCAGGTCGTCGAGGAGGCGGATGTGAAGACGCTGTTCCGCGATCCCAAGCACCCGTATACAAAAGGGTTGATGGCGTCCCTGCCGCAATTGGCGGGGAACCAGACCCGGCTGCAGTCGATTCCTGGAAACGTGCCTAATCCGCTGGACATGCCCCCGGGCTGCCGTTTTGCCCCGCGCTGCTCGTTCAAGACGGATGCCTGCGACAGTGTGAAACCGGAGCTGGTGGAGGTAGAGGCTGAACATAAATGCCGTTGTCTCTTGTATCAGGAGGTGGAAGCGTGAAACCGCTATTGGAAGTAAAGGATCTGAAAAAGCACTTTCCGATCAAGAAAGGGCTGTTTGCCAAACAGGTGGGTGCAGTCAAGGCGGTGGATGGCGTTTCTTTCTCCATCCAGCCCGGAGAAACGCTGGGGATCGTCGGCGAATCAGGCTGTGGCAAATCGACAACCGGGCGGGCCATTCTTCGCTTGATTGAGCCGACGGCAGGAGAAGTTCTTTTTGAAGGACAGGATATCCGCCAACTGAAGCCAGACGAGATGCGGAAATTCCGCACAAATATGCAGATCGTCTTTCAGGACCCCTACGCCTCGCTGGACCCGCGCTGGACAGTACAGCGGACGCTGGAAGAGCCGCTGCGCACGCATCTGCAGCTCTCGGATGCGGAAATCAAGGAGCGGATTGCCGAGCTGATGAGCGTAGTGGGATTGGCTCCCTATCATGCCAGCCGTTTTCCGCATGAATTCTCCGGTGGACAGCGGCAGCGGATCGGGATCGCCCGTGCATTGGCACTCAGACCCAAATTCGTGGTTTGTGACGAGCCAGTTTCCGCTTTGGACGTGTCTATTCAGGCACAGGTGCTCAACCTGATGCAGGATTTGCAAAGTCAGTTCTCGCTGACCTATATGTTTATCTCGCATGATTTATCCGTGGTCAAGTTTATCTGCGACCGGGTGGGCGTCATGTACCTGGGCAGGATGGTGGAATTGGCGCCTACGGCTGAGATGTTTGCGGAACCGCTTCATCCCTATACAAAAGCGCTGATGTCCGCCGTTCCGGTCCCTGACCCGGAATCGTCACGCGAGCGGATCGTGCTGACAGGCGATGTGCCTAATCCGCAATCGCCGCCGAGCGGCTGCACCTTCCATACGCGTTGTCCGTATGTCAAGGACAGCTGCCGGGAAATTGTGCCGGAATGGCGCGAGGTGTCGCCTGGCCGTCATGTCGCCTGCCATCTGTACGAATAGATGCGAGTTTTTTGTAAACGGAAACAGGACTGACAGTAGGAAGGCAGACACAGGTTTCCGTGATCAGGCAGTCGTTCTCTCTAAATGAGAGACCGCTGCCTTTTTCACAGGAAAGCATCATGATCGAAAAGAGGAGATGCAAATGAATCAGCAGCTCAAGCAATTGGTGGAGAGCCTGTCTCCAGAATGGACGGCGTGGAGACGCGATTTTCACAAGTACGCCGAATCCGGCTGGGTCGAATTCCGTACAGCCTCTATTGTGGCAGAAAAGCTGCAGGAGTGGGGATATGTCATTCAGGCAGGGAAAGAAGTCATCCGAGACGAAGCGCGGATGGGTGTTCCGTCGGCAGCGTTTCTGGCCGAGCAGGAAAAGCGCGCCCTGGGGCAAGGCGCAAGGCCTGAGTGGCTGCCTGTCTTCTCTGGCGGCTTTACCGGTGTGGTCGGCATTCTCGATACCGGAAGACCTGGCCCTACGATAGGCTTTCGCGTCGATATGGACGCGCTGGACATTCAGGAATCCGACGAGCAGGATCACTTGCCGGCAGCAAACGGCTATGTCTCGATCAACCCGGGAATGATGCATGCCTGCGGCCATGATGCCCATACGACGATTGGCTTAGGACTGGCCCAGGTATTGATGGCAATGAAGGATCAACTGAAGGGGCGGATCAAGCTCATCTTCCAGCCGGCCGAGGAAGGCGTGCGGGGAGCCAAGGCAATGGTGGAAGCGGGCGTATTGGACGACGTCGACTTCTTTTTCTCCGGGCATATCGGCAGCGGGGTTCCCCTGGGCGAGGTCGTGTGCGGAGCGAGAGGATATCTGGCGACCACCAAGCTGGATGTCACCTACAAGGGGTACTCCTCCCACGCCGGCGGACACCCGGAGGATGGCAAAAACGCGTTGTTGGCGGCGGCCTCTGCTGCACTGAATTTGCACAGCATTCCCCGTCATTCCCAAGGCTCGTCCCGGATCAACGTCGGGGTTTTGCAGGCTGGCAGCGGCCGAAATATCGTGCCGGGCGCAGCTTATCTCAAGGTGGAGACGCGAGGGGCTACCTCGGATATCAATGAATACATGCTGGAGCGAGCGATTCAAATCATCAAAGGCGCCGCTGTGATGCATGATGTCCAAGAGAGCATCGAGATCGTCGGCATGGCGAATAGCTGCGACTCCAGCAGCGAGCTGATCCCCTTTATCCGGTCGCAGGCGGAGAAGGTGGAAGCAGTGCATGCGGTTCGTGATTTTGTCGTAGCGGGGGGCTCGGAGGATGCTACCTACATGCTGCAACGAGTGCAGGACAACGGCGGTCTGGCTTCCTATCTGGTGATTGGGACGACGCTGGCGGCTGGGCATCACAACGAGAAATTTGACATCGATGAGCGCGTGATGGAAATTGCGATCCAGACGTATGCCCTCTGCGCATTGCATGCCGGTGAGCTTCCGGGTTGGAGTGGAGAGAACACCGAAAACGGTGAAAAATGAATGAATCGTCAAAGGCAAGACAAAAAAAAGACCCCCTGTCACTGTCAGGAAGTCTAGCAAGGAGATGACTTCAGTGGAGCGGCCATCAGTGGTGATGATGACGATAGGTTTCCATCATCATTCTATGATGGTGGGCGCGCCCCCGGTGAAAATGCTCTCTTTCAGCATACATGTGATGAAGCCTGCCATGGTGTCCGCTGGCAATGCGCTGACGATGGAAATGATCAGCCATTCTGGTGTGATAATGCATGCGATCACGATGATGTTGAATAGGATCCACCAAGAGATACCTCCCTTCCCATGCTTTTACCATGGTACGAGGCTCGAGTGGAAAATGCTTAGATACTTGTACGGGATTTGGAAAAATGTACACGTAGCCCGGCAGCTTTCCTGATCTGGCCGGGGGTTCTTGCTATTTTACCCATCACGCTCATGCCGGTTTGATTAGAGGAACAATGTCATGTAGTCTTCATCCTGGTAAACGCCGTCGTATTTGAGGGCGTTTTTTTCTGTGCCAAATCTCGTAAACCCAAGAGCGGCATAGAGCGATACAGCGGGAAGATTGTCGCTTGCGACCGTGAGATGAATTTGTTCCAATCCTTCCTGTTTCCGCGCTATTTCGATCAGGTGAGAAATCAGCATTTTGGCGGAGCCGCGACCTCTTTGGGCAGGCGTAAAATAAACGCCTACGAGTGAAGCCTTGTGGCGTAATTTCAGATGGCTTTCCCGCCTGAGTGTGGCTACGCCAATTAAAGAGCGCCCCATAAATGTCCCTACCGTGAATAAATCCGCTGTCGGCTTCAAGCGGGCCCTCCAGGTCTCCAGCATGTTGGGATCCTGGCGCATTTCCTCGTAGGTGGTTAAAAAGGCCTCGGGATTTTGCTGAAGAGCCTCCAGACGCAAGGCAATATACGACTCTGCGTCCTCCGGCTGCAAGATTCTGATCGTCAGGTCATGGGTTTGGTCCATGGGGCGCCCTTCTTTCTTCCGTGATTTTGGATGATGCATGATCAAAAAGTACCACGAAGCAGGGAATTCTTCCACTTGTTTAGACAGAAAATCCCCAAAATTGCGGGTTGGGGAAGCAGCTTCCTAAGTCAGCTCCCCGGATGTTAAGGGAATTCCCCGATTCACTTTCCACGCCCCACCCCCTACAATAGCGATAGGATGTTTGTCTGTGAGGAGGATCACCATGAACGCGTGGATGGAAGAAATGGGTGCGTCACAAGAAACCGATACGCTCTTACAGTCCATATTTGCGAATATCAGTGACGCTGTTTTGGTCGTGGATCACAGCGGAACAATCGTGACCGTGAATGCCGCTATGGAACGGATGTCAGGCTGGTCAAAGGAAGAATTGGTCGGTAGCAAGCATATATGTGAAATCTGTTTGGGCATGGCTACTTGTCAGGAGGAGAGTACCTGTACGGACTGTTTCTTCAAGCGTACCCAGATGCCCTCCTTTGAAATGCGGGTAAGGACAAAAGATGGGCGTGAGTATCCCGTCGCAGCCAGCTCTACGAGGCTGCCCGAGGGGGCAGATGGAAAAATGGTGATGATTCTCCGTGATATGACCATGCAGTTGCGGGCGGAAAAAGAACGCTATCAACACAAGCTGACCAATTTTGTGATTCAGGCTCAGGAAGAAGAGCGAAAGCGCATTTCCCGCGAGCTTCACGACGGCGTTGGGCAGGCACTATACAGCATCCTGGTCGGGCTGAACGTACTGGGACAAGGAAAGCTGAGCGGTCCCATGAAGCAGCATGTCACCGAAATCCAACAGATGACGGCGAAGGCGATGGAGGAAGTAAAGCGCATGGCTTTGGAGCTGCGCCCTTCCGCTCTGGATGATCTCGGGCTGTTGCCAGCTCTGCGTTCGCTGATCAAACGGGTGGAAAAAAGCTTTGGCCTATCTGTAGACCTGCATGTTCAGGGAGAGTGGCAGCGGTACTCTGCGCCTGTGGAGACCGCCCTTTACCGCATCGTCCAGGAGGCGATGACCAATACAGCAAAATACGCACAAGCCCACACGCTGGGCATTATATTTGAGGCTCGGGAAAAAGAACTGGTGGTGACCATTGTCGATGACGGCGTCGGCTTTGATGTGGAGCTGGCTGAAAACAAAGGCTCTGGTCTGGGGCTGTTCGGGATGAAGGAACGGGCTCAACTCTTGAAAGGCAGTGTTGATATCCGCTCCGTGATCGGAGAGGGAACCACGGTGATTGTTCGTATACCAGTCGCAAAGGGGGAAGCAGAAGATGGGCATTCGAGTCTTGATCGCGGATGATCACGCTGTCGTGCGCACGGGCTTGGGCATGTTGATTGACGCCCAGCCGGATATGGAGGTTGTCGGCTATGCAGCGGACGGCAAAGAGGCATTTGACAAGGCGCTTGAAATTCGGCCGGATGTAGTGCTGATGGACCTCAGCATGCCGCCGGGAGAGAACGGTCTTTCGGCTACAGGGCGGCTTAAAGAAGCAGCTCCCGGAATTCAGGTGCTCGTCCTGACAATGCACGATGACGAGGAATATCTGTTTCGTGTGTTGCAGGCAGGAGCGGCTGGCTATATTTTAAAAAGCGCTCCTGATCTGGATCTGATTGCGGCGATCCGCACGGTGTCAAAAGGGATGGCCTATCTGTATCCGTCCGCGACCAAATCGCTGATCGAAGAGTTTTTGCAAATGGTGAAAAATGGGGAAGAGCAGGCGAAATACGAGATTCTGACCGAGCGGGAAAAGGAAGTCCTGATCCTGATCGCCAAAGGCTTCAGCAACAAGGAGATTGCCGAACAGTTGACCGTATCCGTGAAGACGGTCGAATCCCATAAGGCGCACATCATGGAGAAGCTTCATCTGCGCACCCGTCCTGATCTGGTGCGGTATGCGATTAAGAAAGGTTGGCTTGATTTTGAATAGGTCGCATGGGCAAGCACAGCAGCTTGCCTTTTTTTGTGTTCTGCATGTCGACGAGCTTCGGCGAAAATGCTACCATGGATTCAGTGTTTATTTTGCAGTCGTATGAACTACATAAGTGGAAACAGGTTCTTTGAACGCGGCGTTCAAGGATGAAAAGGGAAGCTCGGTGAAAATCCGACACGGTCCCGCCACTGTAAGAGGGGAGTCAGCACCATATGAGCCACTGATCCGGAAGGATTGGGAAGGCGGTTGCTGATGGAGAGCCTTTAGTCAGGAGACCTGCCTGTTTCGACGACACTGCTTGACCTACGGGAGATAGGGAGGTGTTAGGGTGGCTAGCGTGAATCACGCAGGAGGCTTTGCAAGCCCCTGCTCATTTTGGCATCTCTAACTTTCCATTGGATCGATAGAGATGCCTTTTCTATTTTCAGCGAAACAGCAGATGCGGGCGCAAGACAAGAGCACTTGCTTTGCCAATACGCAATAATGGGAGGTCCCTCATGCAACAACCAGCAAAACCCATCCGTGAATCCAGAACATGTATGACAGATCTGGTTTTTCCCCCAGATACCAATCACCACAATACGATTTTCGGCGGCAAAGTAATGGCCTATGTCGATAAAATCGCGTGTATAGCGGCGATGAGACACTGCCGCAAGCCCGTCGTCACCGTTTCCAGCGACAGTTTTGACTTCCTGGCCCCGATCAAAACCGGAGAAGCGATCAACCTGGAGGCGTATGTGACGTGGGTGCACAAAACGTCGATGGAAATCTATGTAAAGGTAGAGTCGGAGAATTTGATAACAGCCGAAAGGAAAGTAACCGCACGTGCATATTTGACGTTTATCGCCCTGGATGAAAACGGCAAGCCTGCTCCTGTCCCACAGGTTATTCCTGAAACAGAAGAGGAAATGCGGCAGCATGAACAAGCAAAAGAACGCTACGAGATCAGAAGAAACCGTCGCGAACAGGCATGAAAGAAAAAACGTACGAGCATGAAAGAATAACGTCGGAACTAGCATAGAAACGCCATAAAATCGATCACGAATCACGACCGGCAGTCCTGTACATACGGGCTGCCGGTTTTTGTTAAGAAGTGGATGACGAAGATTGTCGGTTATGTCCAAAATGTGTCAGGAATTAGGGAATATCAGGAGGTTCCCGGGGGTTTTTAGGGGTTTTCCCTGAATTACAGTGCAAGCCGCCAGAGAGTAGAATGAAGTCGTAAAAAGGAACAGCTCGTACGGTATCGGGAAAGGAGGAGAGAGCCGTGGAGACAAAGACAGAAACACAGCGTCAACTCGAAGAGGCAAAGAAACTGAAGCCTGAATCGCAGGACCTGAAAGGGACATTTATCGCTGTATTACTGGTTGGCGCTATCATACTCCTAAGTTGGTTTGGTGTATTCGGATTATTCCTGGATCGTGCATAGCAGGGAAGAGAGGGAGGTTGTGAAACGATGCATCTGCACCGTTACGAAAAAATCTGGCTGATTCTGGGGGCAGGAGGCCTGGCGCTGTTTATTGTGCTGCTTTGTGTGAACGCCTTCGCAATGGGTATGGCCCCTCCGAGCAACATGGAAATGATCGACCCGACGAAAGTATCGGAGACACCTCCGTTTGACAATCCTGGTCTGAAAAAGATCAGTGACACGGAGTACGATGCTTACATGACGGCGTTTGCTTTTGGCTTCAACCCCAATAAGATGGAAGTTCCGGCAGGGGCAAAGGTGAATTTTCACGTAACCAGCCCCGACGTGGTTCATGGATTTCAAATACCGGGTACAAACGTCAACTTCATGGTAATGCCGGGGCATATCAACTCCGCGTCGTACACCTTTGAAAAACCTGGTGAATACTTGATCCTTTGCAATGAATACTGCGGCGCCGGCCACCAGGTGATGGCGACAACCATTATTGTAAAATAAGGCAGGTGATTTCGATATGATGCAAACACATATGGGAAAGGCGCAGGTGGATCGTCCGTCTGCTCGTCTCAGTCTGGCATACATTTGGGTTGCATACGCAGCTTTCGGGCTGGCCGCACTGGCTGGAATGCTGCAAGGCATGGTGCGCGGCGGACTCATTGAGCTGCCGAGCTGGACCAACTATTATCAGATTTTGACCGCACATGGGGTCTTGATGGCACTCATTTTTACCACATTTTTTATCGTCGGATTCCTGCTGTCCGGAGTTGCCAAAACAACGGGAGGGTCCTTGCACGGTACTGCGCTCGGACTTGGCTGGATCGGCTGGATTCTGATGACAGTTGGGACCGCGATGGCGGTCGTGACCATCGTAACGAATGACGCATCGGTTCTCTATACCTTTTACGCGCCGTTGAAGGCATCTCCGTTCTTTTACATCGGAGCAGCGTTGCTGGTCGTCGGAAGCTGGTTTGGCGGCTTCGCCGTCTTCAGCAGCTACCGTAAATGGAGACGGGAAAACAGAGGAAAAATGTCTCCCTTGTTCGTCTTCATGTCGGTGACGACCTTTGTCCTGTGGCTGATCGCAACCATTCCGGTGGCTGTAGAGGTTCTCTTTCAGCTGATTCCGTGGTCGCTGGGCTGGACGTCGAGCATCAACATTATGCTGAGCCGTACCTTGTTCTGGTTCTTCGGTCATCCACTCGTGTACTTCTGGCTGATGCCTGCGTACATCGCCTGGTATGTATGCGTCCCGCGGATTATCGGCGGACATGTATTCAGTGATTCGCTGGCTCGCCTGGCTTTCATCTCGCTGCTTCTGTTCTCCATGCCGGTCGGCTTCCACCATCAGCTCATGGAGCCCGGTATCTCTCCCGGCTGGAAAATGATCCACGTTATTTTGACGCTGATCGTCGTAGTGCCTTCACTTATGACGGCTTTCTCGATGTTCGCTACCTTCGAGACAACCGGCCGTAAAAAAGGTGGAGTAGGGCTGTTTGGCTGGTTCAAAAAGCTGCCTTGGTCCGATGTTCGCTTCTTTGCCCCCTTTGTCGGAATGCTCTTCTTCATCCCGGCAGGTGCGGGTGGAATCATCAACGCAAGTAACCAGATGAACGCAGTCGTTCACAATACGATTTTTATCACCGGTCACTTCCATATTACCGTGGGTGCCGCTGTCGCTCTCACCTTCTTCGGTGTCAGCTTCTGGCTGATTCCTGTACTGACTGGCCGCACTCTGACACCGACCGCGAACCGGATGGGAATGGTGCAAACCGTATTCTGGTCGGTGGGAATGTTCCTGATGTCCTACGCGATGCATTACCTGGGTCTGCAGGGCTCTCCGCGCCGTACCAGTTTCACCACTTACATGGATCACCCGCTGGCCGTAGGCTGGTTGGATTATCAGCGCGTGATGGCCTTTGGCGGCGGACTTCTGTTCGTAGCAGCGATTCTGCTGATTCTGATCCTGGGCTATCTGACTTTCTTCGCTCCAAAAGGAAATACGGAATACCCGACTGCGGAGACAGAAACCGAGCAGCATACACCGAAAATCCTCGAGCGCTGGCCGGTTTGGTTGGGAGTCCTCGTTCTCCTCTGTGTTCTGGCATACGGCTTGCCGATTGCCGAGCAGCTTACGCATAACCCGCCTGGATCTCCGCCATTCCGCACCTGGTAGGCGGCGCATCGATCATCTGACATGTAAAAAAGCCACTCGGCCTTTGTACCGAGTGGCTTTCTTGTACCTTCAGAAAGTTTACTTTCGCTAACGCGATAGAGGTAGAAGTATACGATTCTCCTCAAAGCTGATAGATCATTTTTCGCGTCATGCCGCCGTCCAGAACAAGCTCTGTCCCTGTCATGAAATCGTTCTCGTCATCGGTCAAAAACAGGCAGGCACGGGCTACGTCATCGGGCTTGCCCACGCGTCCGGCCGGGTGCTGCTCATGGTCCTGCGGGCGGAGGGCTTCTTCATCGCCGGTTTCAATCCAACCGGGTGAGATGGCGTTCACTCTGATCCGGTCGGGGCTGAGTGAGAGGGCCAGAGCGTGGGTCAGTGATAAAATGCCGCCCTTCGAAGCGGCGTATGCTTCGGAGTGGGGCTCAGACATATGGGCACGCGTCGAGGAGAGATTGACGATAGCGCCGCCGCCGGTTCTGCGCATCAGCAGGGCAGCTTCGCGTGAGCAGAGAAAGACGCTGCGCAGATTGGTATGGATGACATCATCCCATTCCTCAACGGACAGCTCATATGGGGATTTCCACCTGGAGACGCCGGCGTTGTTGACCAGAATGTCCAAATGCCCCCACCGTTCGGCCACCTCTTCCATCAACCGGATGATATCTTTGGGCTTGCTGACATCTGTCTGTTGAAAAAAGACATGTCCGCCCGTCTTGGCAATCCTGGCTGCGGCCTTCTCTCCCAGCTCCGGATTCTTTTCCGCGATACAAACTCTCGCCCCGCGCGCTGTGTACATGGCTGCAATCGCATAACCGATGCCTTGTCCTGCACCTGTGACGACGACAACTTTTTCAGAAAACGGCATAAAAAACCTCCCGCTAAGAATAGATAGGGGGCTGCATGAAAAACCCCTGATTACCGAACACTGTAAGCAATGATTTTTGATTCTAGCTGAATTTCAAGCAACATTCGGGGTGGAAATCCCGTTTGTAACTATAGTAAAGTGAGTGTTAGCGCTATTCATCTTAGAAGTGACGAGGAGGATGTCTCATGCAAACAGAAGTCAAACTTACCACGGAACAAGTGATGGAAGCACGTCACAGTGTACGCAAATACGATGCGAGCCAAGCGATCCCTCGGGGAGTACTGAACGAAATCCTTCGGTTGGCGGCTACAGCCCCATCCTCCTGGAACCTTCAACACTGGCGGTTCCTGGTCGTGACAGATCAGACCCACAAGGAGCGCCTGCTGCCGATTGCCTATGGACAACAGCAGGTCGTAGATGCCCCAGCCGTGATTGTGATTTTGGCAGATCTGGAGGCAGACAAATCTGCGCTGCCGATTTACAATGATTCGCTTGCCAAGGGCCTCGTGAACGAGCAGGTGCGTGATACGCTGGTAGCTCAAATCGAAAATGCGTATCGTGACAATCCGCAGCTCGCCCGGGATGAAGCCATTCGCAATTCTTCTCTGGCCGCCATGCAGCTCATGCTGGCAGCGAAGGCCAAAGGTTATGACACATGCCCCATGGGAGGGTTTGACCGGGATGCGCTGATCCAGGCATTCAACATTCCCGGCCGCTATCTGCCATCGATGATCATCACTGTGGGCAAGGCGAGTGTACCGGCTCACCCCACATCGCGCTTTGGACTGGATGAGCTGGTTATTGAAAACAGTTTCTGATCAAACCCTCGATGAGGAGGAACACCCGCAGTGCCGGGTGTTCTTTTTACTTTTTCCTGTTGGACGTAGCTTTGATAGAGGTTTTCCTTACGATGATGGCAGGCTCTGGGCGAGAGGAAGCTCGACGGAGACGGTTGTTCCTGTTCCCTGCGTGCTATCGATGTGAAACTGGCCTTTATGCAAATGAATGAGTTCCCGGCAGATAGACAAGCCCAGGCCGCTTCCCGGCTGTTTGGATTGGCCTTTGTAAAATCTCTCCGTGATGCGGGGCATGTCTGACGGGGAAATGCCATCACCGGTGTCGCGAACGAAGACCCGCACATGGCTTTGGTCCGTTTGGCAGGACACCTGAACGGAGCCGCCGCCGGGAGTAAATTTAAAGGCATTGTCCAGCAAGTTTACGAAAATCTGCTTCATTCGATTGGGATCAACCGAAACAGGCAGAGGAGCTGAGGGAATTTGGACATCAAAGTCCACATTTTTCTCCTGGGCGCGAACAGTAAACTGAATCCGCACATCCTCCAGGATATCGCGAAGATCCAGCCTTTCGACATGCAGCCGCAGTTCACCGGATTGAAATTTGGAAAAATCGAGAAGTTCTTCGACCAGCCCGATTAAACGGTCCGTTTCTTTGGAGATCACTTCCAGTCCCAGCATCGTCTCCTCTTTATCTTCGAGCCCGCCGGAAATCAGGGTTTCTCCCCAGCCCTTGATCGACGTAAGCGGCGTACGCAGCTCGTGGGAAACGGAAGAGATAAAGTCATTTTTCATTTCCTCGTTTTTGCCGATTTCTTCCGCCATGTAGTTAAAGGTTTCGGCCAGCGTACCGACCTCATCATCGAATTGTTTCTTGGCGCGCGTGGAGAAATTGCCGGTCGCCATTTGGGTGGCTGCGCGAGTCAAATCCTGAATGGGACCGACGATGCGGTTGGCGATGATCAAGCTGAGCGCAAAGGCAAATACGACGACGATCAAGCCGACGCCCGCTCCGTACATAGCGATACGGTTCACGGCAGCGTAGAGCGGCTCTGCCGAGATGGAATAGCGCAATACGCCGACATGATCCCCCAGATACGTGAGGGGATTGGAAACAGCGATCACGCGCTCCTTTGTCTGCGGGGCTTTGCCGACGTACAAGCCCATGCCCGTTTGCAAGGCAGAAGAGACATCTGGCGTGCCGATCACTTCGGCTGTCTGGAAGCCGTATGAATTCAGCAGTACTCTCCCGTCCAGCGCGAGGACTTCAATCTTCGCATTTTCCTCTTTGGAGACATTCTCCAGGATGTAGCGGGACTTGTCTTTGAGCCCATAGCCGCCCGCATACTTGTTAACAAAATTGGTGAAGGTTACGGATCGGGTGACGAGTGTTTCCGTGGCAGTTCCAAAGTAATAGGTGTGCACGGCCCAGTAAAACAATCCTTCCAACAGAAGGACGATCAAGAGCAAGATCAATCCAAAATGGATAATCAGCCGTGCTCTAATTCCCTTCATCGGTGCTTTCCTTTCTCCAGAGATAGCCGTAGCCCCAGACGGTTTCCACATAGGCAGGGTGGGCGGGATCATCCTCGATCTTTTGACGGATGCGGCGAATATTGACATCCACCACTTTCAGATCGCCGACGTAAAACTGGCCCCACACCTCTGTCAAAATATCATCCCTGCTGATGGCCTTGTTGGCGTTTTCCGCCAGCAGCTTCAGGATGGCAAACTCTTTCGGCGTGAGATCAATCTCTTGTTTCTGTTTGACCAGCTTTCTTTCGTCCAGCAGCAATTGAAAGGGGGGAATGTCAATCACATGCGGTTCCTCCGCTTTCACGTCAAGGGCGGTCAGCCTGCGATGCAATGCTTTCACGCGGGCCAAAAGCTCCGTCGGACTAAAGGGCTTGACCACGTAGTCATCCGCTCCGTACTCCAGCCCCATGACCTTGTCCTGCTCCTGACTTTTGGCGGTCAGCATGATAATTCCCATGCGCGGGTATTTGCGGCGCAGCCGGTCACATACCTCAAAACCATCGATGCCCGGGAGCATCACATCGAGGATGGCAATCTCAATATCGGTTTGCCTATCTGCGATCTCCAAAGCCTCTTCACCGGAGGAAGCCTCGATCACCTCGCAGTCGTGACGCTTGAGATTGATTCTGACGAAATCGCGGATCGACTTTTCATCTTCCAACAGCAACACTTTCATGATTGACGTCTCCTTACAAAACCGAATCGGCCGATGTTACAACGGCATTTTTAACGGCCGGAACAACTGCCTGATCTCATCTGTGGTGAGCAGCAAGGAATTGTACTCCCGCAGGGCAGCTCCACTCAGATTACCGGGTTTTTGCGGTTGAATGGCGACCAGAACTTTCTTGCTTGCTTCTGACAATACCAGATAAGGAGTCTGTTTGCCTTCAAAAGACTTTTCCATCTTGGCCCATTCCTGTTGGGGAATCATCTGGAACGTCAGCAGGGTCGCCTTGTTCTCTCCATTTTGGCCGTTATAAACCATATGGACAACGTTTACCCCCGGATCAGGGTTTCGTTCGACGGTGAATTTGTCCTTCCATTTTTCCGGGATGCGGAAATCAAAGCCGAGGTTATAGCTTTGAAAGTGATCTTCGACATGCGTAAGTCCGGTTCCCCCGTCCCATTGATAATAGGAGGCAATCCAGGGGATTTCCGCCATGGACAGATCATCGGTACCTGGAGGCTGGGTATGAATGCCGATCTCGATAATCCCATCGCCGTTGATGTCTTCACTGTACAAGGAATAGGGCTTGAAGGTCGGGTTTTCCTCGCCGAGATTTGCCAGGGGACGACGCAAATGGCCGTCGTCGAAAATCAACAGCTCCGTCATCGCCGAATGTGCGCCCAGTCCGGCCTCGATAAAGATCCCTTTTGTTGTGGCGGAGGCTTTCCCGATGATGGCTTTTTCGTAGCCGTTTATACTGCCTTCCAGTGAAATTTCCGTCCATTTGGTTAGGGTGTTGTCTGTCGCTCCGTACACCTCTGCCTTGGAGGTGAGGCTGCTGTGATCATGGATAATCAATGTCAGCTCTTGCTGCTCATCCCCGATGAGATCGCCAACAGCCATGACGGTGTACGACTGCTTCAGCAGTTCCTGCGGTGTGTTTTCTTTAAACGAATAGACGGACAACTCTTTGTTCAGGCCGTCGCCTCCACCCCAGCCAATCAGCATTTCCGGGATTCCGTCCCCGGTCAAATCAACATATTGCACATAGTCCAGCTCACGACCGATCCCGGAGAAAGAAGCTGCCTTTTTCCAGTTTCCCCCGCTTTGCGTCAAGACCAGTACGCCAATCTCGTAGTCGGTTTTTTCCGTTTTGTAAAAGGCGATCACCTCAGGTGAACCGTCTCCGGTCAAATCCTGCAGGGACACAGCACTGGATTCCTCCGGATGTAAGGGTACGGTCAACTGTGAGCCAGGGGGAAGGAATTGCATCACTGCTTGGTTGATCGACTGCTGATTGCCGTCGGCGGCAGGAGCCCGCATCAACTCAGTGGGAGTATCCGTAAAACCGCATCCGCCTGTCAAAATGACAGACAGGATAGCGAGAGACAGCCCAAGTTTTTTCATCTGTCTATTCGTTCCTTTCTGTTGGTGCTTATCGAGAGGGATCATTTCCTTTTCTTTTATTGTAGCTTGCCAGATGGGCGAAGTTGTTGCAAACCGGTAAAAATAGAGAATCAGAATTTCCAAAAAAGTACAGGCTGAGAAAGGCTTCTTTTTGCAACTATTCGCGGAAAAACTCCGTTTATGTATGAGAGAACACATGGCATGCAGCAGCGCCACTCCAAGGCCTGTTTCCAATGACAGCGGGAGATACAGAGAAGAAGCATGGAGAATAAGGGAGGAAGAGAGCATGAAAGCATGGCATCGATCATTCTGGGCAGCCGTTTTGGGCGTCCTTATCACGACAACCTCTGCCTGGACGGGTGTCCCTGTACGAGCAGAAGAAAAACTGCAGAAGCCTGCCAGCATCGTACGTATTTTACCGGAGCAGACCATTTTGTTTAGCATACAATTCATGGATGGCTTTCGGGCCAAAGTGACGGACAACAAGACGAGAAAAACAACCTGGGTGGATTTGACGCCAAGCAGGGAAGAGTACTTGCTTAGAGGAATCTATGATGCCCAAGGGAGATTGAAAAAACCAACGAACGGCTTTGCGGAGCAGCTGGTAGAGCTGATCCCTTACCGGGCGATAGATGGATCGATTCATTACGTAGGCAGACAGATAATTTGGGGGATAAATGGAGAGAATCGGATTGCCAACGCCACGAGCGTGTGGTCAGTCAAGGATCAGAAGGCGGAGCTCGTCAGTTTGACGGTAACTTCGGGTGATTCAGACAACATGCCCTCTTTAGACGTGTTCATCAACAACGGGTTTAGCATGTTTACAGATATTACCTTTGTACTGGATACCAAGTACGCCGATGTTACGGGGGATGGAATCAGAGATCACGTCCTGCTGATTGGCGACAAACCCGGCCTATACCTGGGGCTGCCGGCGGAAAACCTCCACATCGTCGTCCTGGACGGGAAAACAAAACAGCAGACCCATGCGTCCGTCGGTGCCATGGATAAAGGAGTCTTGCCAAAGCTGAGCATCGGTCCTGTTAATCAGGATGGGGGCAAGAACATTCTCGTAACGATTCCAACCGAACATGGCAATGTGTACAGCGCGATCAGCTGGAAGGATAGCCACCCGGTGGTCTTGATTGACCAGGCAGAGCTGAATAACCCGCAGGCCTACAAGGTCGTGACGGATACTCACGGGGTCGGATTCGCCGTGCAAAAGGCGGTGCCAGCCGGCGAATAAGGTACGCAATAAAAAAGAGAAGGTGCTTCCTCCTGTCTGGTGAAGACAGAAGGGGCACCTCTCTTGTTTTCGGCCCTCCGATTTTCCAGCTTCGTGGATCGTCCCGATACGTTCCGGGCGTGTCGAAGAGAGAATCAAGCCGCCTTCGCCCATAATATTGATATGCTGGCCAGTCTCTTCATGCAGAAGTTGTACAATCTCGTCAAAAAACCGTCCTGTAAAAAGGAAAATGAGCTCATCAGAATTCCCCGCATTTCCTGGAATGGTACCATGAATATACAGAAGTGGAACAGGTTTTTGCATGTGGCAGCGCAACCAAAAAATGTGCGAATAATTCAGTATTTTTTGGTTGTTCTAACTAAATGTTTATAATCTCTCACAAAAATATGCAGAGAATGACAGCGCTTGCCTTTTAATCGTAATGCTTACGATTTGTCTTGACTCGGATGAAGAGTCGGGTTAGGATAGTATTTAAATCGTAATCAATACGATTTATATTTGTTCAGGGAGTGTACGGATCATGACAGATAGAAGAATTCCGGTAACGGTGCTGAGCGGTTATTTGGGTGCTGGGAAAACCACGATGCTGAATCACGTGCTGAATAACCGTGAGGGCATGAAAGTGGCGGTCATCGTCAACGATTTGAGTGAAGTGAATGTGGACGGAGAATTGATTGCCCAGGGCGGCGGACTCTCTCGGGTTGAGGAGAAGGTCGTCGAAATGTCGAATGGCTGCATCTGCTGCACCCTGCGGGAGGATTTGCTTACAGAGGTAGAGCGGCTGGCCACAGAGGGAAAATACGATTATATCCTGATCGAATCAACCGGAATCGGGGAGCCTGTCCCGGTTGCCCAGACCTTTACATACGTCGACGAAGAGATGGGGATCGATCTGTCCCGTTACTGCCGTCTTGATACGATGGTGACCGTGGTGGATGCGAATCGTTTTTGGCATGATTTCTCCTCTGGTGAAAGCTTGCTGGAACGGATGCAGGCGGCGGGGGATGAGGATACCCGGGACGTTGTCGATTTGTTGATGAACCAGATTGAATTTTGTGATGTGCTGATTCTCAACAAATGTGATCTCGTCGAACCGGATCAGTTGAACGAACTGGAAGCCGTCCTGCGCAAATTGCAGCCGGAAGCCAAGCTGATTCGCACCAGCCGTGGAAAGATCGATCCGCGGGATATTCTGAATACCGGTCTGTTTGATTTTGAAAAGGCAAGCCGCTCTGCCGGCTGGATCAAAGAACTGGAGCAGGGAGAGCATGTGCCGGAAACGGATGAATACGGAATCTCTTCGTTCGTGTACCGCAGACGGACACCGTTTCATCCAGAGCGCTTGGGCAGATGGCTGGAGAACTGGCCGGAAGAGGTAGTGCGGGCCAAAGGCTTTGTCTGGATTGCGACCCGCAATGACCTGGCGATGACCCTCAGTCAGGCGGGTACTTCGATCGAAATCGGAGCTGCCGGCTACTGGGTAGCGGCTTTGCCTGAACCGGAAAAGGCAGCGATTATGGCAGAAGATCCGGAGTGGGTCAGCACTTGGGACCGGCAGCACGGGGATCGGCAAAATGAATTGGTCTTTATCGGCATCGGGATGGATCGCGAGAGAATCGAGCGGGAGCTGGATGATTGTCTGCTGACGGACGTTGAGCTTCAAGGGGATTGGAGCACACTTCCCGACCCGCTTCCAACCAGTGACACCGTAGTGGAGACATTGGTCTAGGGCAAGGCCGCAAGCAAAACCGGGACCCGCTGCCTGCTCGATCCAGCACTATTTTCTACAAAAGGAGGAGTATGACATGCGTGTGCAGGTGACGTTGCAATGCACAGAAACAGGAGATCGTAACTACATCACCACGAAAAATAAACGGAATCACCCGGAGCGTCTGGAACTGAGAAAATACTCGCCCCGGCTGAAAAAGCATACCCTTCATCGGGAAACAAAGTAACATCTTTTTACACAAAAAACTCTCCCCTGAGCGTCCAGGAGGAGAGTTTTTGTTTAGATGAAGGAGATGACGGGGGGCGGTGAATACGACCGCCTGTCTTTACGCTTCTTTTCTCAAGGCGAGCTCTTCCGGCCTTGTCTTTTTCTCGGAGAAGAAGATCTTCATCATCGGCGGCGTCACCACGGTAGTGACCAGAACAACGACAATCAGTACGGCAAACATGTCCTGTGCCAATAGTTTTGCTTCCAGCCCGATCGAGGCGATGATCAAGGCCACCTCTCCGCGGGAAACCATCGCGGAACCAATTCCCCAGGAGCTGCGCCAGTCAAAGCCGGATATTTTCGCACCAAACGCACCGCCAATGAATTTAGTCAGTACTGCCAATAAGCTAAGGCTGATAATCAGCCACAGATGGTCGATGATCCCGGCGAATTGGGCAGATACCCCAATTGAGGTGAAAAAGACCGGAACAAACACGCTGTAACTGATGGTTTCCACCTTTTCCGTGACTTCCTCTTTGAACTTGGTCAGACTGATGGCAATACCCGCGATATAGGAGCCGATGATCGCGGCCACCCCGGTGTATTCAGCCAGATAAGCAAACAGGAAACAGATGATCAGCGCAGAAGCTACGACAGATTCGGTTACCTGCAGGCGAGCGAACTTCCGCAAAACCCACGGCACCACTTTCCAGGACAACAGGATGACGATACCAAAGAAGAGCACTTTCTTCAGGACGATCATTCCCAGATTGACGTCGCCTCCGGCAAAGCTCATCACAAACGCCAGAATGAGAATCACGACGACATCGTCGATGACAGCGGCACCCAGAATAGTAGCGCCTTCCCTTGATTTTAATTTGCCCAGCTCTTTCAGCGCCTGGACAGAAATACTAACAGAAGTAGCAGACAGCAACAGACCCAGGAATACGGATTCAAACGGCGGCAGACCAATGACCATACCGGCGACATAGCCCAGAGCAAGAGGAGCGATGATTCCGGCTATGCCGACATTCATGGAAGCCTTTCCGGTGCGTTTGAACTCGTCGATATCTGTTTCCAATCCAGCGATAAACATCAGCAGGATGACACCGATTTGACTGATTTCCTTCAAAATCTCCGTATCATTGACCAAGCCCAGAACAGACGGGCCCAGGATGATCCCGATCAGCAATTTGCCGAGAACGGAGGGCTGCCCCAAGCGCGCACTGATGTCTCCGGCGATTTTGGAAGCGAGCAAGATGATAGCCAGTTGTAAGATTAGCATACGGTATCCCCACCTTTTTCTAAATAATGTGGCAAAAGCAAAGAAACAAAAAAAGCCTGCCACCACTAGCTCCTTTGCCGAAAAAAGGCAAAAGAAAGCCACTGGTGACAGGCTCCTCCTAAAATTTCGTACGTTTTTAATTATGAGTTGATTATAACGTAGTAAAGGAGGGTTGTAAACGCTTTTTTCGTACTTTTTTTGTAGAAAAACATGGATATCCTCCAAAAAAAGCCTGACCGCAGTCATACGGTCAGGCGTTCTGTGCTTATTTCCAGTACATATAGTCGGACATTTGGGCGAAGACATCTGCAAGAGCATGCAGACCTTCTATCGTCTGATACCCGAGCAACGGAAGTGCAACCACATACAACAGTGCTTCACCGATAAATTTCGCTACCATTCAAATCGTCCTCCTTATTTTTCGACTGATCACCTAATCATCATGCCGGAAAACAGGAGGGGAGACCCTTCGCAATCGCTGTCGACATACAACAGGCATCGCAGGATGTGCTTGCGATACGGCTGCCTTGCCGCCCTTGGATACGTCTCGATCAAGCAGCGATTGATGGAGGGTTCGTAAGTATCAATGTTACGCCATCGAAGGGGCAACGACTGCGGACGGTAATATCTCTGCATAAAGACCACAGAGGTATAGAAGCCCGCAAACAGGGAAAGCAAGGCGAAGAAATCATCCAGCGACAGGAGAAGAAGAAACTCTTCCATGGCGATTTCCCCCCTTTTTTAGCGCTTGCAAGAACCGTGGTTCTTGGTATTGCTCATTGTAAATCGGAAAGGGCAATCCGGCAAGAGGAAAAGTTTTTTGATTCTGACTTCCAAACATTTGACATTGACAAGCATAACGTAATAAAATGTTTTTACGTGAATGACAAATTTCCTGAGGTGTTTATGGTGAAGCAACAAGTATTGGAATCGTATCTGGTGGAGTTGCCGGAGCAGGCCATGGCCTTGCTCAATCCGCTGCGTGCGGAAATTCTCGGCCGGTTGACTGAACCAGCCTCCGCTGCAGAACTGGCACGCGAAATCAATGAAATCCCGCAGCGCGTCAATTATCATTTGAAGGCGCTGGAAAAGGTGGGCTTGGTTCGCCGCGTCGGTACACGTCAGGTACGGAATTTGGTGGAAGTGCTGTATCAGGCCATCGCTCGCACCTATATTCTGTCAGAGACGCTAAACTGGCCCAAAGAAACGGTGGATCGCATCAAGGATCAGGGCTCTTTGTCCCACCTGGTAACGGCAGCCGAGCGAATCAAGCGGGACGCACTCGTGCTTCTGGAAAAATCAGATCAGCAGGAGGAGATTCCCAGTGCTACATTGGATGCGCTGATCCGGTTGGGCAGCAGTGAGCAGCGGAGTGCTTTTGTCCAGGAGTATGTGCAGTTGGTCAACCGGCTCGTGGAGAAATACCAGTCTGCGGACACAGGAGCAGCCTCGTATCAAGTCGTTTTGGCTTTGTATCCGAAGCCCGTTCAAGGAGGAGAAGAACAATGATTGAGAAGCTGCAAAAACAGGCGGTCGTCATCTGGGAAAATGATGCTGTCCGCCACAATACAAGACGCGTGGAGCAGGAAGCTACTGTGAGCAGCTGGACAGTGGGTCCTACGGAAAGACCGGCTACTGTCCGCATCGTCTCGTCAGGCTTTGAGACCAAACAGCAGCGGTCCCCGCAGGCAGCCCCTTCTGCCATGCTGGGTATGAGACTGGCTGCATAAACAAGAGCGGTGAACACCTAACCATCCATTAAAAGGAGGCATACCGATGAATTTGATACCGGTAGTTGTTGAATCAACCAGTTACGGAGAGCGTTCCTATGATATTTACTCGCGGTTGTTAAAAGACCGCATCATCTTTTTGGGCAGTGCCATTGATGATCAGGTAGCCAATGCAGTCGTGGCCCAGATGCTTTTCCTGACAGCTGAGGACCCGGAAAAGGATATTCACTTGTATATCCATTCTCCTGGCGGTTCGATTACCGCAGGCATGGCAATATACGATACCATGCAGTTCATCAAGCCGGATGTCTCCACGATCTGCATCGGAATGGCCGCTTCGATGGGCTCCTTTTTGCTACTTGCAGGTGCAGCCGGGAAACGGTATGCACTGCCGAATGCCGAGATCATGATTCATCAGCCCTGGGGCGGGAGCCAAGGACAGGCCAGCGACATCAAGATTCAGGCTGACCGGATTTTGCGCCAGCGCCACCACTTGTATGAGATTATGGCCAAACACACGGGACAGCCGCTGGAAAAGATCGAGCGGGATGCAGACAGGGATAATTTCATGGGAGCAGAGGAATCACTGGCTTACGGGATCGTGGATAAGGTGATTGAGAAGCTGTAGCAGGCATAAAGAAAAAAGAGGACACAGCCCGGTTTGCATCTTCGGGTTGTGTCCTTTTTGCTGGAGGATTTGCGTCATCTGGCCCGAACCGAAAATGTAGGATACATCTTTGGAATAGAAAAATAGGGCTGCCCCTAGCGTAGAATGCTACGCGTGTAGGGACAGCCTTACGAATTGGTTACAGTTCTTATCCTTCGGTCAAGCCCTCAGATGCTTCGTCCGCGTCGTTTTCAGCCTCTTCTTTGGCCTCAGCCTTCAGCTTCACGTTTACTTTCACCTGTGCGGTCTCATCCGGGTTTTCTTTGGATGTCAGCGTGATCCACAGCGTGACGGTCTGTGCACCTTTTTCCGGCAGAGCAACCAGCACACCCTCATTGTCAATCAGGTCCGGATGGGAGCTTTCTGTGACAGAGAAGGTCACCAGATCCGATTTCTCGGGCAGCTCCAGCACAGCTTTGCCCACTTCTTCCGTATTGACCACGTCTGCTTTGAATTGATCCGCGATTTGCTTCAGCTCTTTGGATGTACTCAAAGTGCTGCGGTTGCTCTTCGCTTCGACTTTGAAGGATTTCCAGATTTCATAGGTTTCGACGATCTGTTCCCCTCTTGGCAGATCCGGGTCAACGATGTGACCAGCGAGTCGCAGCTTGTAGACGCCCGGCTCCAGCTTCTTCGGAATCAGAGAGCCGCTCACATAGGTGCCGTCGATGTTGGAGAAGGTGATAGGGCCCGGTGCAAATGGTTCGTAATTGTTGAACAGGGCAGCGAGGGTACCGACGTATTCATCGTCCAGGTTCCAAGCTTCCAGCTCGATGACATTGACGCCTTCCGCTTGCAGCAATGCTTCAACGGTGATGGGATCGCCGCCTGGAGAGAGAATCGTGCTGGAGAGTGTCATGTTATCAAAGCCGAACTGTGTATCTTCCGGCTCGCCAACGTGAATCACGAATGGAAGGTGCAGTTCCGGATCATATCGGTTGCTGCTTGTCAGGAGCACTTCTCCTTCGTACACACCTTCCTCGGCGCCTTTAGTCGGCTGGACAGTAAGATTGAAGGTTTGGGTTTCTCCCCCTGGAACGGACAGGGATGTGGAAGAGAGTTTGACCTTGATGTTATCCGGATCTGGCGTGTCCTTCGGACGATACGGATCGGTTGTCACGGAATCATGCAGCTTGACTTTCGCAGTATACGTAACAGCTTTGTTGGAGGTATTTTTCACCTGCAGGGTTTGGGAAACCGCTTTGCTGCCGGCTTGCAGCAGGCCAAAGCTGTAGTTGGAGCCGTAGTAGTCGATGGTTTCCGGCTCGTAGTTTTCGTTCAGAATCGTGAGCTTTTCCACGGTCTGCAGGAGAGCAGGCGTGTTCATGGCGGCGAATCCGTCAACACGGCCTGCGCCTTGAGAGTAGACGTCGTAGAGAACGTCATCTTCTTCGTACAGCGGCTTGGATGTGTTGGACAGGGCTGCCTTCACATCAAACGGTGTCCACTCCGGATGAGCTTGTTTCAACAACAGGGCCAGACCGGCGACATGCGGCGCTGCCATGCTGGTACCGTTGCTGCGGGCATAAGCCTTCTCGTAGCTGGCGCCATCGATCAGTTTTGCCCAAGCAGGATAGGCCGAGAGAATGGAGACACCCGGAGCGCCTACATCAGGCTTGATGGAGTAATTGTCGCCCAGAACAGGACCGCGAGAGCTGAAGCTGGCGACCTGATCCCCTTCATCCTGTGTGGATGGATAATTAGCGGAGAAGGTGAGGGTGATGGGTGTCGCCGGGTTGGCGAGCAGCTCCAGAGCAAGAGCCCGTCCCTCTGTTCCCTTCATGTCGAAGGTTGGAATCGCATCCATCTGGTCGCCCAAAATGGTATCGATATAACCGCCGCGATCATCCGGCGCAAGGTCGAGATCCGCTTGTCCATCACCGTCCTTGTCGTTTCCGTTAAAGATGATGGCGGCAACAGCGCCCGCTTTTTTCGCGTTCGCAATCTTGTCTGTGAACGCCAGCGTTCCGCGAGACATGAGTGCGATCTTTCCGTTCACATCTACCTTTGCAAAATCCTGCTGGGAGCCCAGGTTGGCATAGACAACAGGAAGTGGGTTGGTACCGATGATGTCACGGAAATTATCTTCTTTGATCTGCCAAGCAAAGACATGGAAGTTATAGTTTTGACCCAAAGACGAGGTGGCGGAACCATCGTAGAGCAAGCTGGGGGAGTTGACGGCTGCGACCGAGATCGGCAGCTTGGCGCCAGCCGGCGAGCCAGCCGTATAGTAAAATCTGCCGGGCTCGTTATTCGCAGCATTCCCGTTGGCTACGACCGTGATAACACCTGCACGCATCGCGTAATTGACCGCGATCGAATCCGGAGAATCAGCATTCTTTTCGTTGTCTGCGCCCAGCGACAGGTTGATCACATCCATGCCGTCGCGGACTGCTTTTTCAATCCCGTCGATAACCTGGGCGGAGGTGCCGCCATCTCGTCCGAGTACGCGATAGGCGTAGAGATCGGCCTCATAGGCAATCCCTTTTACCTGTACGTCGGACTGTTTGTTTTTGGCCCGGCCGACGATTGTGCCTGCGACGTGCGTGCCGTGGGAGGAGCCTTCGTAGCCGCCTTTGTTGGTCGCGTCATCATCAGGATCGATGGGCGCCTCTTCATAGGGGTCCTTGTCGTTGTCATAGGAGTCATAGCCGCCTTTATAGGCATCCTTTAAATCAGGGTGCAGATAGTCGACGCCGGTGTCGATGACCCCTACCTTCAGCCCTTTGCCCGTCAGGCCGGCATCCCACATGTCCAGCACGCCAATTTGTTTCAGCGGAGCGATGTCGTACTTAAACTCGCGACCGCCGCCCAAACGGTTGATCTCCACATCGGGAATCGAGTAATGAGTGTTTTCAAAAATCGCCTTTACCTGTGGCAGGCTCGCCAGCTCTTCGATTTCGTTGGCCGGGAGCGTCACTTCCATTCCATTAAACACATGTGAAAATGTTCGCTCGACTTGCACGTCAATTTTCTTGTTGCGCGCTTCCTTCATAAAGGTGGATTGCTCGCGAGATACCCGGGATTCGGCAGAACGGATGGCGGTCGAGCGGGAACCGCGCTTGTACGATTGATCCGCAGCTGCAGGCTCCCCCTTCAACTGGACGATGACACTTACTTCTTTGCTTGACTTTGTGTTGAGACGGGGAGAGATTTTGGCGGCAGATGAGCCTGCCTCCGCTGCTGCCTGGGTCACTTTGTTCAGTGAGGAAAGCTCTCGGGCGCTGAATCCCTCCGATGCAAAAGCGCTGCCAGGAATTGCGCTGAACAGCAAGGCGGCGGTGAGAGATAAGGGTACTAACGATTTCTTTCGCTTTTTCACTTCTTCTCCTCCTGTCTTGTAAATAAATTCAAAATATTGGTAATCATTCGACTGAAAGTAAGAATTTTCCTCTAGGATAAAAGTAATTTTTTTACTTTTTTTTATCGTTAAAAAAACTCCCTTTCTGGGTCGAAAGGGAGTGAGGCAGCTTTTTCGGTGCGAATTCGCCCGCGAATGGTTATTCCATCGACGGCATGAATTCCTGGAACAGCTCCATATTTTTCATCATGAAGGACTGGGCGGCGATGCCTACCTCTTCTTGAATCTCCATCATTTGCTGATCGGTGAGTGTGGTCAGGTTGATCGCATTGTCTGCACCCAGTGACGGCATGGATACAGCCTTGCCAAATTCCTCCTTGGTTTTGATGCTGAGCCCGATGCTCTTTGGCAAGTCAGGTGTCGATTGGTCAAAATTCAATTTCACCGTGCTGTCTGTGTCGCGGCCGTTCGCGGCTTTTGTCATCGAGGAGGTAATGTTTCCAGAGAGCGAAACCGTTTCAGGGTCTGTATCCGATTTTGCTTTCAGCGTGAAATCATACGTGCCCGTCTCTTTGTCGGCTTGCTTCGTCGTTTCAAACTTGGTGGAGAGGTCCAAAAGCACCTCTGGCTGTCCGTCGAACAGGAGGCTGACGGTACCTGTCGTTTTGTCGTTTTGTTTTGTTGCTTTGTAGCGGAATGTCATCTCGCCTTTTTCGCCATCTTCATCAATCTTCACAGAGTAGCGCTTGTACGTGTCAGCTCCGTTCGTGTAGCCGGCGCTTGTGTAAAAGCTCGAATCTTCTTTGCCCGCTTCGTCGACAATGACCAGCTTGCGGGAGAGGATCTGATGGTTGTTGTCTACCAATACCGTCATTTTCAGTTGATCTTTCGAAGCTTTGGTATCCTTGGTGTCTTTCAGGAAATCGTCAAATACTTTCGTGTATTCCTTTTTGAAATCCTCTTTGGACAGTGCTTTGACATCCGGGTATCCGCTGTCGATCAGCAGGGTGGATACATTGTGGTAGCGGGTGTAGAGCAGGTCGAACAGCTTTTCATCGGCTTTTGCTTTCTCTGCCAACTGTGTGAACAGGACTTTCGCTTCTTCATCGGATAAGGTCACCGTCAGCTCACGGGCGTTCGTCTGATAGCCATCCTCCGAGAAAGAGGCGTTTTTATTTATGGTCACCTGCGCGTCTTTCAAGCTGTTCACGTACAGCTCAGCGTATGGGGCGAGGGCACTGGATACTTCTTCACGATTCATTTTCATCGCTTCGTACAAATCCTTGTTTGTCATCAGGCGTTTCGGCAGATCTTCACCAAATTTTTGTTTGATGGCATCGCGGTCATTCAGATCGAGATAGCCGTATTTGGGATAAAAGTCCGGCAAACGGAAGCCCATTTTGGTATCGTCCAAGAAATAATCTACGCTTGCCAGCTTGTTATCTTTGAGATGGATTTCAAAATTTCCGTAGTGCTGCTTTTTCTGTTCGTCGGACTGGGATTGAACAACGAGTTTGGCTGTTTTCAGCAGATCCAGAACGACTTGCGACTCTGGGTCTGGCATGTCTGCATCAATTTGAAACTGGCTCAGTTCCATGGTGGAGTGCACCGGCTGATCCAGGTACGGCTTTACATATGCTTCGTATTCCTCAAAGGAGCGGGAGAGGTCATCCGCCATTTGTTTCAGATTGTTTGCCTCTGCTTCTAGGTAAATTGCCTTAGGGCTTTTGAACAGATCAAGCTTGGCATAGGCCGTTCCCAATCCGCCCAGAATCGCGATCCCGGCCACTCCGGCGATGATCCACATCTTTTTGGAGCTCTTGCGTGGCGGGGTCACTTGTGTACTGGTTTCCATTTTCTTCCTCCTCAATGATTTTCTCTCTGTAGGGCAAAAAAGTCCTTTTTCATACCCGATTTCGTATTGTACCACAAGTGAATAGAAAAGATGTCGAATTTTGGTAAATTCCTGAAAAAAGAGGAATATGGAACCAGGAAGAAAGGGTGATAACTTCAACCCTTTCGGTTATCCGCGCAAAATGGCACAATAGTAGGAGGGGAGAAGGAGGTGCGCCCTTTTGGATTTTCGCGTGTTGCAGACTTTTGTGATGGCTGCTACGACAGAGAATTTTCACCAGACGGCGGAGGCGCTGTTCATTGCGCAGCCGACAGTCAGTCAGCATATACGGCTGCTGGAGAAGGAATTGGGCATTAAGCTCTTTGAACGCGTCGGAAAAAGGGTTCGACTGACGCCAGCGGGCAAGCGCTATTTGCCGCATGCCAGAGGAATACTGGAACAATGGCATAACGGGATGGAGGATCTGATGGCGTGGCGGCAAGGGTACCGCGAAAAGCTTCACGTGGCTGTCTCGCCGATCATCGCTCGCACCCGCCTGCCCCATTTGCTCCATCGCTACACCAAGCAGTATCCCGACGTGGATGTATCCATCAAGCTGGCAGATTCTGTGGAGATCGGCCCTCTTGTCCAAAGCGGTCAGGCAGATATTGGCTTGACGCGGATGATTCCGGGAGAGCTGCAGCTATCGGTATACAAGCTGTATGAAGACCCGGTGGTGTTTGCCGTGCCGCATAACGGAGGAGACATGGATGCACCCCTTCCGGACTGGGAGCATGAATTGCAGACACAACGGCTTTTGACCCATAATCATCCCGTCTACTGGGATGATCTGCTGCTGATGCTGCGGCAGCGCGGTCTGTCACTGCGGACGATGGCCGTTTCACATGTCGATATTACCAAATGGTTTATTGAGGAGGGGCTGGGTGTCTCTTTTTTGCCCCGTTCCGCGATTAGCCGTGAACTGTTTGAAAACCGTTTTATCGAACTTCCAACACCGGGCCTGCTGATGCCCAAGGCAGCTTCTTACCTGTTGGTACCGAAAACAGGCATCAGCGAGGCGGCACAAGGATTTACCGACATTTTGGCGGGCCTGTACGCACCGATGACGCCGATTCATTAGTGACATGCAGATGATTAATTATAGTTTATGATCAAAAAGTGTCGTTTCTTTTATTTCACCTGTTGATTTTTAATCGATATACTATAGGAAGAGATAAGGAATGAAGGAGTGGCGACCAATGAGTACACATACGTTAGCAATTGGTTTGGATGGAATTGCGGTTGCGGAAACAGATTTGAGTCTGGTCGATGGAACCAACGGCCTGCTGGTTTACCGCGGTCACTGGGCACGTGATTTGGCGATTCATCATACGTTTGAAGAGGTAGCCTATCTGTTGTGGTACGGTCATCTTCCCAGCGAACGGGAATTGGCCGAGCTGCAAGACAAGCTGAAAGCAAATCGGGAGCTTCCCGCTCATGTCAAAGGCATTCTTGATTTGATTCCATCTGATGTCGACATGATGAGTGTTCTGCGGACAGGTGTATCTGCGCTGGGTACTCCTGACCATGCATGGCCGCCTAGCCTGGAACAAGTGATTTCCCTGACGGCCAAAATGCCGACGATCGTTGCTCATCGCTATGCGCGTCTCGTTGGACGGGAGCCTCTTTCTCCTCGTACGGACCTGGGTCATACAGCCAACTACCTGTACATGCTGAAAGGCGCGGAGCCTCTTGCCGCTCATGTACGGGCATTGGATGCCTATCTGATCCTGACACAAGAGCATGGAATGAACGCTTCTACCTTCTCTGGCCGTGTTGTCAGCTCCACACAGTCGGATCTGATCTCCGCGATCACGGCGGCGATCGGTGCGTTGAAGGGACCGCTGCACGGCGGAGCGCCTTCCGAAGTTACCGAGATGATCGAAGCGATTGGGACCAAGGAAAACGCTGAGCCTTGGCTCCGGGCCAAGCTGGAGAGCGGCGGCCGTTTGATGGGCTTTGGACACCGCGTCTACAAAACCATCGACCCGCGCGCAACAGCACTGCGCGTCGTCGCCTCCGAGCTGTCCGCAGACGATCCGTGGTTTGATCTGGCGACACATGTGGAGCAGGTAGGCTTGAAGCTGCTGGACGAATACAAGCCGGGCCGCAAGCTGAACACCAACGTGGAGTTTTTCGCTGCTGCCGTGATGCGTGCCGTAGGACTGGATGATTCCCTCTTTACCCCGACCTTTGCTGTCAGCAGAGTGGTGGGCTGGAGCGCCCATGTTCTGGAGCAGGCGAGCAATAACCGGATTATTCGTCCGCAATCCAATTACATCGGCTCGATGCCGGAATAAACCGTTGGTTGGGCACCGGGAACTGGCCAGATATCGGTCCGGCCCCAAGAGCCTAACGAGACGAAGAAGCAGAAACCCTTCAGGTGGAGTCGTACCCCTGAAGGGTTTTATCTTTTATAAGGCCCCGGCAGACAGTGGATTTCATATTCTTCTCCTAAATGTAAGAGGCGGGAAAGTCAGTGTATCGGGTAGCCTGGATTCCAAAAGCTGAAAGTGCAGAGAGGCTTTGCGTATCCCGGGAAGTTTTGAGATGATAACGGAAAGAAAGGATTTCGAGAAGGAGCTGGAGCCAAATTATGACGAACATCAAGCTGGATTCGCCATTTCAATTCAAGGGATTGACACTGAAAAACCGCATTGTCATGCCTCCGATGTGCCAGTATTCCGTCGAAGCCAAGGACGGCGTGCCGAACGATTGGCATTTTGTTCACTACGTATCCCGGGCCGTAGGCGGAGCGGGTCTGATCATTATGGAAATGACGGATGTCCACCCGGATGGCCGGATTACCGATTATGATCTGGGATTGTGGTCGGATGAGCAGATTCCCGCATTCGCCTGGATCATCTCCGAAGTACATAAATACGGGGCGAAAATCGGCATCCAGATCGCCCACGCCGGACGCAAGGCCCAGGATGCCGAGGTCCCGGTCGCACCGTCTGCGCTCCCTTTTAATGAGAAGTTCAAGACGCCGCGCGAGCTGACGACCGCAGAAGTAAAAGAGATGGTGGAAAGGTTCCGCGACACAGCACGCCGGGCAGTGGAAGCAGGGGTGGATACCATCGAGCTGCACGGAGCGCACGGCTACCTGATTCATCAGTTTCATTCTCCGCTGACCAACAGACGCGAGGATGAGTACGGACAAGACCCGGCGCTGTTCGGGATTGAAGTGATCCAGGCGGTGAAAAGCGTATTGCCGCCAGAGATGCCGCTGATTATGCGCGTATCAGCCGTAGAGTATGTGGACGGAGGCTACGGGCTGGACTACAGCACGGAGCTGTGCCGCCGTTATCAGGAAGCTGGCGTCGATCTCTTCCATATCACCAGCGGCGGAGAGGGGCCCATCGGTTCTGCAGGCAAACCCGGCATTCATCCCGGCTATCAGGTGCCGATGGCTCGCGCGATCAAGGAAGCGTTGAATGTTCCTGTCATCGCGGTCGGCATTCTGGATGATCCGCATCTGGCAGCAGCCACGCTGGGGAATGGAGATGCCGATCTGGTCGCGATCGGGCGCGCTATGCTCCGCGATCCTTACTGGGCGCTTCATGCAATCAAAAGTCTCCGAGGGGAGCCAGCCGTTCCGAAGCAGTACGAGCGCGCTTTTTGATTGAATTTTGATAGAAACAATAGATCATACATCCGTTGTAATTGCCCGTGTGAGCAAAGTTCCTTGCTTGCGCGGGCTTTTTTTACGTTTGGGAGCGGGGCTGTGGTGGAGAAGCATGTTTCCCTGCTCAGCTCCGTATTCCGCCCGCAAGGGGGGTATACACTGTCCGCTCCAGGGCGATTCGCGGGGGAGACGCAAAAGCCGCATCGCTCCGAGGTCATCCCAAAGTTGCGCTCCTTTTTCCCGCGAATCACCCCTCCGCTGAGCAAGGGCTCCACAGTCGCACCGCAGGGAAACATGCTTCTTCGCGATACCGGTGCTGATAAAAGAATTGTGGGTGAATCGATGATGAAAAGCAAAGATAGAAACAAAGATAGACTACACAGATCAAAAACGTTGAAAGTAATATTATGATACAACGTTGATCGGTTAAGTTCTTGGCTCTTTCACAGATGAAAATTAAATGATTTCTAATTCAATGAAATGTAAAAAATGGATGTAACGTTTCTTTAGTGTTTGATCTGCTGACCGAAAGGCACTAGGTTTTTTAAACAAAATTAATTTGTTTTTTTAGCGCTTGGTATTACCTTCTTTTTTCATCATTAAGATTCCGCGGAGAAGCAAATGTCCGGAGAAGAATCATGGTTCCCTGCGGTGCGACTGTGAAGCCCCACTCAGCGGAGCAGTGGATGGCGGGAAAAAGGGACGCAACCTTGGGATGACCACGAAGCGCTACTGCTTTTGCGGACCCCCGCCAGCCGCTGTGGAGCGGACAGTGAACCCTCCCTTGCGGGCGGAGTACGGAGCCAAGCAGGGAACCATGATTCTTCTCGCTATGGCCACGTAGCACGTTACCCAAGCATGGAAACTACCACAAAGTTGACAGATAACGTTTCTCTTCCTATAATTAAACAAAAACCTATCTAAATACTCGGTATTAAAAAGATAACCTGCTGAAGCATCAGGAGGTTTCCTGTACAAGGAGGGGAGAAGCTAATGTCAGCCGTTCTGGTTATTGGAGGAGACCGTTTAGGCAATATCACCGATCTGCTGCATGATCGAGGTTATCAGCAAATTTACCATGTCACGGGGAGAAAGCATTCGCAATACAAAGTGAACATCCCGTCAGACACAAAAATGATCGTAGTGTTTACCGACTTCGTCAATCACAATCTGTCCTATCACGTCAAAAGTCAGGCCAAAGCGAAAAAGCTCCCCATCCTCTTCTGTAGAAGGTCGTTTACGATGATGGAGAAGATGCTGTAGCGGCTGGCTGATCCCCTTGGAAGAAACAAGCCCCCACGCTGACCTTGCAGAAGGTGCGCTGGAGGCTTGTTTTTTCTTGTTTCAAGGAAAAAAATACCTACACGGCTGCCTCCAATTCCGTCAGCAGCGAGATCACCTGGCTGGAGGCGAGTTGAAGCTGTTCAAAGGCTGCCTGCGCCCCGGCGATATTGTCTTCTTCATAGCACTGCACCGCTTGTTTGGCATAGGTGTGCACGGCTTTGTGAGGCTCCTCGAGCTGTGCAAATACGGGATGACCTTTGACTTGGTCAGGCAAATCTCCATAGTACCAGGTTCCCAACCGGCAAGCATGGTGTGAGGCGACCTGGTTGGAGTTCAATGTTTCCAATCCCAGCAGCATGTTGTAGATTCTCCACTTCCACAGCAGGTGGTCGGTTTTCGCTACGCGGACAATATCCTTGGAAGAGAACTTGACGTTGATTGAAAAAAAGCTTTGCCGATAATCATCCATGTATCTGCTGAGTTCCAAAATAATTTTGGCAGTCTCTTTTGAGATCTCCTGCGAATGCGTGCTCAAATCAAAAATAGTGGAGTTGCGTTCGGCGATATCCATCACCGTGGAAGACTGCTCCTCCGTCATGGCGGCAATCTGGGAGGTGGATTGACTGAGCCCCTGCATCGCGTCCACAATCTTTTCCAGAGCAGAATCGGCCGATTGTGCATCATGGACGCTCTGGCCCACCAGTTTTCCGGTCTCGCCAATTTGTTGCATGACCTGATGGGATACTTCCTGCAACGACTCCATATTGGCTGTAATCCGGGAAATCTGTTCTTTGGTATGCTCAGCGAGCTTTCGCACCTCAGTCGCGACCACGGAAAAACCTCGTCCATGCTCTCCGGCCCTGGCCGCCTCGATGCTGGCATTGAGTGCGAGCAGATTGGTTTGTTCGGCGATGTCCCGGATGATTTTAATAACGTCCTGGTTCAAGCCGATATCTTGGTGAAGTCGCTGGACTTGTTGAGCAACTTCGGTATAGACGTGACCAACCTTTTGGATATCCTCCAGCGCTCTGTTGATGACTTCTTTGCTTTGTTCGGCGGATTGAACGGCCTCGTCCGTTACCTCAGCTACTTTGACCGCGTGGTTGGCGACCTCTTGGATGGAGGCGCTCATTTCCTCTGTCGCGGCCGTCACACTATGACACTCCTCGATCTGCTGATCCATCACAGTAATGAGTTGCTTTGTTGTGTCCAGTTGGGTCATGTGATTAAGCATGTCGGAGACTCCGAAGAGGAAGGATTTAAACGTTTCTTCCATATAGATTTCCACGATCAGCTGCTGATCGAATGCGGCCAGCTTCTGCACAGCCAGTACAGCCCGCATCATTTGATCGGGGCGATGATGCCATTTTTCCATGAGAATCGAAGTCATGGCCTGAATGAGCAAATGGTGAGCGGAAATGAAATGCTCGGCTGTCAGATGAATGCGGCTATGAACTTGTCCGATAGTAACTCTGTTCATGACATACTCATGGTCAATCCGGGCCTGCAGGAATTGATCCAGATAGCGCACCATGGTCTTGCGCAGCCGGTCCACAGTAGAATTGATCTGGATCAACTGCTGGAGATGCTCCACAGAGGTGATCGATGCATAAAACTGGTCGATCATCTCAGACTTATGCGGCGCAATCACGTGGGAAGCTTCTCTGATCGCATCCAGTGTGTCCTGGGTGATCCCCATAAAAGCCAGGCGTTCCTGAATGTGATCTTCCACTTGGGTGATATTTGTCGAATGGGAATACTCCAAATAGTTTTTCCATGACTTTGGCTTTTTCGTAAACAGGTTCATTGTTTGCCCCCAGTGTTCCTATTTTTCAATTTTTTGCCATGTAAAATCAAAACCGACCCTATCAGGAAGATTAGGGTCGGTTGCACTACTTACTCCCCGCCATTCAAGTGCCCACGTACAAACGGCAGATCATCGTTTCCTCAATGATGTGTATAGGTATATTCTCAATGTGAAGGGAAATTATGGGTATCGCTCTCTCTTATAATATAAACATTTTCTAATGGCTTGTCCACAGGGCGGGGGATGAAATCATCAGATCGTCAATTTCTGCTTCCATTTCGTGGTAGAATAAGCATGGTTGCTATCCGAATGGCCTTTCCCGCTTGTTTCGCAGTAAATCTCCTCGGGTCGTTCGCAGATTTTCCATTCGAATGATTCAAAAGAATGTATCAAAAAAGGAGAAAAAGCACAATGAAACCATACGAAAATAGCCTCGGCTGTGATAATCTCGGCGAGAAAAAGAGGGGGAATCCCATGAACATCCGGCATGTACGTGAAAGCGACTATGTACCAGTGATTTCAGTGATTAATGACTGGTGGGGAGGACGGCAGATGGCCGACATGCTCCCCAAGCTCTTTTTTCAGCATTTTCAGGACACCAGTCTGGTCATGGAAAAGGAGGGCGAATTGCTCGGCTTTTTGATCGGGCTTGTTTCGCAGACGGACCCAAACCAGGCCTATATCCACTTTGTCGGTGTTCACCCCGCGTATCGAAAAGACGGGATCGCCAAGCAGTTGTACGAATTGTTTTTTGAGAAAGTAAAGCGGAAAGGGTGCAGGACAGTCCGATGCGTAACCTCTCCGGTGAATAAAGTGTCGATCGCCTTTCACACCCGCATGGGATTTCAGGTGGAAATGGGAGATGGCGAGGTAGACGGCGTCCCCGTCACCACCAATTACGATGGAAAAGGGCATGACCGGGTTTTGTTTCTGAAGCATTTGGAACCACTGTCCTGACTTTACTGGAACATCTACAGATTAATAAAGGACCATATTGCCTGTGCGCTTCATATGCCGCTCTGCCCTTTTTAACAAAAAGACGGATGCTGCCACCAATAGCGACAGTACGCCGGCCAACAGGAAAAGCTCCTGCGCCAGCTCCGTCAGACCGGAGCCTTTCATCAGCAAAGCGCGGATCAGATCAAGCGCATAGGTGAGCGGAAAGCAAAAGGAGAGCAGCTTCGCCCAAAAGGGAAAGGCGAGCGGCGGGAGTCTGACGCCGGAAAAAATCAGCATCGGTTCATCCAATACCGTGTACAAAAAGCTGGCATCTCGCGAAAAGAGAAACAAAACGCTGAGAAAACCGCCCCAGACCACAGCCGAGCTGAGCAGAATCAAAAAGGAGAGCGGAATCGCCCACCAGCCGCTGATCTGGATACCGCCGACAAGCACCACGGCGAGCAGGGCAAAGGTAAAAAACAGCCAGACGCCTTCGAGGAGAGAGGAAAGAGAGCGTCCGTAGATGAAGACAAGCCGGTTCACCGGACTGATAAAGATCATTTCCATCGTGCCCGCCTGTCTTTCGAAGCTCATCTGCCAAGCAGATTGGACCAGACACCAGAAAAAGATATACCCCAGATAACCGGTCAACAGAAAGAGCGGAAGCTGATCGGGGGCGACGAAGCGGGCGAGCGGGCTGTCGGCTCCCATGCGAAACGGCGCGAAGGAGTAATACGCCGTGACAAACATGACGACAGGCCAGATCAGCAGGCTGAAGTAGACCATCCGGCTGTGAAAGGAGTGGCGATGCTCTTTTTTGATTTCGGCTGCGAGCAGTTGGAAGGTCTGTTTCATGCGCTTCTCCTTTCAGCCAGCTCCAAAATGACGTCCTCCAGTGAAGGCTGCTGTGTGCGAAGCTGCAGAACAGGGGACTGGTGGGCAGCCAGCAAGGAGAGCAGGGGAGCTGTCATATCCGTCTCACTTTGCAGAAGAACGCTCCAGCTTTGGGCGGGCGTCTCCACGATGTGCCACGTCCCGCCATGCTGGGTCACCATTTTTTGCAGGTCACGCTGGAGAGCGTCGGAGAGGGCAGGAATCTCCACCTCCAGTCTGGTCCCGTGTGCCAGCATCCGCGTCAGTGCGGCCGGAGTATCATGGGCGATGAGCCGGCCTTTGTCGATGATAAACACCTCGTCACATAATTCCTCGACTTCATGGATGTAATGGCTGGTCAGAAGGATAGCTTTTCCTTGCTCCGCAGCCAAATGCTTGACATGTCGGCGCAACTGACGGGCGATCGGGGCGTCCAGACCGAGCGTCGGCTCGTCGAGAAAGAGGTATTTCGGGTCATTGATCAGTCCGCGGGCGATTTGCAAACGCTGCTTCATCCCTTTGGAATAGCGCTCTACCGGGGTATCGGCTGCTTCCGTCAAACCGACCTGCTCCAGCAAAAAGTCGATTCTCTCTGTCATGCGGCTGCCAAACAGCCCGTAGAGACTGGCAAAATACTGGAGGTTTTCTCTTCCGGTCAGGCGCCAGTACAGCATTCGTTCACCGCCGGCGATCATGTTGACGAGCGCCTTTACCTGCCGATCCTCCCGTACAGCATCATAACCGTCTACCGTAATCGTTCCGTCGGTTGGTTCCAGCAGAGTGCTGCACATTTTGATCGTGGTGGTCTTCCCCGCCCCGTTGATTCCCAATAATCCGATAATTTTCCCCGGGCGCATGTGAAAAGAGAGGCCGCCCACGGCTTCCACCTCTCGCCATTGGCTGCGAAACAAGCCGCTTCTCTCCTTTACCCGGTAAATTTTCCGCACATCGTCAACGATCAACATCTGCGAATCCCTCCTGTTTTTATCAAAATCCGGCAGCTACAGTCGTTTCTGCCGCTTGGGGAAACACCAAAGCCGGTATCGTCAGCCCTATCGGCCGACGCGTACACACGACAGTGTTTAAACACTTGATTAAAGCCGAGCACATTGCGCAAACAACCTGAAAAAAGCCAAGCTTCCGCGCTAAATTAGCCGAATATGGATTCCAGCACCCGCTTTTCCATGCGCCTGATCGCGGCGGTGCCAAGTGCCAGGTAGATCAGCGAAAGGATTCCCAGATGCAAAAGCGCAGGAGCACTCGTCGCAAGCGGTTTTCCCAGAATAACGCAAGCGCGAAAGGCTTCGAGGGCAGGGGTGAGCGGCATCAGCATGCTGAGCGGCTGCAGCCATTCCGGGAGGTACGCCACCGGATAGGTGACGCCGGAGAGAAAGGCCATAGCCACAAACAGCGTGTTCTGGGTGATGTAGGTATCGCGGAAGCGCAGCATCAGCGCACCCAAAACCAGGGCCTGACAGAAAAAAGCTGCTGTCGAAAACAGCCACACCGCGATCGCGCCGCCGCTATTGGCCCCGCCCAGCGTCAGACCAAACAGCGAACCAGCCAGCAAAATAACAGCAAACTCAAAGATCGTCCGCATGAGCTGCTGAGAGACGTTGCCGAGAAAGTAGCCTTTGCGGGAAGAAGGAGTCAGCAGCAGCGCTTCCAGCGTCCCTTCGCGCAGCTCGGTAATCAGTGACCGGCTGACGTTCATCAGGGTGGAAACGGCGAACGAGTAAAAGGCGCCGCCCAAAATGGCGTAGCTCAGGTAGTCCGGCGACCCGGCGTAGCTGGCAAAGCGGGGGTCCAACTGTCGGTCGAATACATACTGGTATGCAAAAAAAGCAAACAGCACGGTGTACACACCGGCCAGGATATGACCGATGACAAAAGACCACGGGTAAGCTCGAAGCATGACCCGCGTATTGCGGATAAAGGTGGCTTTGGCCACTTGCAGGATGGCATACATCTTAGGTCCCCCGTTCCGTCGTGTCGTTTTCCAGAAGAAAGCTGGGGTCCGGCATGTCGATAAACTCATGGATATCGACAGCGAGTTTTTCCAGTCGCGCAGGTACCCCCCGGTAGAAGACAAACCGCCCCCGTCTTTCGCTCCAGGCAAAGCCGGCGTCGACGATCAGCTTCATATGCTTGACGACAGCCGGTTCGCTGATTTTATGCAAACAAGCTAACTGCTGGATACAGTACGGATGATTGAGCAAGGATTTCAAGATAGCGATGCGGGTCGGATCGCTGAACACCTTCATTTTGGCCACAAAGTCTGCGGCAATCACCGGTTTTTCTGCCCGCCCCGGCACGTTCACTTGAATCCCAGTCAAAATCCGCTGGGGATAGACGCCGAGCAGCAGATGCGGCGAAATAAAGCTGGAGACGAACAGATGGATATGGGACAGATCTTCATAGGCGAACTGATAGGTTTTCGCCTTGTGAAACTGGACAAACCGATCACGGATGTGCAGGCGCGGATGAATCTGCGAGAGAAAGGCTATCGGGTCCTTTTGCAGAACCTCCACGCTTTCATGGACAGAGCGAATCAGCCAGGGCTCGATGCGTCGCTCTTCCTCTTTGAAAAAAGGCAAGTAGGCGTAACAGAACTCCAGAAACAATCGCTGGGCTCGCAACGGACGGCGGATCAGCTCCCGATGCTCCGGCTTCAACTGTTCGAAGGCGCTGTCAGTATGGCCGTCGATCCAGCTTTTTACCAATCGGCGATGGTGGATCGGACCAATCATCGCCTCGACGAATTCCTCCGGACTCATCTTCTCAATCCGTTCCAGCCCGGCTTCCACGGAATGCTGGTATTTCTCTTCCCAGGGAAACAAAAAGTCCATGACCTCCAGGAAGTGGTTGGAAATGACATCAAATGATTTCAAATCGCGCAGCAGCGTGCGGGGGAGCTGATCCTGGGTCTCGCGAATCCAACTGATGCGGGAGGTGTGGTGTTCAGGATTTCCCAGCACGTGCAGACTGAGGAAAAATTCATATCCGGGTATGTAAGAGACGGTGACCCGTTTGCGAAGCCACTGCTGCAAGTCTTGCATCCTATCCCTCCTGATTAATTAACAAAATGGTTAATTGAAATTTTAAAAGGGCAAAAGTGAAGATATTATGCATGGGGGAGAGGATTCTGTCAACGGGAAAGGTCTGATTTTTTGAAGGCGGGGAAAAGCGAGGATTCGTGCCATTGTTCCGATTTGAAAAAATGGTAATATATAGGTTGTGCTGAAAGGGGGAAAATTATGAGACGTGCCTTGCTATTTCTGATTGTTGCCAGCTTTGCTTTTTTGCTTATGACGGGCTGTTCAGAACAGCCTTACGATATCGCAAAAAACAGCTTGAAAATTGAGGAAGAGTCATTCGAAAGATTGCGAGAGGTTGTCCAAACCGCTGAGAATGATGCAAAAGGTTTGGGCTATGAGGTAAATGTGGTTTCTCTTCCTGACCCAAGAGTTATCTATCAGGACGGGAAAATGGTAGGTGCCTATTTTGTGCGCGCCGCTACCAAATCCCTTAAAGACCCAAAAGAGGATGTTACCATCTGGTATTATTTCTCGGCAGAAAAAGAGCTAATGGTTCGAATGCCGATTGGTGAGAATCAGGAGCTGTACGATAAGTATGAGATTCGGCCAGAAAATCTTGCTTTTTAAAATGAATCCGGAAATAGTTTTATTCTGCCCCGGACAAAGAAAACAGCGGTAATCTAGGAAGAGCGTTTAAAGCCCTAGACTGCCGCTGTTTCTGTCAGCGCCCCGTTCAGTTGCCTTTTTCCTTCAGAAGAGCTTCCAGGCACTGCTGCAAATGCGCCAGCTCTTCCGCTGTCAGCGGCTTCTCCACATACCGGGATTGCTCATAGTATCTCGTGATGTGGGCAGCCAGCTCCAGCTTTGCAGGATCAGGCCATTGCTGGCGCAGACGGCGCAGGTATTCCTGTGTTGTTTCGTAGGGCGCAATCCGCAGACCGATCCCAACCATGTGAAGCAAAAAGCGAAAGTAGCTGTAGTGAACCGGATCATCCTCCGAGTTGGCTACGCTTTGGCGGAGCGCCTCCAAGTCCCAGGCAGGTTTACTTTCATCCGCGTGATCGGAAGGCAGCTCGCTCAGCAGCACCTCCGGGATAGCGGAAGCGTCTGCAATCTCTGTTGTACGAATCGATGTCTTTCTACGTTTCCAGATGACCCAGCCCAGGACGACTGCGATGATCGCCACAGCACCGGCGATCAGATAGGGCTGCCACAAAGTCATCAGGGGGTCACCTGTATGAACGGCTTCCTCCAGCGGTATTTCTTGATTCGATTCGTTTTTTTGGTCCAGCAGATCGTGCACCTTCTGGTTCTTGTTCAGGAAGGCTGCGAGATTTTCCACCATGTCGCTGACTGCCTGAACAACAGGGCCCAATAGCCAGGTGAGCAAATCGCCGAGCGGCTTTTTGATCAGTCCCCAAAATAGATTCAAAATCGCAAGGCAAAGGGTGCCTGCAGCCATATACCCAACCACCAGCAGCAGACGGGAGCCGACAAGCTGACCGCCCATCCACAGAGGCAGGCGGGATGAGGCAGAAGTATTGCCATTTTGCTCGCGGGTCAGGTACTCTACGAAACTGGTCAGGAGATAGCCGGCAAGCAACAGAGCCAGAACGGGAAAGAGCTGATCTGGCGCGGTTTGTACCTCCTTCATCATCGATCCGAATAAGGCCGTGATCGCCAGATGAAACAGACAGATGGCCAGTGTAATCAAAAACATGCGCTGCAGTGAATCACTCGTGTAGGAGAGAGACGAGAGAGTGTGAATTCTCCAAAACAAGAGAGCGGCCGCCAAAGCAGCAAGCAGCAAGGAATCAAACGTCTGGTACATCAAAATTCCCGCTGCGATCACCAGTGGGTAGAGCAGCAGGTGGAGCGCAGACCGTCCGCTGCTGCCTTCGTACAGCCACAGGCCGATCGCCAGCAGAATGGTTGCGGAAACGGCGAATCCGGCGAAGCTCTCCAGCGTGGATGGCAGCCAACCGACCAGCATCAACAGGATGGCCGCCAACGTTGATTCCTGCCAGAACATCATCGACTGTCGGATCAGATGGGCACGGTTCATTGCTGGCTCACCTTCCTTTTACGAGCGGAGGCGGAGCCGACCTGCTCAAATCGGCGGATGACAGGCTGCTCCTCCGATACATCCAATACCGTAAAGCGATGGCCGCGCCGCGCGAGCCTTTCGATCATGTCCCGGGCCTGCTCGTCCAGCCGAGGCGTGACGACCATAATCATTTCTCCGGCAGCGCTTTGATGCTCCAGCCGATGGAGAACAGCAGCCAGCGAGGTTGGCCCGTATTGATGAAGCTTCGCCAGATGCGTCATGACCTGGACATGATGCGCTTTGCCGCTGCCTGCATGGAGGTGATAATGCTCCCGCCCGCGCTGTTTGACCGTCAACAGCAGCTCATAGGTAAGAGACTGCTTCCGGCACTGGACCGAAAGAGCGGCCAATGCAGAGATGGTGCGCTCATTGACGGTGTCGTTGTATTTTTGCAGCAGCGGTTCGTAGGAGGGCAAAATATGTCCGATCAGCTTCCATTTTGGGCTGGCCGTTGGCTCAAACAGCCGTGTTTGCAGCTGACCGGTTTTGGCGCTCGCTTTCCAGTGAATATGCTTCAGGCGATCCCCTAGAGTATAGGCCCTGACCCCTCGCAAAAAAGTCACATCCTCCATCCGATGGCGTCTGGTGACGACTGTTCCTTCCGGCTCGGTCGCTGTCAGATCGAGAGGAGGCAGCGGCAGGGGCAGCGGATAGACAAGCACGGAAAAAGAGAGCGGGAGCGGCAGCGAAACAGACTCTTCTCCAAACAACGGAATGGTTTCGAACTGCGCCTCGCTCAACCAGAGCACGCCCCTTTTGTGGGGGGTGATGACGAACAGCCGCTCCGCACTTTTTCGCAGTGGCAAATGAAAGTGAAAACGAAGAAATGTCCGCTGGTTCCGCATCACGACTTCATCCGCCTGCTCGCAAACCACATGGTCAGGAAAGGAAAACTGGACGAGCGTACCCGGCAGCGGAAGCCAGGAGCGATTATGCAGGCGGAGGCGAATTGTAATCGGAGTCCCCGGCATGACGCGGCTTTGATCCGCTTCCCATTCTACTTGCACCCATTGGGGAAGACGGCGATTCCACCAGGCGGTAAACAAGGCCATGAAGAAAAAGAACGCGCCAAACAGCCAGAGAAACAAACTGCCCGAGAAAAGGGCGAACAGCAGGATGATAAAGCCGAATCCGTGATACTTCTGCCTGGTGCTCATCGGCTACACGCCCTTTTCTACCGGAGCGGGCACTTCTTTCAGGATTTCCCGGATCACTTCCTGTTCGGTTGTGTGAAGCTCCGCTTCCAGTGAAAGCCGTACCCGATGCACAGCAAGTGGAGTGAATACCTGTTTGACATCATCAGGCAGTACATAGGTACGGCCGTCCAGATAGGCAGCGGCTTGTGATGAACGAAGCAAAGCCAGCATCGCCCGGGGGCTGATCCCGATGTCGATGGCGCGGTGATGGCGGGTCGCCTCAGTCAGGTTGATCACGTAATCCTCTACGGCTGGACTGACGTGAACAGTCGTCGTCTCAAGCTGCATCTGGGCAATTTCATCCGGGGTGACGATCGCCTGTACACGCTCTAACGGAGACTGGCCTCGGAAGCGGCGCAAAATCTCGCGCGCATCCTCTCGGGTTCCGTATCCGAGGGAGAGGCGGAACAAAAATCGGTCGAGCTGCGCTTCCGGCAGCGGATAGGTACCTTCCGACTCGATTGGGTTTTGCGTAGCGATCACCAGCAGGGAAGCGGGCAGCGGCAGCGTGACCCCTTCAATCGTCACCTGACGCTCCTCCATGCATTCCAGCAGGCCGGATTGCGTACGGGGCGTCGCGCGGTTGATCTCATCGGCCAGCAGCACATCGGCAAAAACGGGTCCGCGCCGCAGCTCAAAGGAATGGGACTGAGGGTTGAAGACGTGAAGCCCCACAACATCCGAAGGGAGCAGGTCTGCGGTAAACTGGACGCGGTTGTAAGTGCCGCCAATCGCCTGGGCCAAGGTTTTGGCGAGAACCGTTTTGCCCATGCCGGGCAGATCCTCCAGCAGGATGTGGCCACGGGCCAGCATCGCTGTCAGCAAAAGGCGAACCTGCTCTTCTTTGCCGACGATTACCCGGTTGATGGTATCAAGTAATAGCTGTAATTTTGGATGTGTCATGTTCGGAAATTCCCCTTTTTTCGAAGAAATGGAAAATCGAATACTCGCTCTCCATTATACAATCAGGAATCCTGACATTGCCAAATTTTCACAAAATTTTATCGGTTGATCAAGAATACTTGACCGCTGACTCCCTTTTCTCTGCCTCCAGGTAGCGCGCTCGCAGCGGAAGGAGCGCGGCCGCAATCACGACCAGCAGGCCCATGCCGGCATAGACGGGGCGAATCCCAACTGATTCACCCAGGAGGCCACCCAGCCAAACGCCGAGCGGCATGGTAACGCGGATAATCAGCAGCCGGACAGAGAGCACCCGCCCGAGCAAATGGCTGGGAACTCTGGTCTGGTACAGACTGGTGCTGTGAACGTGGAAAAAGGGAGCCGTTATCCCGGCTAAAATCTCGATCAGGATGGCCAGCCAGATGGAATGGACCAGAGCCAGCAGGACAAAGCTGGCGCCGCCGGCCAAGAGGGAGAACATCATGAGCGCGGAGCGGGACCATTTGCGAGAGAGCGGGACTACCAGCATGGAACCGCAGACATACCCCAGCGGAAAACCGGCTAACAGCAGGCCTGCATGTGCCGAAGTCCCCTGAAGCTCGGCGGTCACATAGGGCAAGGTCAGCACCATGGAAACCCCGACGGCAAACTGGACAAACGAGAGCAATACGCCCAAACGGAGCAGCAGCGGTTCCTCCCGAAAGACCCGTAAACCGGCGGCAAACATGGACACCCAGGCCTCTTGCTTCGCTCGTTCAAGAGGGGTGCTGCTTTGGCAAAATGACAGCAGAACGCCGCTGATGGCAAAAGCTCCTGCCGTCAAAGCAAGGGCTCCCGGGCCGTCGAGAAGGCCGATCAGCAGACCGCCCAGCGTTGGTCCGGCGATCATGGCCAGCCGCAGGGAGCCGTCCAGCGCAGCATTCGCCCGCGTCAGGGTATCCGGCCGCACCACAGAAGGCAAAAGTGACAAACTGGCCGGAACGTACAAAGGCTGCACCAGTCCATTGACCAGGGAGGTGAGATAGACCGGCCACAAGCCTGCAAATCCCGCGGAGGTGGCCGCAAAGCTGCAGGCAAAAGCCGCACCGCGGGCCAGCTGGGAGGCAATCATCACCCGCTTCGGGTCCCAGCGGTCCAGATAAGGACCGATAAAGAGCTGAACCATAAGAGAGGGCAGAAAGTAGAGCAGCCACATGCTGCCTACGGCTGTTGGAGAGCCGGTAGCCTGCAAAAGCACCCAGCTGTTGGCCAGCGTCCCCAGGCTGGCCCCCATCTCGGACACTGCTTGTCCCGAGAGAATCAGCCAAAAAGAAGCAGGAAAGCCTGTTTGGCCCGTCTTTTTCATCCGATTACCCCCTGCCGAGATAGTCGTCCAAAAAGAGCGGAAGCTGCCCCAGGACGTGAGGACGCAACTGATATCTCGTGCCGTTCATCTCGATTACTTGTGCAGAACGTAGCATCGACAGGTGGTGATGCAGTGTAGACTTGGCCATTTCCATCCGTTCTGTCAGTTCCTGCAAGCTATGTGCCCGTTCCGTCAAAAATTTGATGATTCGCAGACGATGCTCATCGCCTACTGCTTTGTACAGCTGGATCAGCCGAAGCGGCGGTTGGTAGGGATCGATCTCTTCCGCCATATTTTCATCGGCCACGGGATAATAAAAGATTTTCGTGCCCTTGGCATCGGCCTGAATGGTCCAGGGGCGATAGAGTGTGTGCGGGATCAGCAGAACCCGACTGATGGAAGGCTCTGGAGGATAGGCCGCACCACCGAGGGCCCACTCGACCAAGGCTTCCGGCGAGAGCTTTTCCCGCATGCCGCTTTTTTGGTCGCAATCTCGCTGCAAAAGGCGGCGGAGCTCGTCTTCTCTCGGCATGACATGAAGGGTGTACCAGCCTTGAAAAAGCGTAATCAGGTGACGGCGCAGAACACCCATATCCAACTGACAGAGATACGAGAGATATGCAGGGAAAAACTTGTGCGCGCTGCATGCGGCCAAAAGTTCTTCCACGGCCGCCGCATCCCCTTCGACTGCTCGCCGCCGCGCTTCCTCACGCTCTTGTCCCAAACAGGGGAGCGCCTCATAGAGGAGCTGCTGATCGGGAAGGTTTTCCAAAAAGGAGAGAAAGGCTTCCAGGTCGGGAAAGGGATGGGTGTGCAGCAACTGAAGCAGCGTTTTCCAGGTGTTATGCCGTTTGGCGTAGAGTAACTCCGCTTGGACCCGGTCAGGCAAAGCCTCGATCATCATCTGCCAATACTCCCGAGGTTTCTCCAAAGTCGGATGGATTTCGTCATAGGTAGCGGCTGCTATTCCCAATGCCCCTTCGAAGAGGGGAGAGGAATAGAAACTGACATGGTAACTGTTGCGTCCAAAACTCATATCCAGTATTTTCAAGATCAATGCACCACTTTCCAGAAAAAGTTTCTAACTATATCCTATATTTTTCGAACAACATATTCAATATTTTTCGAACAAGGCAGGAAAACGATTCGTTCAGAGCTTGTTGGCCGCCGTCGAAATGTCTGAAAATGAAAGGGGCAAATCGACCTTTTTCCTTATTGTAAATCTTTGGCAGTTACAGTACGATAAGGTCGTCTGTTATGTAAATCGGTCTATGGACTCCCTGGGCCGCGCATTGAGGGATTCAAATGAATCAAATCCTGAAAGAAATCCGTTTGATGCTGTATGTGCTGCAATGGATTCTGTTTCTGTTCTTTTTTTACTTCTACATAAATTCCCATTCCCAACAAAACTCCCTGTTTTTCCTCTTGCTTGGCCTGATTATCATCTACGCTGCATGTTTGTGGTATGCACTCCCGAGAAGACGCTGGCTCCTGATGGGATTGGTCGATTTGGGGATGGCGCTCTTTTTCATTACCCTGACGGGAAAGTGGAATAGTCCGTTCATGCTGTATGCGTACACCACGCTCTTGTGGCTGACAGCGATTTTACGGTTCGAGCAGTTTCTTGTTGTCGCCTTGATCGTTCTCTTCGCATACCCTTCTTTTCAAGCATGGCTGCCTCACGATTTGCTCCTTCCACAATCCGATCTGAATCTTCTTCGTTTTCTGCTCGATCTTTTGCTATGGGCCAGTTTGTCTTACTGGGTATTTATGATCATTTATTTAGGAAAAGGGGCCTATTCCAAAGCTTTGCAAATCTATCTGTTCATGAGAAAAGTGGCGGAGTCCAAACCAGACCTTCTATTGAGTGAAGAATCAGAAAAAACGCTGAAACGCCTTTTTCGTGCAGATAGTGCCTATCTTTGTCTGTTTGAAGAACGGGAGGGTGAGGGGAACTGGCGGAGGGATTATTTTGTTCAGCGATTGCTCGATCTGGGAGCGGAAGGGTGGGGGCGCTACCAAACAATTTCACTGCAAGACTTTACGGGGAAAGAAGATACATACGTATGCTGGCCGTTGAGACAGAAAGGACATTCCTGGGGGTGCCTGCTTTTTTCCGTCCATCCGAAAAAACAACTGAGCCGTTTTGAGCAGTTTTTACTTCGGTTTATGGCGGTCTCTCTTTTCCAGTATTTGCAGCAAAACCGGATTCGCTATCAGATGGCTCGCTCCCTTCATGAAGAAATGAGAAGAAAGCTGGCGCAAGACATGCATGATGGTTTGGCCCAACAGTTATTTCTTTTGTCCGCCCAGCTTTTTCGAATCAAACAGACACTGCCCCCCGAAGAAAGGGAAAACCTGCTGGAGAAGCTGCGCCAGATGGAAGAACGCATTCAATGGTGCCACGGCGAGGTGCGCAATTACATCACCCATCTGCGCGATGCCCGGCCCAATCAGGGTATCGAAGAGGCTGTTCAGCAATTGCTGACACGAATTACGGTGGGCACAGACCTGCAGGTGGAATTCGTGAAACGGGGGCGATTGGGAGAAGAGCCTCTGCCGGTCCTGGATGCGATCTACCGGTTGGTGGAAGAGGCGTCGGCCAATGTCGTCAAGCATGCGGCTGCCACCATGCTGGAGGTCAGCGTGGAGTCGTCTGCCTTGCAAATCACAATCCGCATCAAGGACAACGGCATCGGGTTTGTTCCCGAGGAAAAGGCTGGTCTTGCCGACAGCTATGGACTTCTGGGGATGAGGGAGCGCATCGCCGATGTCGGGGGAACCCTGCATATACGCTCGAAACCGGAGCAAGGAACGGAGATCATCGCGATCGTACCGAAAAAAGGAGTGGAGAGATATGGATAAGGTGAGATTGCTGCTTGCAGATGATCACCGGATCGTACGCGAGGGTCTGAAAATGATCCTGGAAAGTTCGTCCAAATACGCCGTGATTGAGGAAGCGAACAATGGCGACGAGCTGGTAGCCAAGGCGATGAGCTGCAAGCCGGACCTGATTGTGTCCGATCTGAAAATGCCGGGAACCTCCATCATCGATAGCTGCAGATCGATGAAGGAGGAGATGCCTGAACTGAAAGTGATGATTTTGACCGCGTATGATGAGAGTGAAGACGTATTCCGGGCACTTGACTCCCAGGTGGATGGGTATGTCATGAAGGATACCGTGCCCGAACAAATCCTGCACACGATGGATATGGTCATGATGGGCTACTCTTGCTTCCACTCCAAGCTGCAGAGAAGACGGAAGGAAGAGACGAATGTTCTTTTGACCGAACGGGAACAGGAAATTTTTGAACTGATCGTCGAGAATCTCAGCAATCAGGAGATTGCCCAACGGCTGTTTATATCCGAGGCAACCGTCAAAACGCACGTCAGCAGCATCCTTCGCAAGACGGGCCAACCCAATCGCTCGCAAGCCGTCTTGTACGGGCTGAAAAAAGGTATGGTGAAAGTAGTCCGCTAGTCTCGGGAAACCTTTTGTAAAAACGGTAAAGAGGGTATTTCATGGAACTGCGAAAGAGGAAAGGAAATCATACCGAAGTTTTGGCTGACAGCATGTTTTACTGGCTGTCGGTGCTGGTCACGGCTGGTGCGGCCATGGCTGTGTTTCTGGTTTCGGCGGGTCTCGTCTCTTCGACCTGGTCAAACGTCATCGGGCTTACCATCTGCGGAGCGGTCTCTTGGACGGTGTACTTCCTGCACCAGCGCTACGTGTTGCCAGATACGGATTCACGGCATCCATCTGCTTTTCTCGGTATCGCTTTGCTGCTGTTCCTTTGTCTCTACAACCCCCTTGAATTCACCGGTATCTGGAACGTGTTTTTGATCTATCCGTTGTACTTGAGCTTCTTTCACGAAAAATGGCTTCTGTTTACTTGGGGGACGATCAGCGGTCTGGTCTATTTGCTTTCCGTTGTTGCAGGAATGGAGCAGCACGCCTTGATGGATGTCTTTGCCCATGTCACGCTCGCGATGGGCAGTGTGATTTGTGCCTGGTTAGGCTTCTTCTCGCTCAGCAAATGGGTCGGGGGGGCGAAGCGGGAAGCAGATATCAAAAAGCGGGAATACGTCATGAGCCTGCTGAATGAACTGGTTCCGGTAGTTGAGCGAAAAACGCACACCAGCAGCCGGGAAATCGAACAGATGGGGCGATTGATCAAAAGGCTGCTCCAGGAGTTTCCCGAGGAAACGGTGAGCGACTGGGAGATCAATTTACTCTCCCTCCTGCACTATGTCAGTCGTATCAAATGGCCGGACTATCTGTTTGAAAAAGAAGGCAAGCTGACGACGTATGAATATCAGTTGATCCAGGAGCATTGTTACATGGGCACGGAGCTGTTCAAGGATGATCCGTCCTACCAACGGGTGATTACGGCTCTTCGCCATCATCATGAGAGGTATGACGGTACGGGTTATCCAGCCCAATTGAAAGAGAAGGAAATCCCTTTGCTGGCACAAGCGCTTGGGATTGTCGAGTGCTTCATCGCTATGACGGCAGTGAGGGCGTACCGAGGCCCATTCACTGTAGAAGAGGCCTACGAGCAAATCTGCCTGATGGCCGGGACAGCCTATGATGAGCAAATCGTGCAAGCTTTTACGCGAACCGTGCAGATCCAAGCCTCGAAAAGAGTACCTGATGTGCCCCCCATGGTGGGCTAGAACTACACCTGAAAGCTAGGCATTTACATTCTCAGTGATGATACCGATATATGGAAATTATGGTAATGTATTTGGAAAGAGTTGGTGGCTCAGGAGGGAAGGACTGTGTGGCAGAAACGGTGTCTGGATTGCCAAAAGCGTTCGTACAGCAGCCAGGAGTGGTATGAGTGGCTTTGCCCCTATTGCGGCAAGAATCTTACCCTCTTGCGTGCCACCCCGGCATCCGTCCACTTTGTTCCCATCCGTCTTGTCCCTCCCTGTCCGCAGCACCCCTCAGGAGAAAAAGCGCCGGAGGGGAAGCGGATCAGCCTGTAGACCCGCAGCCGAAAAGCAGGTCTGCAGGCTTTTTCATTTTCCCCCTTCCTCATTCTTCAGTATGAGATCCTCCCATCCCCGCGAATAAAAATCTTCCTCCTCATGTGTATCCGCTGTCCTTCCCGTGGTGGAAGATGCCCCCCTGAATTCTGCGTAAAATGGGGGAAAGAGGTGAGCGGCGTGGCTTCTCGTGTGACCAAAAGAATCTGCATCGTCCTGTTGGGGCTTTTTGTCTTTATCAATCTGTTTTTGTACATAACCAGTCATCTGAATGATGACCGCATGCCCGGGGTCGGCGGCTGGCGCGTGCTCTCGGTCATTACGGGAAGTATGTCCCCTGCAATCGAAGCGGGGGATATGGTCATTGTCCGGGCGTACGGGAAAGAGGAGCCGCTCGTAGGGGATATTGTCACCTACTGGCAGGAGAAACACAGCCAATCCCTCACCACTCACCGGATCGTGCAGCGATTGGAAAACGGCTATCTGCAAACCAAGGGAGACGCGAATCAGGATTTGGATGGAGGCTGGACCGATCCCGAACGGCTGGTAGGCAAAGTGGTCGCCAGGATTCCCTACGCCGCTGCCGTGCAGGAGGGGCTGCAAAAGCCGCCCGTTTTCCTGTCTGTTCTGGCTCTTTTTATCATCGTCCTGATGTATTCGCATCGCCGGGAGCGAAGCGGTCCCGCACAGATACAATCTTAAGACCATTGAGGGGGAACGTTCATGAAGTGGGAACAGGTCAAACACTGGCCATGGAAGCGGATCGCGCTTGGAACGGCTGTGATTTCCTCGATTATCATCAGTACCGGCTTTGGGACTTATGCGTACTTTACCAGTTCCGTGGAGGAATCCAGTACATTTGCCGCGGGCAAGCTGGAGATTTCACTGGGGGAGAACAAAGCCCGGTTTGAGACCGATGACGACCGTCCGTTTTTGCCCGGCGTCCGGTTCAGCAAAACACTGACGGTTCAAAATCGCAGTGACGTTCCGGTCAAATATGCGCTTTTGGCGGAAAAAGAAGACGGTGATGACATCGTCTACAATCAGTTGGTCGTGGAAGTAAGAAGAGAGGGCGAGGGCGGCGAGCTGCTCTACCACGGGCGGGTCAATCAGCTCAACCAGGCCAATGTCGTGATTGCCGAACTGCCCAAAAATGACAGCGACCAGCTTCATTTTTCTGTGTATCTGCCGGAGAGCACGGGAAATGACGTCCAGCAAAAGTCGGCAGATGTGACATTCGGATTTTTAGCCACCCAGCAGGAAAACGGTCATTATTTTGCCCAGGGCGGCCCTGTCATGACCTTTACCCCGCAGGACCTGAACGGAATCAAGCTGGCGGAAACCTTGCGGCTGGCCAGCAAGGAAGCGGAGCGGGACAGCGCCAAAGGAATGACCTTTGTGCTGGAGGAAGGCAGTTATGATCTGTCCTCCATGAAACTGCCGGAAAAGATCACGTGGAAAGCGGCCCCCGGCAAAGAGGGCAAGGTGATCGTGCGTGCTGATGAACTGCAGGTGAGCAACGCGGCGTTTGAGGGAATCCGCTTTGAGGGCAGGGGGACAGGCTTGTATGTGGGGTCCAATGTCAGCTTTAGCGGCTGCACCTTTGACGGCAGCTTCGATGCGGCGATCCGGCCAAAACCGGATCTCTCCGGTGAGAAGACGCTGGAGGGACTGACGGTTAAAGACAGCGTCTTTAGCGGGGCGCAGGAAGCGATCGTGGTGGATCAGACGATGAAGGCGGTGTTCATTGCCAACAATACATTCCAGGCTGTCAATCACGCTGTCGTCGTTGCCAGTCAAAAAGAGTCCGAGGTTCAAATGGTCGGCAATGACTTTACGCGGGTAAACAAATACGCAGTAGACAGCGGCGGTGTTCGGGTAGGAGATGGAATCGAGGGATTCAGGGAGACAAGCGAGGTGAACGGAGATGTCCAAAAACTCGCCCTTCATCTCTTCAAAGCAGACCTCTATTTCGAAGACAACAAATACTGAAAACCCCGGCAGACGTAAAATCAAACGGAATCATTCACGCCTTTTGGAGCGATGGGCAGGGGGAGTGTTTCTGCTCGGGCTGACGACTGCGCTGTGGACACAGCCAGCGGGGACTTACAGCTGGATGTGGAAGGAAGCCAGAGATACGGGGCACAGCTTTGTTATCGGTCTGTTGGACATCACCAGCAGCTCTTTTGGGGAGAAGTGGCGGGTTCTGGAGGGAGGCAATCAGACGTTTGATTTAGCTCGGATGATTCCGGGAGATGCCCGCGAGCTCGAAGCTACACTCTCACGGGGAGAGAGCGACCTGGCGTTTGACTACAAGATCGTCGCCAGAGTGGTGAACCCAGAAAAAAAGGAAGATGCAGAAAAGCTGGAGGAAGCCGAAAAGCTGGAGGAAGTCCTGCACATGCGCATCGAGAGCGGCGGCTCTCTGGTGTATGACGGACCGGTGAGCGGCCTTCATCAGGAAAAGCCCGGTCTGCGCCATCTCAACGGGACAGAAGATCACTTTTCAGCGGATCAGCGGAAGAAAACCTTTCTGATCACGGTCTATTTGCCGAAAGAGGGTGTCGATCACACCTATCAAGCGCTTGCCGGTGAGCTGGAAATTCGATTTCTGGCCAAACAGGCGACACCGGATGCAATCTTTTCGGAATAGGGGGGAGTGCATTGAAAAAGCTGGTGTCTGTTGTCATGGCAGTAGCGTTGATCAGTATGCTCCATCCCCTTGAGACGACGGTCTCATTTTTGACCAGCGAAAAAAAGCAGAGGGCTCCTGTCAGCCTGGGAACGAATGAGGATGTATTTCTGACCGAAACGGAATCCATCCAGATCGTGACTGAAGTAACCAAAAAGGTGACGATTACCAGAAAATCAGTGGACGGGGAGGAAGGCGGCGGAGAAGAGGCCTCGGAAGAGCGTGATGTGAAATTTAGCATACAGGAAGGGGCTTTTTATCTGAGGTTGAAGCCGCAGCGTCCACATTTGGATCTGGATGAACAAGATTTACAAGTGACGGGGGAGGCGAAAGATCTTCTCCAGATTGAGCGGCAGGACAGCGAGGAGGACATCGTTTTTCGGATTGGCCATATCCGCAGCAAGGTGGAATACAGCGATGACCTCCTGACAGGGGAGCTGCATATCACCGCGTTGGGCGGCTTTTACCAGCATGTCATTCCGTTGACTGTGGAGACCCAGTATAAAGAGAGCACACATGTGATCAGTGTTCCAAGTCCGCCTCCCATCCCTGGGGTGCCGGGCAGTCCGCCTCCGGGAGGGACTCCCGCACCAGTCCCCAACCCGCTGCCGCCTGAACAGCCGCCGACAGAAACACCGCCCGTACCACCGGTGCCCGGCACAGAAAATCCGGCACCGCCCAGTCCGGGAGAGGCGGCAAATCCATCGCCACCAGGTACGGGAGGCGAGAATCCACCGGCGCCGGGAACGGGAGGAGAACCCGCGCCGCGACCGGGAACGGGCAGCGGAAACCCGTCACCGCCGGGAGCAGGAGGAGAACCCGCGCCGTCACCGGGCCAAGGAGGCGGGAACCCGTCACCGCCGGGTGCAGGAGGAGAACCCGCGCCGCAACCGGGACCGGGCAGCGGAAACCCGTCACCACCGGGAACAGGGGGAGAACCCGCGCCGCACCCGGGAACGGGCAGCGAGAATCCGTCCCTGCCAGGAGCAGGAGGAGAACCCGCGCCGTCAGCGGGCACGGGTAGCGAGAAACCATCCCCGCCGGGAGCAGGGGGAGACAAAGCGCCGTCTCCAGATGCGGGAGGTGTTTAGACCCTTCGCCACCAACGTCGAAACGGAGAGACCCGCCGGATTCCACAGGGGCTTCCTCGTTTCAGCAAAAGCCATCTTTCCGTACAGCATAAACGTACCAGCGGGCAGCAGCTTGCTGGTACTTCTTTTTTTCACCAAGGCAGGCATCTGCGAGGACTATTTTCAGATACCTGAGGCATCGTTCCCATTATTTTTCCGCAAAGCGGAGACGAGATCATCCCTCAGTATGAGGCGGCATCCATACCAGATGATACAACGGTTCATCCCGATCATACAGGAAGTTCACCCTGACGCAGGAAGATGGGAAATGGAAAAAAACGTAAGATGAAAACAGTGAACGGCACACAGCCAAACACCAGGAAAGCGAGGAGATAAACCAGTGAAGCTACTGAAAAAAAGCATATCGATTCTGACGAGTCTGTTCCTGATCCTGGTCATAGTGATTACGGGTATTCTCTTCGTCGGCAAGATCAGCGGGGGAAAAACAGTCCTGTTCGGAAGTCAGATCATGGTGGTACTCAGCGGCTCGATGTCTCCGGCCTTTGACACTGGCAGTATTGTCGCTGTCAAGCCGGTCGATTTCAAGGATGTGAAAGAGAACGACATCATTACCTTCAAGGACCCGGAAGGCCTGACGATCACCCACCGCGTCGTTGAGGTAGGAGAGGGACAACTGATTACCAAAGGGGACGCCAATGACGGCAAGGACACAGCCCCGGTCACGCCAGATCGTCTGATCGGTAAAGTGCAGTATTCCGTTCCTTGGGTCGGATACTTCATCGAGTTTGCCAAATCGGGTCTGGGAATGCTGATCATGCTCGCAGTGCCGGGAATCTATCTGATCGTCAGCCAGGTCTGGAAGCTGCTTCGGATGATCAAGGAAGAGGAAGCAAAGACGGCAGCCAAAACGCAGCCATAATCACCCAGCGTGGTGATACCTTGTGGGCTGATAACAGGAATTCTGGTATCAGGCTTCAAGTCATCATAAAAATTATATTGAAGATGTGGGAGGAAGAAAAATGGGCTTGAAAAAGCAATTTGCAGTCACACTGGCTTCCGTAGGACTGGGCGCAGCGTTGATCGGCGGGGGAACCTTTGCATGGTTTAACGCTACGACAGCGATCGAAAACAACACATTTGCCGCTGGTAAAATGGAAATCGGCGCGACACCCGCTGAATCCGTATTCCAAGTGGAGAACATGAAGCCGGGCGACTGGTTTGAAAGAACATTCGAAATCACCAATACAGGCACCATCGACATTAACAAATTGCTCATGAGCATTGATTACAGCATTAATGACGTAAAAGGTGACAACGGTGCAGACGATCTCGACAACCATCTGAAAGTGTATTGGCTGTCCAGTGCTGACCCGAACATCCCGGTTTCCGAGCGCATCATCATCCACCCGCGCAACGGAAAAACTCTGAAAGAACTGAAAGCCGGCGGCGATTTGGATATCAGCAGCTGGGCGACAAAACTGCTCACTCTGCCTCCTGACACGACTGACGAAATCTACCTGGGTATCGAGTTCCATGATGACAACACCGACCAAAACCGCTTCCAGGAAGACAGCCTCAACCTGACGCTGAAGCTCGAAGGCAAGCAAACAGCTGGCGAGCCAAAATAAGTCCCTACAACCGCACCATATATAATGAAGAAAGAGACCGGGAGAAATCTCGGTCTCTTTTCTGGTGATGGAGCCGTGCTGATCCATCAGATAGCTATTCGCATGCGTTGCAATCTTATCCGCTCCGAGCCTACGCGTTGCTAACCTGCAGGGCTGCTTGCAGCGCTTGTTCCAGATCGTCGATGATATCGTCGATCGCTTCTGTACCGATAGAGAGGCGGATCAGCCCCGGAGTGACACCGGCGGCAAGCTGCTCCTCGGCAGTCATTTGCTGGTGAGTGGTGCTGGCAGGATGGATCACCAAGGACTTGGAATCGCCCACATTGGCCAGATGGGAGAACAGCTTGAGGGATTCAATCAGCCTCTTCCCTTCCTCGACTCCCCCGCGGATGCCAAAGGTGAGGATGGCTCCCGCCCCTTTCGGCAGGTACTTTTGCGCCAGTTCATAATACGGGCTGCTTTCCAGTCCAGGATAGTTGACCCACTCGACGGCTTCATGCTGCTCCAGATAACGGGCGACGGCCAGCGTGTTTTCGCTGTGGCGCTCGATCCGCAGATGAAGGGTCTCCAGCCCCTGCAAGAACAAGAAGGAGTTGAACGGAGCAACTGCCGCCCCGATATCCCGCTGAAGCTGCACACGCGCCTTGATGATGTAGGCCAGCGGGCCGACTGCTTCCGTAAAGACAACGCCGTGATAGCTCGGGTCTGGCGTAGTCAGTCCGGGGAATTTGCCGTTGTTCCAGTCAAATTTGCCGGAGTCGACGATAATGCCGCCAATTGCCGTGCCATGGCCGCCGATAAATTTGGTGGTGGAGTGAACTACGATGTCAGCGCCATGCTCAAAGGGACGGCAGAGCAGAGGGGTAGCGAACGTATTGTCGACGATCAGCGGAATGCCATTTTCATGAGCGATAGCCGCAATCGCTTCCAGATCAACCACATCAATTCGCGGATTCCCGATGGTTTCCGTGAACACCGCTTTTGTTTTGTCATTGATCGCAGCGCGGAAATTCTCTGGATTGGAGGGATCGACGAAATGAACCTTGATGCCCAGTTTCCCCAGCGTATGAGCAAATAGATTATAAGTGCCGCCATACAAATGGCTGGAAGAAACGATCTCGTCTCCGGCACCCGCAATGTTCAGGATCGAGAAAGTGATGGCCGCCTGGCCCGATGAAGTTGCCAGGGCTCCGACACCGCCCTCAAGCTGCGCGACGCGCTGTTCAAACACATCCTGTGTCGGGTTCATGATGCGGGAGTAGATATTGCCCAGCTCTTTGAGGGCAAACAGGTTGGCAGCATGCTCCGTATCGCGGAACACATAAGAGGTGGTTTGGTAGATGGGGACGGCTCGGGAACCCGTCACAGGGTCAACATACTGTCCTCCGTGCAGGGCAATGGTTTCCGGCTTCCACTGTTTTTGTTCTGACATGGCTATCTCTTCCTCTCATCCATTTTATAAAAAAACAAAGCCTTCTCCTGAGAGGGAAGGCTTCGGTCATACCGCGCGGTTTCATCTCTCAGAATCAATGATTCTGCAGGATTTGGCACCAAGCGTATCAAAAACGCAGGTTGCCGGGTTTCATTGGGCCTGTCCCTCCACCACTCTTGATGAAATGTTTGAAATTTTCGTATAGCGTTTCTTATCTGCTATTATAATAGGACGATCGCCCGAGGTCAATCAAATTTCCGACTAAGCTGAGGGGAATTTCAGTGATTTTCTGTCTGTGCGTTTTCTACAGGCGCATTGTTTATGAAAGGAAGAGATCGCTTATGGAAAATGAGTGTTTTGTGGGATGGGGCACCTTGGCCTTGATTAACGCAGGCTTGGCCCAAGGGAAGAACCGCAGCGGGCTGAATTGGTTTTTTCTGTCGCTGTTTCTCGGACCGATCGCTACGCTGATCATCGTCGTCTGGGACAAACTTCCGGAAGCAAAAGAATAGAGGATAAGGGCTTACGGAAACTGCCCGGTAGGAACTTCTGCCTTATTTCCGTAACCAATTTGACCTGATTCCGTAACCAATTCGTCCTTCGTTGTTCACAGCCAGCAGCCGGAATCAGCCATATAATAAAAGTGATTGTGATCACATTCACATAAGCACTGTGAGAAGGTTGTTTTCGGGAGGGGAGACAACGATGGAACTGGATAATACCATGCTTGCACGCATTTTGACGTCGCTGACGCTGGGATTTCACATCATCTTCGCGGCATTGGGCGTCGGTATTCCGATTATCATTTCGATTGCCGAGTGGCTGGGAATCCGCAAAAAGGACCCGATGTATACACTGATGGCCCGCCGCTGGGTAAAAGGCTTTACCGTTACCGTTGCGGTCGGTGTCGTGACCGGTACATGTATCGGTCTGCAGCTCAGCTTACTGTGGCCAAGCTTTATGAAGGTAGCCGGTGAGGCCATTGCCCTGCCTCTGTTTTTGGAGACGTTTGCTTTTTTCTTTGAAGCGATTTTCCTGGGGATCTATCTCTATACCTGGGATCGGTTTAAAAATCCGTATATTCACTGGCTGTTCTCGATACCGGTTGTCATCGGTTCGACGGCTTCTGCTTTCTTCATTATGACGGTGAACGCTTTTATGAATGCGCCTCAGGGCTTTACCCTGGTAGACGGCTCGATTGTCGACGTTCAACCGTTGGCAGCGATGTTCAATCCGGCGACGCCGACCAAAGCGGGCCACATGATTTTGTCCTCGTATGCGACCTCGGCCTTTGTCCTTGCGGCGATTGCAGCGTGGAAGCTGCTCCGGGGAAACGGGCACGAATACCATCGCAAGGCGCTGAATTTTACCGTGGCACTGGCCCTGCTGTTTTCCTTTGGAACCGCGCTGTACGGCGATTTTGCGGGGAAGTATCTGGCCAAATACCAACCGGCCAAGCTGGCCGCAGCCGAGTGGCATTTTGAGACAAAGCCGCAGTCTCCTTTGATTCTGGGCGGAGTTCTCGACCCCGAGACCATGGAAGTGAGAAACGCCCTGAAGCTTCCCTATGCACTCAGTATCCTGGCGACCGGTTCACCTAACGGGGAAGTGATGGGACTGGACCAAATCCCTCGGGAGCTTTGGCCGCCGCTGTTTATTCACTATCTTTTTGACGGCATGGTCGCCATCGGCATGTACATGCTGGTTGTCCCGATTCTGTACTTTATCTGGCGCCGCTGGAAAAAAGGGCAGGTGCCGCGAGCGATTCTGCATGCGATCTTCTGGGGCGCTCCGCTGGCGATCCTGGCGATCGAGCTGGGCTGGATTTTCAGTGAGATCGGACGGCAGCCATGGATTCTCGTCGGCTACATGAAGACGCAGCACGCGGCGACGACAGCAGACAACGTCGGCGAAATGCTCGTGATGTTCAGCCTTCTGTACGCGTTCCTGGCGATCGTCAGCTCGATTGTGCTGAAGCGGATGTTCAAAAACAAGCCAGTTGAGCTGGAACTGAAGTAACAGGAGAGGAGGGGCTTTGACATGTCTATGGAAACATTGGCGATCACGGTGCTGTGGATTTTCCTGTACGGCTACATCATCGTCGCTTCGATTGACTTTGGTGCCGGGTTCTTCTCGTTTTTCAGCAAAATCACGAAGCGCGACCATATTGTCAACGGGATCATCGAGCGGTATCTGTCGCCTGTCTGGGAAGTGACCAACGTCTTTTTGATCTTCTTCATGGTCGGCCTGATCGGGTTTTTCCCGGATACGGCGTACTACTACGGTACCGCACTGTTGGTTCCTGGGAGCATCTTTCTCGTTCTGCAGTCGCTACGGGGCTCGTTTTACGCGTTTGCCCACTACGGCGCGCGCAACAGTACGGCGTACCTCTTTGTCTACGGGGTGACGGGTCTGTTTATCCCGGCCTCTTTGTCCACCATCCTGACGATTTCGGAGGGCGGATATATCGAGCAGACGGCTGGCGGTGAAGTGATCTTGAACATGGGCAAGCTGTTGACCAGCTCCTATTCGTGGTCCGTGGTGGCGCTCGCCCTGGTCAGCGTGCTGTACATCAGCGCCAGCTTCCTGACCTTTTATGCAGACCGGGCGCAAGATACAGCGGCAGTCAAGCTGCTTCGCTCTTTCGCGATCGGCTGGAGCCTGCCGACGATCTTTGCCAGCTTCCTGGTGTTTCTCTCGATTCACCGGCACAACCCCGAGCACTTTGACAAAATGATGGATGTGAGCTGGCTGTTTCTGCTCTCCTTTGCCAGCTTCTGCGGTGCCTTGGCCCTGCAACTGAAAAGGCGCAATTACGGCTGGGCGTTCGTCCTGGTCATGCTGCAATTTGCCTTTGCCTTCTTTGGCTACGGCATCGCTCATCTGCCGTACCTGCTTTACCCGTATGTCACGATTACGGACAGCATCAACAGTCCGGCCATGGGGCAGGCGCTGGTGATTGGCTTGATCGCAGGACTATTCCTGCTGATTCCGTCGCTCATTCTGCTCTTGAAGCTGTTCCTCTTTGACGCCAAATACGTGCAGGGTCGTCCGATTCAAAAATAGGCCGTGCCTATGGTATGATGGGAGACAGTGAAATCGAGAGTATACTCGAATACAGGAGGCATTTGAGATGAGCGAGCAAGACGTAAAGGAAATGACCCCGCAGGAACTGATGGAGAAGCTGGCAGCGGGAGAGAAACTGCAAGTGGTAGATGTGCGCGAAGTGGAGGAGTGGAATTCCGGCCATATCAAAGAGGCCCAGCTGATTCCGCTCGGCTTTTTGCCGCATCGTGTCGATGAGCTGGATAAGGATGTGCCGATTGTGCTGGTTTGCCGGAGCGGTGCACGCAGCCACAACGCGACGGCGTACTTGACCCATCTGGGCTTTGACGCGACCAACATGGTAGGCGGCATGCTCGCCTGGCCGGGAGAAAAAGAAGTGGAGTAAGAAAGAGCAAACAGGGAGAGGATTGTCTTGAGCGAAATAAGCCGAGAGCAGGTCTCGTTTTGGAAGCGGCACTGGTTTACGGTTGCGGCTGGAGTGTTGGCCCTGCTGGTCGTGGGTGTCTTTGGCTACCAGTATATGCAAAAAAGCCAGATTCCCGTTTTAAAACAGACGAATGACTTTACCTTGGACAGCATCGACGGTTCCAAATACACCATGTTTGAGCATAATGGAAAGGTGCGGCTGGTGGAGTTTATGTTTACCCACTGCCCGGACATTTGCCCGGCGACCACCTTTAACATGTCCAAGCTGCAAGAGAAATTGAAGGAAAAGGGGACTTTTGGCAACAAAGTCGAGTTTGTGACCATCACGTTTGACCCCGAACGCGATACGGTCGACGTTCTGCAAAAATACGCGGAGCAATTCAACGTAGATTTCAGCGGCTGGCATTTCCTTCGGGGAGAAGAGGCTGACATCGAAAAGGTGACAAAGGATTACGGCATGGCTGTACTGAAACAGCCGGACGGCTCCTTTGCACATACGGCTCGCATCTTCCTCATCGACAAAGAGGGAAAAATGCGCCGCGCTTACGGTATGGCGTCGGATATGGATCAGGATCTGATCTTGCAAGAGATGAGCCAGTTGGCGAAGTAGGCCAAGTAGACAGGGGCAACTCGTTAGCTGATAGAGGGAAGAAACGTGGAATGTGGTCGGATGTGTTCGGCCCGGAAAAAAACACTCCGCTGATGGAAGTGTGTGCGTGCTTAGGGGCTGCTCACACCTTTGTCAGCGGAGTGTTGTATGTTTGGGCATGTATTCTCTATTTGCGGTTATGAACCGGAGGGCTGTATTTCTTTCTCCAGGAGTCGCTTTCTTTTATATACTCCTCGCCACGGGAGCCATTACTGCCGTCCAGGTAATAAGGTCCTCCGTACAACGGTTCCTCTGTTATGGGGAAGGAGGTTCCACCAATCACTTTGTTTCCGGACATGAAGAGAAAAACGCTGACACCTTTGGGGTGATACTGTTCAAGTCGCTTCTCCAGCGGATGGTTCGTTACTTCAAACCAGTATACCTGTATCTTCTTCCCAATGTACTCATCGGGTGAAAAAGGCTGTACAAACCAGAATGCCATCTCGTCTTCGACCAGCAGCTCATTCGTTAGAGTATAGCTTTTATACAAACCAAGAGCAGCTTTCATTTGATACCCTTTCTCTTGTAAAAACGATGTGGCGCTCCCGATTTGCTCGTTCCTTTGGATGACGTATGTGTTTACTTGATCGGTCAGGACAACTTGTGGAGCGAGAGTCAGAACGAGAGCGAGAAGGATGTTCATATCGAGACCTCCTTTATTTGTTATGGGGAGTGAAGCCTAAAGGTGAGTAATTTTAAGAGGTAGTGCAAATCCATGTGGCTACCTTTTTTTGTATATTATGGTTAGAAGCAATGCCACAATGATAACGAGATTAATCTCAATAAAAAAAGGTTCAGCAATTACGAATAAAGGAAACTCAAACAAAATGGTAAGAACCAAAATCGGAAAGAATTTTGACAATCTGCTCTCCTCCTGCACAGAAAACTCCAAAACACCGCTCACAACTGGTCAAGGTTTTTCCCAATCAAAAAGAGCCGGTCAACGATGCGACCAGGCTCACAATTTCACCTATTCCCCGCGCTTCTTTTTCTTCCACTCCAGCTTTTCGACCCTGTCTACATGCCAGTCCCCATTCTCCTTTTTGAGGACGTGGACATAGGAGATGCCCTCCTGGGTATTTTCCAGCACGTAGCCTTCGTCTGCATCATCATTGAGGTAGAGAGAGGTAATCACACTGTCCTTTTGTTTGGAGGCGACGACGGAGCGGACGGCATCCTCGTAATCTTCGTCCTTGTCGTTGCCCATGATGGTCCGGACAGGGATCGATTTGTAGTTCAGGAAGTTGGGGCTGATGGGGCGGTTCTCTTTTTTGCTTTTGTCATAGGCAAATCTTTCGATCGGCAATTCTCCGGTGAAGTCGTCTTCTGCAGCACGGGTTGTCGAGTAATTCCAGCCGAGTGTCGCGGCGACCAGCAGGGCACAAGTGCCCACAGTAGCCAATTTTTTCATTACGCTACCACCTGCTTCTTAACCGGTATTTTTGGTCTTGCTTTTGGACGGCCCAATCAGACGAGCACTTCGCTCAGTATAACACAAAATGCATGGTTTGTAAATTTGTCCCAATTGTGATTCTAGCCAATTTTTGCTCTGCGGCAACGCTTCCTTTCAAATTTTCTTTTATTCCTCCTGCTAGCTGTTAAACAATGAATCACGGCTCAATCAAGCAGCCAGATAGGCGAGCAATAAAACTCCCGGGCATAGCATGTATGGCAAAAGGCTTTTGTGGCAATAGTATGTAGCTATTCCGCAGATCATGCGTGTACGAGAAAAAGGGGGAGGTCTTCCCCGCCTGCAATTTTGGCAAGACTGGATGAAAAGAACGCCCCGCGTTGTGATACAATAAGAGTGGCATGCATTGGTTCGGGTTTCCAACAAAACATGCACGTTGAGGTAGGAGGAAAGCAGATTGAGTGACGTGAAGATTTTCGCGATGGGCGGTCTCGGCGAAATCGGGAAAAATATGTACTGTGTCGAGTACGAAGACGAGATCGTGATTATCGACTGCGGGGTGAAATTCCCTGAAAACGAGATGTTCGGGATTGATTTGGTCATCCCCGACGTTTCTTATCTGGTGAACAACCAGCATAAGATCAAGGCGCTTTTGTTGACACACGGCCATGAGGATCACATTGGCGCCATCCCGTACGTGTTGAAGCAAATCAAGGTGCCGATTTACGGTGGACGCCTGACCCTGGGCTTGGTCAAGGCAAAGCTGGAAGAGCACCGGATGCAAAATGACGTGACCCTGATTCCCATTTCGGAGGATACGGAAATTCCGTTTGAGAAACTGAAGGCGACGTTTTTCCGGACCAATCACAGCATCCCGGACTCATTCGGGGTTGTGATCGATACACCGGAGGGAATGGTCATTCACACAGGGGACTTTAAATTTGACATGACCCCGGTCGGAAAGACTACAGAGTACGGCAAAATCGCCCGGATCGGAAGCTCTGGAGATGTGCTCGCGCTTCTTTCCGACAGTACAAACAGCGAGCGCTACGGGTTTACGATGTCGGAGCGGACTGTCGGCGAAGGCATTCTGGACGTCGTCCAAAAAGCGCGGGGACGCATTATCCTGGCTACTTTTGCGTCCAACGTACACCGCTTGCAGCAGGTCGTGGATGCCGCAGCCGAGTGCAACCGCAAAGTAGCGGTCATCGGCCGCAGCATGGAAAAGGTCTTTCTCATCGGCCAAGAGCTGGGGTATATCACGATGCCCGAGGGCATGCTGATCGACATCAAGCATATCGACAACTACGCGGACAACCAGGTGCTGATTATCTGCACAGGCAGCCAGGGTGAGCCGATGGCCGCACTGACCAGAATCGCTTCCGGTTCCCATCGGAGTGTGACGATCTACCCGGAAGACACAGTGATTATCTCGGCATCGCCGATTCCGGGGAACACGGTCAATGTCAGCCGCACGATTGACAAACTGTATCGCGCCGGTGCCAATGTCGTGCTCAGCTCCGTCTTTGACATCCACGCCTCCGGTCACGGCAGCAGTGAAGAGCTGAAGCTGATGCTAAACTTCATCCGGCCGAAGTACTTCATCCCGATTCACGGGGAGTATCGGATGCTGAAGACACACTCCAAGCTGGCACAGCAGGTTGGGATTGACGAGAGCAACATCTACATCATGGACAACGGGGAAGTTCTCAACTGCAGCCGCGAAAAAGCCTGGCTCAGCAAGGTTCCGGCAGGTATCGTCCTGATTGATGGCAGCGGTGTGGGCGATGTGGGCAATATCGTGCTCAGAGACCGCAAACATCTGGCGGAGGATGGCCTGATGGTGGTCGTGGTCAGCCTGGACATGAAAAACTTCAAAATCCTCACGGGACCTGACATCGTCAGCCGAGGTTTCGTCTACGTGCGCGGGTCGGAGTCACTGATCCAGGAGGCAACCGTACTGGTGCGCCAGCGACTGCAGGAGGCGCTGGACAAAAAGATCAAGGAATGGTCCGAGCTGAAGTCGCAGATAAATGAAGTGATCAAGCCGTTCATTTATGAAAAAACGGGACGAAATCCGATGATCTTGACAATCCTGATGGAAGTTTAGGCAGCGTGAACATGTAAGTAAAAAGGTCATTGTCATTTGTGAGCAAATGATAGTGGCCTTTTGTGTGTATGGACCGACGATTTTACATCATTCGACAATTTACACTGGATATTCTGAATTCGGTGAATTATAATGATAGTTAATTTTTTAAATATATATAAATAGGAGTGTTTAGAGTGAAAACGCTGGAGAAAGTTAGTGATTTTGTCGGCAAGACGTTTGCCATCTGGGTTCTGCTATTTGCTTGCCTGGCATTTTTCTCACCGGATACGTTTAAATGGATCGGCAAATACATCACGCCTTTGCTCGGTATCATCATGTTCGGGATGGGGCTGACCGTATCACCGTCCGACTTTCGGGAGGTATTCCGCCGTCCCAAGGATGTCGCGATTGGGGTGCTCGGCCAATTTCTGATCATGCCGCTGCTGGCTTTTGGTTTGGCGAAAGGACTGCAGCTTCCGCCTGAAATCGCCGTTGGTGTCATCCTGGTCGGATGCTGCCCGGGCGGTACCGCATCCAACGTCATGACTTTCCTGGCCAAAGGGGACGTCCCGTTGTCTGTGTCGATTACGTCGGTTACCACCTTGCTGGCGCCGATCGTCACACCTGCACTGATTCTGCTGTTTGCCAGCCAATGGGTGCCGGTGGATGCAATGGCGCTGCTCTGGTCCATTCTGCAAATTGTGATCATTCCGATTGTTCTCGGTTTTATAGTGAAAACGTTGTTTAAAAAGCCAGCGGAAGCAGGGGCGAAAGCTCTCCCGCTGATCTCCACCTTTGCGATCGTGGCGATCGTGGCAGCCGTAGTAGCAGGCAGCCAGCAAAAAATCGCGACCACAGGACTTGCCATTTTTGCGGTTGTGATCCTGCACAACGGTTTGGGGCTTTTGCTTGGCTACTTCTTTGGCAAACTGTTCGGCATGGATCGGGCGAAACAAAAAGCAATTTCCATCGAAGTCGGCATGCAGAACTCCGGGTTGGGCGTAGCGATTGCAACGGCTCACTTCTCACCGCTGTCCGCAGTTCCCAGCGCGATTTTCAGCGTCTGGCACAATATCTCCGGCCCAATCGTGGCGACGATCTTCAGCCGGATGAAAAACGACAAAGAATCATAAGCTGCACAAAAAAACACCCATTGCGGGTGTTTTTTATTTTGCCGAGGAAAGCGGGCGAAAAAACACGATGAGCACCCTAGAATTCAATGTGAATGGTCCGGATGGGGCCGTCACTACTCTTCCAGGTCAAAATGTCCTCATAGGCAGAGGTCGCCACATCGGGTATGCTCACTTCCAGCGTAACTTCGTCTTTCCATGAAAGGTGTACAACGGGCCAGCGAAATTGGCTGTCAAACAGGTCGACATCGTCCGAAGACTCACGGTTTTCTTTTCTCGCAACGGAAGACAGATCAGCGCTGTCTAAAACCAGAAGGGAATGCCGGATTACCTGTTCGCCTTCGTTTCGGCCAAATTGGAACAGCAGCTTTGAACGATCAGGCGATGGCTCGATACCGGAAAACATCGCCGCTTCCATGAGAAAACGGGTTTGCAGCCGTCCGTCTGATTCTTTGACCAGAGATAAATCGCACAGTTTGTTCCCGCAACCAGACATCACCACAAAAAAACGGGAATGATCCTGATCCGTATAAACAAAGCGGGCTTGTATCCGCGCCAGCTCCTTCGCACGCTCTTCTCCCTGATAGAGTTCCAGATAGGCTTCCAGATAGGCTTCCAGCTCGGGAAGCGCGTGAAGCGGGATTTCCAGCGACTGCCCGTCATCACTCAGTCTCAATTTTTCGGGCTGTGAGAAGGGAGGGGCTTCGTCCTCGATAACCGATGTGTCGGGAGCGACCGCACCTGAGCATCCGCCAATAAGGGCGAGGAGTATGAAACTGACCAAAACGGCTCCTTTTTCCATGGGCAGCAACAAACGGGCTGGCTTGCTAAGGAAATTCATCAATCGAATATACACTTCCGACATTCTCCTTCTCCCCCAGACAGGGTATAATAAGAATAAGTGAAACGTGATACACAAAGGAGAGAGTGCCAATGATGTCCTATGAGGCATATATGAGTCAAGTAATCCAGCCCATGCGTGATGAACTGACACGCGTAGGGTTTACCGAACTGAAAACAGTAGAAGAAGTGGAAAAAGCACTGTCTGAGCTGAAAGGAACGGCTCTGGTCGTCGTCAATTCCGTCTGCGGCTGCGCGGCTGGACTGGCTCGTCCCGCAGTAGCTCACTCCTTGAACCATGCGAAAAAGCCGGACCATCTGTACACCGTCTTCGCCGGTCAGGATAAAGAAGCGACGGCAAAAGCACGCGAGTATTTTGAAGGCTATGCTCCGTCTTCGCCATCCTTTGCTGTGATGAAGGACGGCAAGATCATGACCATGATCGAGCGCCACCAAATCGAGAACAATGATTTGGGCACTATTTCCAAGCTGCTGACAGACGCCTACGACACCTATTGCGAATAAGGGCCCAAGCAGCGGCCATTTGAGAATAATAGACACCAACGAGACGCTCCTGTGGAGCGTCTCGTTACATCATAAGCCCCTTTTTTAGGAAGGATGAGAGAAAGATGCATACCCGTTCGTTCGGACGCGACCCCCATCAGGTCTCCCTGCTCGGCTTCGGCGCACAGCGCATCGTAGATGAGCATGACTGCACAGAGGAGCAGGCGATTGCGATCATCCGGCGTGCCGTGGAGCTGGGGGTCAACTATTTTGATACAGCGCCCAGCTACAGCGACGGCCAATCAGAAGCCCGGGTCGGAATGGGCTTGCGCGGTTTGCGCGACCAGGTTTGGATTGCCACCAAAACAGGCGGCCGCACAAGAGATTTGGCGTGGAAGGATCTGGAGGGCAGTCTGAAGCGGCTGGGCACAGACTACATCGATGAATGGCGCATCCACAACGTCATGCAGCCGCATGATCTGGACGCGATTTTTGCCAAAGGCGGAGCGCTGGAAGCCTTGGTCGAGGCGCGGGAGCAGGGGGTGGTCCGCAAACTGAGCATCAGCGGACATACCGACCCGAGACTGCTTTCCGAAGCCATTCGCCGCTTTCCGTTTGACAGTGCATTGGTTGCGCTGTCCGCCCTGGATCATTTCATCTACAGCTTCGCGCATGAGTTCGTCCCGCTGGCGGTGGAAAAGGGAGTAGCGGTAATCGGGATGAAGGTCATGGCGCTGGGACAGTTGGCCCCATGGACAGAGCAGGCGCTTCGCTACACCTGGAGCCTGCCTGTCTCCACTGCGATTCTGGGTGTCAGCAAAATGGACCAGCTGGAAGCGGATGTGGAGATTGCCAAGCGGTTCACCCCGATGACCGATATTGAACGAGTCCAGTTTTTTCAGGAAATCATGCCGTTGGTTCGAGCGGATGTATTGCGCTGGAAAGCAAGCGAGTGGATGTCTGGCGAGTGGTACAAGCTCCCGGAGCTGAACCGGTAAGCTGGCGAAGAATTTGAATGGAGAAATTATAAAGAAGTACGCTCTACAGGTAGATTATGGCGATACTCTCTGGCAAACTCAGTGTTAAAAATCAATGCATCAGAGATACGGATACCCGATTAGGCTAACAAAAGAGAGACCGAAACAAGAGTGCATGTTTCGGTCTCAAAAGTATGTCCCCAACTATCCCCTCAATACACCTCGAACCACATTCGCCCTCCCTTTTCGCTCGCGGTGAAAAGATGCGTGGATCAGGCACAGGATGACGGCAGCAAAGGAAATCACCGTCGCCAGTGTCAGTGCCGGGACAATCCCGCCGGCATCGTACATCTGCCCAAAAAAGAGCGGACCCAGCAACCGGCCTCCCGAAGTAATCGATCCGACAGCGCCCAGATAAAACGGGGCGGACTCGCCTGTTTTTTCGCTGATAAATGTGGGAACCGTAGGAGCAATCAGCATTTCGCCAAAAGTCGTAATCACCATGCCCGTCATGAAAGCGGCGTAGCTTTGGTGGAAAAACAACATGAAGCCAAATCCGCTGCCATAGAGAACAGCGCTTGCGACAAGCTGGGAAGAGAGATTCTGCTTCAAAATTCTTTTAATCCAGGAGACGACAGGCTGTCCGGCAAAAATAATGATGCCATTCACCGTCCACAGCCAACTGTATGCGGCAAGCGGCATTCCGGTAGAGGTGAGATGGGGAGCAACTCCTGTATTCCAAACGGTAGTGGAGAAGAAAATAAAAGCAGATCCCAAAGCCATAAACAGATAGACCCGATACCGCAACAACAGATGCAGAGAGCCTTCCTGCCGCTGTTTGGCCTTGCGTTCATCTGCGGCCCCGATTAATTGTTCATGAGACAGGTTTCGCATGAATAGGAAGAAAAAAGCGGCAAATAAAAACGTGCTCACACTATTGAACAAAAACGTAAAGCTGAAGGAAATCGCTGCAATCACTCCGGCCAAAGCGGTACCGACAGCCATCCCCAGATTATTGCCGACATAAACAATATTGAACAGCTCCCGCCGCTGTTCTTTCCAACGGAAACCAATAAAGGCCTGGATCGCCGGATTGGACACATTAAACAGAAAGCCGAGCCCCACCATGAAACCGATGTACACATACCAGCTATCCGTAAACAGGATGCCCAGCATACAGCTTGCCTGCAGGACCAGGGAACCGACAATCAAGCGTTTGGCCCCGATCCGGTGAAACAGGGTGCCGCCGGTAAATTGACCGACAATTCCTGCCAGCGATTGCATCATCAGGACAAAACCCGCCTCCGTCATGGAGCGATGCAACTGGGTATGAACGTATAAAGTCGTTAACGGCCACATAAAGGCGCTGCCCGAGGAATTGATAAAACTGGCGATCAAAAAGAGCCAGGCTTCGCGGGGATAGCGGTGGAGCCAGGTTTTGGGTGAAATCATAGGAGGCCTCCCCCTTTTCGGTAGGTTTTGGAAATAGTATAGTTCATTTTACATACTTTGTAAACTAAAAAGTTTAAAAAATGATCGAATCAGGCAAATAAAGGCTGCCCCATTTTAACATGATTCGCGTATACTAAACAAAGTGGAATCGTCTTGGTTATCTTGTTAGAACAAAGGTGGAGTTTCCCTTGATTCGAAAAATAAAACGACTGGTTATGTTTCTGCTCCTGATTGGCATTCTGGCAGGGGGCTATTACGGATACGCGTTTTATCAATTTGCGGAAGATATCCAGCAGCCGAATCTGGTCGATCACCGACTGGAACCGGGTGAGACCAAAGCAGCCGAGCTGCCCGTTTGGAATGGCAAGGAACGGGTCAATATTCTGCTCATGGGTGTAGACCGGCGAGGGATGAAAAACAGTGGACTTCCCCGCTCAGACAGCATGATGCTGGTCAGTGTCGATCCTGTCACCAAACGATATGATCTTTTTTCCATCTTGCGAGACACTTATGTGGATATTCCTGATCACGGCAGCTCACGGATCAATGCGGCCATCGTGGAAGGCGGGCCGGAGTTAGCCATGGAAACGGTCAGCAATCTGACCGGTCTTGATGTAGACAGATATGTCATTACGGATTTTGAAGGGTTCAAGCATCTGATAGACGCCGTTGGCGGGGTGGAAATCGATGTAGAAAAAAACATGCGCTATCATGATCCTACGGACAAAGGTGTGTATGATATCAATCTGAAAAAGGGCGTGCAGCGGCTGGATGGCACCAAGGCTCTCCAGTATGTACGCTTCCGGCATGATGCTACATCTGACTATACGCGGACCGAGCGTCAGCGAAAGCTGATGTCGGCACTGGCCAGTCAGATGAAAAGCGGTACAACCTTGTTCCAGCTTCCGTCTATTTTGAAGCAGGTGACGCCGTACATCCAGACCAATATCAGTTCGATGGATATGCTGAAGCTGGCCGGATTGGGCCTTTCGCTGGATACGCAAAATCCTGGCAAATACCAGCTTCCGCCGATGGGGGCCTTTCATGAATCGCATCGAGCGGGATCGGTGCTCATTCCGGATGTGGAGCAGGTTCAGGAGTTTATCCAGGAAGCACTCCAGCCAGCGCCTCCGGAAGATAAGGAGCCCGGTTCAACAACAGCAACGAAAAAAACACCAAACGACACGCAAAGCTGAGCGTGTCGTTTTCTTTTTGCCATGTTTTCGGAAAAAGTGGGAAAACTACCTTTATCCTTTCATCAAAAAGGAGGGGGACGGGTGAATACCGAGATCATTCGCAAATGGTTTTCCCATACAGCAGAACTGATCATCGAGGACATCGAGGAGAGGGATTCGCACGTTCGCGTTTATTTTCTAAAGAGCATGGCAGACACGAAGCTCATTTACACGAAGATATTGCCTGAGCTTCGCAAGCTTTCGCCCCATCCCTTGAAGATTGAAGACGTGGAGAGTCATCTCGGTGTGCCCACCTCCCAGCGCTTGGCCAAGCAACAGGATGTGATCAACCACCTCTTGAAGGGGTCTGTCTATATCCATGTCAACCAGGCCCCCTATGGGCTGGCGATACCTGTGGCTGCTGAAAACAAACGAAACATTGCCAGACCTGAGATCGAGACCAATGTTCTTGGGCCGCAGCAGGCATTTGTTGAAGATCTGGATACCAATATTGCGATCATCCGAAAATACCTGACCTCTCCCCAGTTGTTTCACGAGCAGCTCTGGGTCGGGGAAAGCGCTCGGCAAGAAGTGGCGCTGCTTTATATGGAAGAGATCGTCAACCCTGAGAATGTACAGACCATTCGGCAGCGTATACAGGATTTACAGACAGATGGGCTTATAGACACCAACATGCTCTCCCAGTACATTTCGGACAACGAGCTCTCCCTTTTCCCGACCCTGCTTCAGACAGAAAGACCGGATCGGGTGGCGGATGGTTTGCAGAACGGGCAGGTGGCGATTCTGATTGAAGGCAGTCCTTTTGTCCTTTTGGGTCCCACTGCACTGTTCCATTTTTTTGAGTCTCCGGATGATTATTATTTTCGCTGGAGCCTCGGTACATTTACCCGACTGCTTCGAATGATAGCCATGCTGGTGTCCCTGCTCCTCACGCCGCTCTATGTGGCAGCGCTCACCTTTCACTACGAAATGATTCCGGCTGATCTTCTGCTGTCTCTGGCTCAGTCGCGAGCACGCGTGCCATTCCCGCCCTTGTTTGAAGCACTCATGATGGAAATTATTATCGAACTGCTGAGGGAGGCCGGGGCCCGACTGCCGACCAAGGTCGGGCAAACGATCGGGATTGTGGGAGGGATTGTGATTGGGCAAGCAGCCGTCCAGGCGGGAATTACGAGCAATATTCTCATTATCATCGTCGCTTTTGGCGCATTGTCATCCTTCATCGCGCCCAGCTACGTGATCGGGTCTACGATTCGGGTCATTCGCTTCCCGGTTATTGTGCTGGCAGGCATTTTGGGGTTGATGGGGATCATGGTGGCTATGAGCTTTTTGATCAGTCATCTGCTGAGAATCACCAGTCTGGGACGGCCGTATATGTCCCCTCTGTATCCGGTTCGCTTGGGTGACTGGAAAAACACCTATTTCCGAGCTCCGTACTCTTTTTTGGCGAAACGGCTCTCGATTTTTCAAAGCCGCAATCCGCTTCGCTATGGAAGGAAAGAAGCGCACCAAATTCATAACCTGGATGAAGACGAGTAGGGGAGCGGGATCAGACAAATGAAGGTCAATGTCCAGCACAGTCTTACAACTACCATCGCTCCGTATATGGTGGGGTTTCTGATTTTCGCCAATCAAGTGGGATTGGGGATGCTGGGGTATCAACGGCCGGTCGCAGCCAGAGCGGGCCATGACGCATGGATTTCCGTCATCATCGCGGGTCTCATTTCGCATCTCGCGGTGTGGGTTATCTGTCGCACCCTGCAAAAGTATCCTTCAGCCGATTTGTTTGGCATCCATCAGGATGTCTATGGAAAATTCCTCGGCAGGTTGCTCAGTCTGATGTATATCCTCTATTTCAGCGGGATGACACTGATCTTTTTGCGCGGGTACATTGAAGTGGTCCAATCCTGGATGTTTCCCCAGCTCGCTACCTGGCTGCTGGGCATCATTCTGGTGTTCCTGACCCTCTATACAGTTCTCGGCGGGATTCGCATCATCACGGGGTATGTGATCCTTTCCGTTTTTATTACCATTTGGCTGTTTTTTGATCTTTATTTCACGCTTCATTATGCCCGGTGGTACTATTTGCTGCCGATCTTGGAGGCTGATTTCAGGCAGTTGATTGCCGGGGCTTTGGTGATGGCGTTTACTTCGGTGGGTTACGAGATTTTATACATCGTTTACCCATATGTTCAGGACAAAAAGCGGATTCATCGCAGTGCGCAGCTTGGCGTGTTGTGTACGAACATCATTTACATCGCGGTGATGGTCATCACGCTGGTTTTTTTCAGCGAGGAACAGCTCCAGCGAACTATCTGGCCGACGCTGATGATCAAAACCGTCGTCTCCTTTCCCTTTCTGGAGCGGCTTGAACTTTTGGGGATTTCATTGTGGGTCTTCATCGTCCTGCCGAACATCATGCTGTACATCTGGTCTGCTTCCAAAGGCTGTTACAGACTGTTTGGCTGGAAGCAGAAAAAGGTCCTGTATGCTCTCATGATGGTGATTTTTATCGCGATGCAGTTTTTTTCCACCAGGCAATCGATCAATTTCATCATTGATTACATGTCGAAAATCAGCTTGTACGTCGCTGTGTACTACCCCTTTATCTTGTTTCTGCTGGTTTTGATCAAACAGCGCCGGAACAGAAAGGAGACGAATCATGAGGAGATGCAGAGGTGAGCGCTATCTGCGGCGGGAGGTATGGCTGATATTGCTTGCACTCCTGATGACGGGCTGTGTGAAAACGGAGATTTTTGACGATCTGGGGTTGATGACGGTATCGGGATACGATTTGCTGAACGACGATCGGATCTACGGCACGGCGGTCATCCCGACAATCAATCCAGAGGCCAAAGAAAAGGTGCAGATTCTCTCAGGCGAAAGCATGACCACCAAAGGCTTTCGCGACAAAGCAAACCTTCAGTCAGATAAAGAGATGGTAAGCGGGCAGCTGCGCGTCGTGATGTACAATGTAGAGCTTGCCAAGAAGGGCGTAGGCAATTTGGTGGACACCCTGTACCGGGACCCCTCGGTCGGCAGCCGCGTCTATCTGTGTGTGTTTGATGGATTGACGAAGGATTTGCTCTCGACCAGGTTCGAAGCGAAAGGGAACGTCGGCATGTACCTCTATCGGATGATTGAGCACAACGTCGAGCAGGATAAAATTCCATCCCCGACACTGCATGAATTCATACGCACTTATTTTGGCGAGGGCATTGATCCATACCTTCCCCTTCTTGAGAAAAAGGGAAAAAACGTGGGGATTAAAGGAGTGGCCTTGTTTCGCGATGATAAGTACGTCGATTGGGTACCGCCGAAGGAAGCCTTTTTTATTAAACTGGTACATGAAAACTATCGAACGGCCACCTATGAGATGAGAACATCGCGGAAGCGCTTGGAGCTTGAGCCAAACTCCGGTGGAGACAAAGAAACGGATTTTCGGCTGGTATTTGACACCATCAGCAGCAAGGCAAGCATCAAGGTTGTCAGCCAGAAACCACTGATATTTGACGTCAAAATCAAATTGAAGGCCCGCATTCTGGAGATGTCGGAACCAGTAAAGCTGGAGAATCCGAAAATGACAAAGCAACTCGACAAGGTCCTTTCAGAAAATCTGAAACAAGAGCTGGAGAAGGTCGTTCGGAAGATCCAAAAAATGGGTGTGGACCCGTTTGGTTTTGGGGAAAGGTACCGGTCTCAAGTGCGGGGAGCGGGAAAGCTTTCACATGAAGAATTGCAAAAACGTTTTCAAGAGGCGGAGTTCCGCTTTCACGTAGATGCCGAGGTCATCCGCAATGGAGTCATGGATTAAATTCTCATTGACTTTTTATTTCGCGATAGCATATAATCCAATTTGTATCAAGACGGTACATTTCTATTAATTGAATCTAACGTAGATATTCTTCTTATCCAGAGAGGCGGAGGGAAAGGCCCTATGAAGCCCGGCAACCGGCTCATCGATCATTCGATGGGTGGCGCGGTGCCAATTCCTACAAGATGTAGATCTTGTACAGATGAGAAGGGTGGATGCGATCGTATATTACGGTGCAGCCCCTTTTTCGTATAGGAAAAAGGGGTTTTTATTTTATACGGGAGGTGAGCGGATGATACAGTTGCATGATCTGAAAAAAGACTACGTGGTCAACGGAAAGGCGATACCTGCTTTGCGAGGGATCGACCTTACGATCAAAAAGGGAGAAATATACGGGGTCATTGGACACTCCGGGGCGGGAAAAAGCACACTGATCCGCTGTATCAATCTGCTGGAGCGCCCGACATCAGGCAGAGTGATCGTCGATGGAGTCGATCTGACGAAACTGGACGAGGGCAAGCTTCAGGAGCAGCGCAGACATATTGGGATGATTTTCCAGCATTTTAACCTCCTGTCGTCCGCGACCGTAGCGGAGAATGTGGCTTTTCCGTTAAAACTGGCGAAGCGGCCCAAAAACCAAATTGATAAGAAGGTTAAGGAAATGCTGGAGCTGGTGGGGCTCAGTGAGCATCGGGACAAGTATCCGTCACAATTGTCGGGTGGGCAGAAACAGCGCGTTGGCATCGCCCGTGCACTGGCGAGTGACCCCAAAGTGCTGCTCTGCGACGAGGCGACCTCAGCTCTCGACCCGCAGACAACCAACTCTATTCTCGCTCTCTTGCTCGATATCAACCGAAAACTGGGACTGACCATCGTGCTGATCACCCACGAGATGCATGTGATCCGCTCCATCTGTGATCGGGTAGGTGTGATTGACGGCGGACATATCGTCGAAACCGGCGAGGTTCTGGAAGTGTTCCTGAAGCCGCAGCATCCGACGACACAGGAGTTTGTCGAGCAGGTAGCGGACTCCAGTGAATTGCGTAAAGTCGTTTCCCTGGAAAAAGCGTCGGGCGAACGGATGATTCTTCGCGTGACCTTCCTGGGCGAGCAAACCTACCAGCCGATCCTTTTTGAAACGATGCAGGAGACAGGGACGGTATTCAGCATCCTGCAGGGGACCATCTCACGGATGAAAGACACCCCATACGGTCAGCTCGTGGTCGAGTTGGGCGGGAATTCGGGCCAAAACAACAAAGCGATCGAGACACTGCGACAGCGCGGGCTGGAAGTGGAGGTGATATAGGGCATGTCGTTTACAAATGTGGATTGGACAGAAATATGGAAGGGCTCAATTGACACACTGACCATGCTCGGGTTCTCTACCTTGTTCACGGTCATTATCGGACTTCCGCTGGGAATCCTGCTATTCCTGACGTCCAAAGGACAACTGCTGGAAAACCGCTTGTTTTATTCGGTATCATCCTTTGTCGTAAACGTTTTGCGTTCCGTGCCTTTCATTATTTTGATGATTCTCTTGATTCCCGTAACGAAGATGCTCGTCGGCACTTCACTCGGAGTAAAAGGCTCTATCCCTCCTTTGGTCATCGGTGCAGCTCCGTTTTTTGCCAGATTGGTAGAAACATCTCTGCGTGAGGTAGACCGGGGTGTGATCGAAGCAGCTCAATCGATGGGGGCGTCCAACTGGCAGATTATCCGCAGCGTCCTGCTGCCGGAATCGCGACCGGGTCTGATCGCCGGGATCACCATTACGACAGTGGCACTCGTTTCGTACACGGCCATGTCAGGTGTCATCGGCGGCGGGGGCTTGGGGGATTTGGCGATCCGCTACGGCTATCAGCGCTTCCAGACCGATGTCATGATTGTGACTGTCTTCATATTGCTTGTGTTGGTTCAGATCTTGCAGTCGCTGGGTGATCGCTTGGTGATCAAATTCAGCCGGAAATAAGATCTTGTCCATAGAAAGGTAAGCCGTTCTATCAGCTTAAAAAAACAGTTCGTAAAAAGAGAAAGGGGAAATCATCTGTGAAGAAATTGGTAGTTTCCGTATTGTCCACTGTATTGGCATTTTCTCTGGCTGCTTGCGGCAGCAAAAATGAAGCAGCTCCTGCGCCTGCGGCGAACGGTTCCCAGGGAGAGCAGAAAGTAGTGACACTGACGGTCGCTGCAACACCTGTTCCACAGGCTGAGATTCTGAAATTCGTCGCTCCCAAGCTGAAAGAAGAAGGCGTCAATCTGGAAGTAAAAGAATTTACCGATTACGTTCAACCAAACGTACAAGTACATGAAAAACAACTGGATGCAAACTTTTTCCAGCATCTTCCATATCTGCAGCAGTTCAACAAAGATCAAAACATGGATCTGGTAGAAGTCGTGCCTGTTCACATTGAGCCATTTGGCGCCTACTCCAAAAAAGTAAAGAGTGTGGATGAACTGGCTGACGGTGCCACTGTCGCTCTGCCAAACGACGTAACCAACAATGGTCGCGCTCTGGCCCTGTTGGAAAAGAGCGGCCTCGTCAAACTGAAAGACGGCGTAGGCATCAACGGTACGGTAAAAGACATCGTAGAAAACAAGAAAAACCTGCAATTCAAAGAGGTTGAAGCAGCGATGCTGCCACGCGTACTGGATGAAGTCGACCTCGCGCTGATCAACACCAACTATGCTTTGGAAGCAAAACTGGTTCCAACCAAAGACGCGCTGTTCATCGAAGACAAAGAGTCTCCGTATGCGAATTACCTGGTAGCACGTCCTGACAACAAAGATGATGAGGCCATTCAAAAGCTGGCAAAAGCACTGAATACACCAGAAGTGAAAAAGTTCATCGAAGATACGTATGAAGGAGCAGTTGTTCCTGCATTCTAATGCAGATCAACGCTTGGCATGACAGAGGAGGTACCCGAGTCCTGATGGGATTCGGGTCCTTTTTTGATTTTTGGGACGCGGATTGGACAAAAATGACTTTATTTTCCTTGATAGTTAAGCTATTCCGTTTATACTTTTTCATTAATAGATAAAATATTCGTAAAATTTAATTAAATCTAAACAAAGCCCATTCCCTTTCCTGTTTTTTGCAGGTATATTTTGGGGGCAACACTTTTATTAGATAAGGGGGAATTTTCAGATGAAAAAGTTATCAGCAATGACGCTGGGGCTATCGCTAGTGATCAGCGCTGCACTCGCGGGATGCGGTGGCAGCGGCGGTCAGTCGGCACCGGCAGACAAGCCGGCGACGGGGACCTCACAGGCGGCGCCAGAGAAAAAGAAGGGACCGCAGATTTTCCGCGCCAATCTGACCAGTGAGCCTTCAACGGCTGACCCGGGTTTGGCCAAGGACGCTACGTCAGGAACAATCGTTCGCGCGACCTTTGACGGTTTGACCCGTCTTGACGGAAACGCCAAACCGATGAATTCTGTCGCCAGCGATGTGAAGATATCTGACGACAAGCTCACCTACACGTTTACCCTGCGCGATTCCAAATGGAGCAATGGAGATCCGGTCACAGCACATGACTTTGAATACGCCTGGAAACGTGCTCTCGATCCAAAATTGGGCGCCGAGTACGCCTACCAGCTTTACTACATCAAAAATGCAGCGAAGGTACACGGCTCCAAAGCCACCCCTGACACATTGGGCGTCAAGGCATTGGATGACAAAACACTGGAAGTGACGCTGGAGAACCCGACGCCATACTTCCTGGAGCTGACAGCCTTTTACACCTACTATCCCGTAAATAAGAAAGTAGTCGAGGCCGATCCGAAGTGGGCAAACGAAGCTGCTACGCACGTCGGAAACGGTCCGTTCAAGATGACAGCCTGGGAGCATAAAGCCAAGATTGTCCTGGAGAAAAACGAAAACTATTGGGAAAAAGACATCGTCAACCTGGATAAAATTGAATTCGTGATGATTGAAGACGACAATACAGCACTCTCCATGTTTGAAAACGGCGAGCTGGATTGGGCAGGTCAACCGCTCGGCGGACTGCCGACAGACGCTATCCCGGCCCTGAAGGATGCGGGCAAGCTGGTAGTCCATCCGAAGGCGACCATGTACTGGTACAAAGTCAACACCACGAAGGGGCCTCTCGCCAACGCCAATATTCGCAAAGCCTTGGCGCTTGCAGTGAACCGCCAGGCAATCGTGGACAACGTAACACAGGTGGGCCAGGTGCCGACGATGGGGCTATTGCCGAAATCCATGGCTGTGAAGCCAGAGGGCTATTTTAAAGACAACGATGTCGAGACAGCGAAAAAACTGCTGGATGAGGGATTGAAGGAGCTGGGCCTCACCAAGCTGCCAACCATCACCGTTTCCTACAACACGACGGACCGTCACAAGAAAATCGCTGAAGCTATGCAGGATCAGTGGAAGCAAGGGCTCGGTATCGATGTGAAGCTGATGAACAAAGAGTTCAAAGTGCATCTGCAAGACATGCATGAACTGAACTACGAAATCGGCCGTCTGGGCTGGAATGCGGACTTTAACGATCCGATCAACTACCTGGAAATGTTCCGCGACAAGGATACCGGTACCAATGATACCGGCTGGGAGAACGACCGCTACAAAGAACTGCTGGCTCAATCTACGACCGCTCCAGATGCGGAAAGCCGCATGAAAATGTTTGCGGAAGCCGAGCAGATTTTCATGGATGCCATGCCAGTCATCCCGCTCTTCACGGACGTGGATGTATGGGTGCAAAATGATAAAGTAAAAGGCGTACAAGTGGACCCTCTTGGCTTTATCGACCTCAAGTGGGCCGAGATTACCGAGTAAAACATAAATAAGCGAAAAACGACAAACCAACGGATAAAAGAACAGACGGTGTACAAGTAAAAGCAAAAATGGCAGCCAGAATGAGGGAAACCAATTCGCGGCTGCCATTTTTATGCAAGATAAATATGACAGGGGGTCATTCATGATGAAAAGACAGGCAGCTCCACTTATTGTTGGTCTCGCCCTGATTACTGCCACCGTACTGGGTGGATGCACAGGAGGAAGTTCTACCTCGACCGCGCAACCGCCACCTGATCAAACAGGCCAAACCAGCACAAATGCCGTTCAGCAACCCAAAACACCCAGTGTATTCCGGGCCAATTTGCACAGTGAGCCATCGACGATCGATCCCGGTCTGGCCAAGGACAATACCTCAGGGACGGTTGTACGTGCAGCCTTCGATGGGCTGACCAGACTGGATGCAAAGGCGAAGCCGATGAATTCGATTGCCCAAGAGGTGAAGACCTCAGCGGATGGCCTGACATACACCTTTACCCTGCGTGATGCCAAATGGAGCAACGGCGATCCCGTAAAAGCGAGTGACTTTGTCTTCGCCTGGAAACGGGCGCTTGACCCCAAGCTGGCCTCCGAGTACGCTTACCAGCTCTACTACATCAAAAATGCCCAGGAAATCAATGCCGGGCAGGCTTCGCCGGATACACTGGGCGCAAAAGCCCTGGATGAAAAGACACTCGAAGTTCAGCTGGTCAATCCAACGCCCTACTTCCTGGAGCTGACGGCTTTTTACACCTACTATCCGGTGAATCAAAAGGTAGTCGAAGCCAATCCGAACTGGGCATTGGAAGCAGCGACCCACGTCGGCAACGGTCCGTTTAAAGTAACGACCTGGGAGCATAAAAACAAGATGGTGCTGGAGAAAAATGAAAACTACTGGGATCAACAGGCGGTGAAGCTGGACCGGATTGAATTCGTGATGATTGAGGATGACAACACAGAACTGGCGATGTTTGAAAAAGGAGAACTGGACTGGGCCGGGCAACCGATAGGCGGACTACCGACGGATGCCATTCCTTCCCTGAGAGCGGAAGGGAAGCTGGTCATCCATCCGGAAGCGTCCATGTACTGGTTCAAAATGAATACTACCAAACCGCCATTGAACAATATCAAAATCCGGAAAGCACTCGCCTATGCGGTAAACCGCCAGGACATCGTGGATAACGTCACCCAGGTAGGACAGGTACCGACTATGGGCATACTGCCACAGACGATGATTTTAAAGCCAGAGGGCTACTTCAAGGACAATGATGTGGAGACAGCAAAAAAACTGCTGGCTGAAGGACTGCAAGAGCTGGGCCTCGACAAGCTGCCTGTTCTGACGCTTTCCTATAATACGGTGGATCGTCACAAGAAGATTGCCGAAGCTCTGCAAGACCAGTGGAAGCGCAACCTGGGGATCGACATCAAGCTGCAAAACAAAGAGTTTAAAGTGCATCTCCAGGATTTAAACGAGCTGAATTATGAAATAGGACGGATCGGCTGGAGCGCAGATTTCAATGACCCGATCAACTATCTGGAAATGTTCCGCGACAAAGACGGGGGCAACAATGATATGGGGTGGGAGAACGCCCGATACAAAGAGCTGATCATCCAGGCAGCAGCCGAGCTGGACCCGGAAAAGCGGGCACAAATGTTTAGTGAAGCTGAACAGATCATGATGGACGAAATGCCGCTCATCCCGATGTTCACGGACGTAGATGTCTGGGTGCAAAGCGACAAGGTAAAAGGCGTACAGGTTGATCCGCTTGGTTTTGTCGACCTTAAGTGGGCAGAGATGATCCAATGAAACTATCAATACTTTCTGAACCGTTCCAAAAATGGGACGGTTTTTATTTTCGTTTACGCAAATAAATGTTTACATAAACTAAAATTAAATTTAATTAAAATCGCTTTAATATTACTAAAAGTAAAGTATATTAATATCGTGTACCAATGGTTGATAAGGGGAGGTAAGACATTCATATGAAAAAAAGTATTTTTGCAGCGATGAGTTCGATTCTCGTACTGAGTGCGGCACTTGCCGGTTGCGGCGGTGGAGACAAAACTGCTGACAATGCTCAGGGAAATACACAAACGAGCGAAGAGAGCACAGGACCAAAAGTTCTGCGTCTGAACATGCATACGGAGCCGCCTACGGCCGATCCTGCATTGGCTGAAGACTCTACCTCCGGTGCACTTCTGCGTGCTACCTTTGACGGTCTGACCCGCATTGGCGAAGACGGAAAACCGCATGAGTCCGTGGCAGAAAAAATCGATGTATCCGAAGACGGCCTCACGTATACCTTCCATCTTCGTGATTCCAAATGGAGCAACGGTGATCCTGTTACCGCGCAAGATTTTGAATACGCCTGGAAACATGCGTTGGAGCCTGCAACAGCAGCCAACTACGCATACCAGCTCTACTACATCAAAAATGCTCAGAAATTCAATACAAATAAAGCAAGTGCTGATGAAGTTGGCGTAAAAGCACTGGATGAAAAAACACTGGAAGTAAAACTGGAAAACCCAACTCCGTACTTCTTGGAGCTGACTGCTTTCTACACCTACTACCCAATCAACAAAAAAGTGGCGGAAGCCGATCCGAAATGGGCGACCGAAGCAAAAACCCACGTGGGTAACGGTCCGTTCAAAATGGAGTCCTGGGAGCATAAGAGCAAGATTGTTCTTGCGAAAAACGAAAACTACTGGGATAAAGATGCTGTAAAACTGGACAAGATCGATTTCTCCATGGTAGAGGATGAGAATACCGAGCTGTCCATGTTTGACAACGGCGACCTCGACTGGGCCGGCGCACCGCTGAGCGCGCTCCCAACCGATGCGATCCCTGCACTGAAAGACTCCGGAAAAATGCAGGTGCATGCGATTGCCGGTACCTACATGTACAAATTCAATACGGAAAAAGCGCCATTCAACAACGCGAAAATCCGTAAAGCATTTGCGTATGCAATCAACCGTCAGTCCATTGTGGACAACGTGACTCAAGCGAACCAGCAACCAGCAATGGGTCTCGTACCGCCAACCATGGCTGTAACCGCAGAGCCATACTTCAAAGACAATGACCTGGAAACTGCGAAAAAACTGCTGGAAGAAGGCATGAAAGAAGAGGGCCTCACCAAACTGCCTACAATCTCGCTTTCCTACAACACTTCCGAAGGTCACAAGAAGATTGCCGAAGCTGTACAAGACCAGTGGAAAAAGGCATTTGATATCGATGTAAAACTGGAAAACAAAGAGTGGAAAGTATATCTGGACGACCTGCACCAAGGCAAGTTCATGATCGGACGTTCCAGCTGGAGCGGAGACTTCAACGACCCGATCAACTTCCTGGAGCTGTTCAAGTTCAAAGATGGCGGAAACAACGATACTCGTTGGGAAAATCCGAAGTTCCAAGAACTGCTGAACCAATCCGCAGTGGAGAAAGACGAAGCGAAGCGCAAAGCAATCCTCGCCGATGCTGAGAAAATCTTCATGGATGAAATGCCGGCAGCACCGATCTACTACTACACTCACTCCTACGTGAAAAACGACAAAGTGAAAGGCGTTGTTCTTGACGGTCTGGGCTTTGTTGACTACAAGTGGGCAACAATCGAATAAGAGCATTCGGACAGCTTGAGCTGTTTGGAAGCATCTGCAACAAGGAAGGGTAGCTAATACTCTTCCTTTTTTTCGTCAATGAAAGGAAAGTTGGCGGATACGGAACCGTAGCGAGAAGAAGCATGTTTCCCTGCTTAGCTCCGTATTCCGCCCGCAAGGGAGCATACACTGTCCGCTCCAGGGCGATTCGCGGGGGAGACGCAAAAGCCGCATCGCTTTGAGGTCATCCCAAAGTTGCGCTCCTTTTTCCCGCGAATCGCCCCTCCGCTGGGGCAGGGCTCCACAGTCGCACCGCAGGGAAACATGCTTCTTCACGAAACCGGAGCCTTTCAAACATTTGTGAGGAAGCTCGACTCAGCGGAACAGCGGATGGCGGGAAACAGGGACGCAACCCTGATTCACCACGGAGCGAAACGGCTTTTGCGGACCCCCGCCAGCCGCTGTGGAGCGGACAGTGAATCCTCCCTGCAGGGCGGAGTACGGAGCAGAGCAGGGAAGCTTGATTCTTCTCGCTGCAGCCCCGTTTGTACCACTAACAATCCACCCCCTGTGGACAGGAAATTAGACCCAACAAAAGCAAGGAAAATCCTCCGTTGGTCGCACCAACAAATGCAGGAAAGAATGATATACTCTGGGTAGATTTGGAAAGTTGGGGGCGATTGATGATGAAGAAAAATACGAAGTTGGGGTTCATGTCGGGGTTCTTGCTGGGGTCCATTTTCTTTTCCGGTCTTACATACGCGGCGACACAGTCTATCCCCGTCGACTTCAAGCCGATCAAATTCATGGTAGACGGGAAACTGCGGGAGACCAATGACGCTTTTCTGTATAATGGTGTACCTTATGCACCTGTTGCTTTTGTCGGCACGGCTGCAGGGAAAAAAGTCACCTGGGATGCCAATGCCAGCACAGTGACCATCGGAGGACCGGCAGAGTCGGTTGGCAGCGAGACCAGATTGTCGTCGCTGAAATATTCGATCAAAGACGGGTATTTGATCAGTGCCTTTAAGGATAACTGGGATAAAGGTGTTTTCTCAGCAGGAGGAACCATTTATGATCACGGACTGGGTTACACAAACATCACTTCGGTCGCAAATGACAGCTACAGCATCACCAGACAAGCATTTAAGATTGAATTGAACGGAAGCTACAAAGAGCTTTCTGGTGTTGTTGCAGTCGATGATAAGTCTCCCAACAAAACGGACCCGATCCTTTGGCGGATCAAAGGGGACGGAAAGCTGCTGCATGAAAGTCAGCGTATGACGGCTGGACAAAGTCAGGCCGTACAAGTCAACGTGGCGGGAGTCAAGACGTTGGAGCTGGAAATGCGGAAGGTATCAGGAAGCGATAAAGCGAATATCCATGCCTTTTTCGGAAATCCGCTGTTGCGATAAAAGAGGCAGGCGGCAAAAAAAGAAAGGTGATGACCAGGATGTCCAAAGACACAGGGTTATCACCTTTTTTGGTTTTCCCGTTTTCTACATGGTTTCAAAAGAAGCATTTTGCAGCCGGAACATGGTTCGGTACCCGGACTGATCGACCTTGATGCCGACATCCAGCGTCCCTTTCACTTTGATTGGCCCCTGTGTATAGCGCAGTTTGTCTTCCTTTTTCACGAAAACGATCATGATCTCATTCCACAGCGTTCCATCGTCATTGTCAAAAGGACACTCTGCTCCCGGCTCGGGAATCAATAAAAACCAGTGCTTTTCCAGAGAAATCACTTCACCCATAAATCCGTTGATCTCGACCTCGGTGCCTTTCAGATCCCAAAATCGATCAGACGGTGTAGAGCGATCCCCATTGTCAAAAAAATCGTTGAAGGAAATGATCGGCTTGCCCTCTGCGTTGACCTTGGTTGCCTTCGGAGGGGGAGGGGATGCTGCCGCTGCCACCGCATCTGTTTGCTTCTTTGGTGATTGGACGGCTACAGCCGGCTTAGCCGGTTTGTTTGGGGCAGCACCAGCCGCTTGCTGATTGGTTGGCTTTGCGGACTTTGCCCGAACGGGTTCTTTCGCCGAGTCAGCCGGTGTCTTCTGTTTTTCATCCTGCTGCTCCGAAGACGCTTGTGCGTCTTCGAGAGGATCGTTTGTCTCAGATGGAGGGGGTGTTCCTGCTTCTGTCTCTGCTTCCGTCTTCGTCTCAGCTTGTTCCGGCTGCATTTCCGGGTTTTCCTGCGGTTCTTCCGAAATGGCTGGCTCCGCCAGTGCCGGATTGGCTTCGGCTAAATCCGGGGCCGGTGCTTCTTCGGAGACGACCACCTGAGCGGTCTGTTTGCCGCATCCCGGCAGCACGAGCAGAACAGCCGCGAGCAACCAGACGATTTGACGAGAGTGGATCATTCTACTTCCTCCTTTACCGAAAAAGTTCCACGGGATGGACGCGATACATTCTGAAGGAAGGCCATAAAGAGGCCAGTGTTCCCAGAACGACGGCGCCAACCAGCAAATAGACTTCATAGGCATAGAAGCTCCATGCTTTTACAGAGATGCCGGTAGCATCAAAGATCACATCATGCAGCAGCCAGGCCCCGACGTGACCCAGCAGGAGCCCGAGCAAAACGCCAGTGATTGTCAGCAAAATCCCTTCCAGCACGATGGTGTTCATGACAAACAACCGAGATTTGCCAAGCAGTCGGAGCAAACCTACATCGCGACGGCGCTCCGAGGAGGCGGCTGTCAGGGAAAGCAGGAGAGAGATGGCGGCCAGGACAAAGCAGACCATCGCCATAAATCGGGCAATTACGGTGCCGGAATCGATCATGTTCAACAGATTGGCGACGACCTTGCTGCTGTATGCGGCTTGTGCTCCTTCTGCTTTGCTGTACTTCAATTTCAGTGTTTGCAGCTCCAGCAGCCCCTTTGGTTTCACCAGCAGCGACGTGATCATTTTATCGGGAGAATCTTGTTCGCCGTGAACGGCCCAGGCGTAATCCAGCGTGGTAAAAATCCCTTTGTCGTCAGCCGTGTGCAGAGGCGGGAGGATGCCGACGATTTTGTATTGAAAGTCATGATGGTGGTCGCCGTGGCCCTGCGCAGCATGTTCGGCTTGGTCATGCCCGTCATGCTCGGCATGCTCTTCATGTCCCGCAGGTTCCTCATGTCCCGCATGCTCATCCTGCCCGCCATGACCGTCTTCCTCATGCTCATCCAGTCCAGCCACCATTCCGTGGCTTCCGTGAAACGTATCGCCGATCTTTACCCCTAATGCTTGCGCCACATGAGAACCGACGACAGCCTCACCTGTATGCTGATACCATTGACCGCTTTGCGGGGCGATCTGATAACGGGTCTGAAAATACCCGGAGTCGATCCCGATAATCGGGTAGCCCCGCCAGGAGTCACCCCTGTTCATCGCATAGGAGACATCTACATTTGAATTGCCGTTTACCTCTTCGTACAGGGCGTACGGAATATTCCCGACTGGCACTCCGACATGATAGAAGGTGTTCAATACCAGCTGCGTATCCGAGCCGGATGCACCAATGACCAGTTCAAAAGGGCCGTACCCCTTGGCGGCTCCTTCTTCTGTGCTGTTTTGAACCAGGAAAATCAGCACGAGCAGACTGGATGCGATGGCGATCGAGAGCAGTGAGAGAAGAGACAAAGTCTTCCGATGAAGGATGTTCCGGTAGATGAGCTGAAAGGCGTTCATCGGATGGCCACCTCTTTTCTGGATGCATGCATCGTCTGGTTGATCTCTCCGATCTGGACGATACGGGGAAATTGTTTCGCCAATGGCAGATCATGCGTAACGCAGAGAAGCGTCAGGTTTTCCTCCCGACAAAGCGTCAGCATCAAACTCATCATCTGCTGCGCCGTTTCCCAATCCAGGCTTCCCGTAGGTTCGTCCGCCAGAACAAGACGGGGTTGATTGATGAGGGAACGGATCATCGCCACACGCTGCTGCTCGCCACGAGAAAGCTCGGTCGGACGGTGAGTGCGTCTTTTCTCCAGACCGACCCGCCCAAACCATTCCTGAAGCAATTTTTTCTGAGTCTGGGCATCACCTTTGGGCAAGACAAGCCGCACATTTTCTTCCGCGGTCAGGCTGGGGATCAGGTGAAAGTCCTGAAAAATGTACCCGATCTGTGTCGAGCGAAAATGGTCGCGTTCCCGTTCATTCATTTTGGTGAGATCCTGACCGTTTACGAGAAGCTGTCCGCTATCCGCCGACAATACGCCGCCAATCAGATGGAGCAGTGTGCTTTTCCCGGAACCGCTAGGCCCGATGATCGCGACCTGCTCCCCTTGTTCCACATGAAAAGAGGGGACATCCAGCACGGGCAATTCCTCCGCTTTTATCCGGTATGTCTTCCTCAGATTTTGTACGAGTATCATCTTTCAACCTCCTTGCCTGGAAAGCAGAAAAATAGCAGAAGGCAGGGAAAATACCTGCCTCCTGATCGTGTCGCAGTGTTTTATTCCATCACAATTCGCTCAGACAGGGAATCCCACGAGAGTTTTTTGCCGATCGCCTGTTCAAAAGCCTCCAGTGGCAGATAGACGCTGTTGTTATCCACATCGATCGGAGCAGACAGTTGCAAAGGCTTTCCGTTGACCGTGATCGTGTTTCCTGTTTTCGGAACCGTAATCGAGAGGGAAGGCTTCTCGAAGACATCTCCGTTTTGTTTCAAACCAAAGGCAGCATACATTTCGGCAGCCGGGAACAGCACCTTTCCTTCCCGATCAATTTTAAAGACGGGGTAGAGATATTTGTCTTGCAGTTTTTTCGTGGCCTTTTGCAGATCGACACCAATGGTTTGTGCAGCGACGGTTGCCAGTTCTGTATTGTCATGCAGGCCGCGCAGGCTTTCTTTTGCCGGACCGAATGCCCAAATGCCGACATCCACACCGGAGTGGCCATGACCTGTCCAACCAATGATGGCATGCTTCGCAACAACAGCATTAAGCGCACCCTCGCGTTTGTAGGAAGAGCCGTCGCCGTCCAGGATTTGCTGGAGTTCCTCATCTGTAAACGAAAACGTGGTATAGGCAGACAGGATTTTTTTCACATCTTCTTTTGTTTTCACCGTTTCCTTATTCAGTTCCGCACCAATCACTTCAGAGGAGCTGTTCAGCATTTTGAAATCCTCGAGATTCACTTCGTAGATGTTGTCACGGGACAGAGAGAGTCCTCCGGTTTCATGGTCAGCGGAAATAATGACGGTCGTGTTTCCGTCTTTCTTCGCAAAATCCATGGCTACCTTCACCGCGGCATCGAAGTCCAGTGTCTCTTCGACATTGCTGTGAATATCGTTGGCATGTCCAGCGTGGTCGATCCGGCCGCCTTCTACCATGATGGCGAAGCCTTTCTTATTTTGAGAGAGGATCTCCAAGGACTTTTTCGTCATGTCTGCCAGGGATGGAGTGCTTTCTTTACGGTCAATGACATAATCTACGTGCGAGTTGGCGAACAGTCCAAGCACCTTGCCATCCGTTGGCTTAATCGCATTCAGGCCTTTTTTGTCCTCCACGTACTTGTACCCGGCTGCTGTAAAGTCTTCGATAATATTCTTGTCAGTGCGCTTTCCCTTTTCCTCTTTGGTGACAAAAAAGCTTTTGCCGCCGCCCATCAGTACGTCAACTCCGGAAGTCAGATACTGAGAGGCAATAGCGGTTTCATTATCACGCTGTCTGACATGGCTGGCAAAAACAGCGGGAGTCGCATGCGTGATCCGGGCGGTCGTGACGAGACCTGTGGCCAGCCCCTGATCATGAGCGGCCTCGATAAAGGAAGCAAAGGGACGGGAAACATCCGCGTTGGAAACAGAGATGGCGGCGTTGTACGTTTTATTGCCCGTTGCAAAGGCGGTGCCTGCGGAAGCAGAGTCGGTTACGATCCCGGATTGAAAGACTCCGTCGGCTACGCCCGGATCAGCAAATGTCGTAGCTGCACCCACCAGATAATTGTCGAGCTCCAGTTTCTCTTGCTTGTAAAACTTGTTGGCATACAGGCGTGCTGCCGTTACCTGTGTCGGGCCCATCCCGTCACCGATCATCAGAATGACATTCTTGGATTTGGCCACTTTGGTTTCTGCATTGGCTTTGGCAAGCATGAGTGATTCTGTCGAATTGGTTTGAAAGGGAATGGACAGCGTCAACCCGAACAATACCGCGAGTGCAGCGATCTTTCTTGTTTTTTTCATCGTTACATTCCTTTCTTAAAAAGAGTGATGGGGAGGATTTCCTAAAAAGGATAACAATGAATTGATAAACTACCTTTAAAAAACAATTAAGATTTTGATAAAACTGGTCATGGAGCGGATTAGAAAAAATAAATAGAGCGATGCATGAGATTCGATCAATAAATATTTTTTTATTAATTTATAAAAATTTTTATAAACAAATAAAATTTTATTAAATCATCGTAAAACTTATTTAAAAAGAATATAAAAGGATGTATATTGATAAAAGATTTAGACAAGGGGGACAAGTGGCATGAAAAAGAATATTTTCGTAGCAATGAGCTCCATTCTCGTTCTGGGTGCAGCCCTCGCAGGTTGCGGCGGTAACAGCGCACAACCGGCTGATAGCGGTCAAAAGCCAAGCGACAACAATCAGCAAGCGGCAGCTCCGGAAAAGAGTGGTCCGAAAGTTCTGAAACTGAATCTTCACTCCGAACCGCCTACAGCAGACCCGGGTATTTCTGAGGACACGACTTCCGCAGCGATCATCCGTGCAACCTTCGACGGCTTGACTCGCGTTGGTGCTGACGGTCAACCTCATGAATCCGTGGCACAAAAGATTGAAACTTCTGAAGACGGTCTCACATATACCTTCCATCTCCGCGATTCCAAATGGAGCAATGGCGATGAAGTAACCGCGAAGGATTTTGAATACGCATGGAAACGTGCCCTTGATCCAGCAACAGCTTCCAACTACGCTTACCAGCTGTACTATGTTAAAAATGGTGAAGCCTTCAACAAAGGCAAAGCTGGCAAGGACGATGTAGGCGTAAAAGCGCTGGATGACAAAACACTGGAAGTGAAACTGGAGAACCCAACTCCGTTCTTCCTGGAGCTGACTGCATTCCCAACTTACTTCCCTGTGAACCAAAAAGTTGTGGAAGCTGACGCAAAATGGGCGACAGAAGCCAAAACCCACGTGGGTAACGGTCCTTACAAAATGGAGTCCTGGGAGCACAAGAGCAAACTGGTTGTCGTGAAAAATGATAACTACTGGGATAAAGACACTGTGAAGCTGGACAAAATCGAATTCGCGATGGTAGAAGACGAGAATACCGAGCTGTCCATGTTTGACAACGGTGAAATCGATTGGGCCGGTTCTCCTACGAGCGCGCTGCCGACCGATGCAATCCCTGCATTGAAAGAGTCTGGCAAAATGAAGTCTCAACCGATCGCCGGTACTTACTGGTACAAATTCAACACGGAAAAGGCACCTTTTAACAACGCCAAAATCCGTAAAGCCTTTGCATACTCGATCGATCGTCAATCTTTGATCGACAACATCCTGCAAACCGGTCAAATCCCGGCAATGGGTGCTCTGCCAATGTCCATGGCTATCAACAAAGACGGTTACTTCAAAGATCACGATATCGAAACAGCGAAACAACTCCTGGAAGAGGGTCTGAAAGAGCAGGGCCTCAGCAAACTGCCAGCAATCACTCTTTCCTACAACACTTCCGAAGGTCACAAAAAGATCGCCGAAGCGATTCAAGACCAATGGAAAAAGAATCTCGGCGTAGATGTAAAGCTGGAGAACAAAGAGTGGAAAGTTTACCTGGAAGACTTGCACCAAGGAAACTACCAAGTCGGCCGCATGGGCTGGCTGGGTGACTTCAACGATCCAATCAACTTCCTCGAGCTGTATAGAGACAAAGACGGCGGAAACAACGATACTCGTTGGGAAAATCCTAAATACAAGGAGCTCCTGATCAAATCCGCTACGATCCAAAACCACGATGAGCGTATGAAAGTTCTCGGCGATGCAGAAGCAATCCTGATGGATGAAATGCCGATCATGCCGATCTACTTCTACACGCAATCCTGGGTACAAAAAGACAATGTAAAAGGCGTAGTCATCAGCGGTCTCGGCGACGTAGACTGGAAATGGGCTACTGTGGAATAAGAAAGTCTTTGGGAGAAGAGGGCACACTGCGTGCTCTCTTCTTTTTTTGCCCGCATGGGACAAATGACCAATCCCCCGCCCCTTTCGTTACATAGAGTAAAAAGGAGTACAGATACACAGGAAGGGGAAGAAAAGATGGATATCGGGAAATTGCTCAGTATTGTGGGTTCTATCCCCAAAGATAAGCTAAAGACCGACAGCGGTATAAAAGAAGTGATTCGCGAGGTGGGGAAAAAGTCCGGAAAGAATTTTACCGAGCAGGAACTGAACGGGTATGTGGCGCAGTTTCGCAAGATGGCCAGAAACGAAAATGTCGGCAGCCTGATGAACAAATTGTCTAAAAAAGGAGTGAGCGCCAACGACCTGAACGCCATCAAACGGAAATTCAAAAAATAATGGCGAAATGAAAGGAGGGAGGTGGGTCCGATCGCAACAAAAACAAAGGGGAAACCGAAAAAAAACCTTGCGCATGCCAGACTGGAAGAAGCGATCAACCGGATAGCCGAGTCTCAAAACTCCGGTAACGAACAAGTTTTGCGGGAAATGCAGCAAATGCGTTCGGATATTCAGGAGATGAAGGATACCCTCAGTCGCATACAGGTAAAGAAGCCTTTCCGTCCACGCGGTGGGTTCTTGTTTGGCAGACGGCGTTCGACCCCGGTCGAGATCGAACCGCCAAAACCAAAGAGTGCACTTCCTTTAGAGGATTTGCTTCCCTTGCTCCCACAGCTCGGGGGGGTGATTCCGCAATTGAAGAACCCCAAGGTAAGCGAGTCGATCAAAGTGTTGTCCAACCCGGCGGTTATCGCCATGATTCAACAATTTTTGGCCAATGGTGGACTGGGGGGATTGGGGGGATTTGGGCTGAAAGGAAAGGGAATCACACCGGTAAGTCGCAGGGAAAGGCGTATATGGAGATAGAAAATAGGCTTCGCTCTTTATGGGCGAAGCCTTTCTTTGTCGAAGGAGGAGTTTGTATAATCTGTCGGATGGACAGCGAAATTGTCTGGTGATTCAGACTACACAAACAACAGGAATACGCTGATAATAGAAGGTAATACCAAATTTTGGGAGGAGAAGAAAAAATGTTAAAAAGGAAGATGCTCCCCTTCGCGATTTTAGCCAGCCTTGCCTTTAGTCTCCCTGCATATGCAGCACCACAGCCTGACAGTGGATTCGACAACAAGATTCTGAAGAGGATCAATGCTGATAACATCTATAACACGATTGATTATCTGTCCAAGGAGCCGCGAGTGTCAGGGACGGAAGCTGAGCACAATGCAGTGAGATTCATCGAGGAAAAATTTACATCCTTCGGCTATGACACACAGGTGCAACCATTTACGTTCCAAAGCTACAAAGGGCCAGATGATATTTCTCTTTCGATCAGCGAGCTTGAGGATGTCGAGTGGGAGATCAGTAACTTTTCATACGGCGTAAATGGACAAGCCACAGGGGAACTTGTTTACGCGGGGTTAGGACTCGCCAGCGACTTGGAAGGAGTTGATTTGAGCGGCAAGATTGCGCTGATCAAACGCGGCGATATCAGCTTTGCCGACAAGGTCCTGAATGCGGCGCGTGCAGGCGCCGAAGCGGTTGTGATATTCAACAACGCCTCGGGTGCAATGAATGGGACATTGGGAGGAACAAACAGTGATTTTGTGCCTGTTTTGGGTCTGAGCAAAGCACAGGGTGAGGAGCTGCTGGAGAAGCTGGAGGCAGGTGAAACCCTGACAGTGACCGTGGCGGTTGAAGGAGCAGAGGTGAGTGAAAGCACCTCCCACAATGTAATCGCTACGAAGAAACCTGATAAAGAAAAGGATAGCGGGCAGATTGTCATCGTAGGTGCTCACCATGACTCAGTGGAAGGTGCTCCAGGAGCCAATGACGATGCTTCCGGTACGGCTACGACTCTGGAATTGGCGAGAGTCCTGTCTGATATACCGAACGATACCGAGCTGCGCTTTATCACCTTTGGTGCAGAGGAAAATGGATTGCTCGGCTCTTACGCCTATGTTGACACACTGACGGAGGATGAGATTGGGCGCACCGTGGGGATGTTCCAGTTGGACATGGTTGGCAGCCGCGATGCGGGCAAGCTGACGATGTTTACCGTAGATGGCAAGGCGAATATCGTCACCGATCTGGGATCAGGTGTGGGCGCTCGCCTGTCGGAAAAGGTGAACTACGGCAAGGAAGGTCGAAGCGATCACGTGCCTTTCTCGGAAGTAGGAGTTCCGGCTGCGCTCTTTATCCATTCGCCAACTGAGCCGTGGTACCATACGCCAGAGGACACAATCGACAAGATCAGCAAGGCAAAACTGCAGGAGGTAGCGGAAATCGTCGGAGCTGCCGTCTATCTGATCGCACACGAAGATACGCCGCCAGTGAAAAAGACGAAAGCTGGCCCGAAAAAAGGATTCTTCAATCAGTTTGAAAGCAGTCAACAGGAAACAGAATAGCAGGAGAGACCGCTACGGGCTGCCGAGTTTTTTCGGCAGCCCTTACCCTTGAATATCCTCGTTGAGGGAAGTGACGACCGCCAGGATATCCAGATCTCTTTGCAAAAAGGGGTCCGTTCTCGGTTCAGAAGTAAGATAGAAAAGCAAAGCGTTCCTAGCTTGAAAAATTTTAGGAATCACGATGTTCAATTGTTCAGTTTGGGTAAAGAAATCGTTCAACCCTTGTTGCGCATCCTCAGGGGTTGCAAAAGTGTAGATAAATAAAACATTCCCATTTAACACGTATTTGGATGGTGTTTGGCGGTGAAGACGGAAATAATCTCCATCATACTCAGCTTTTTCAAGCTGCACATTGTTAGACGAAAAAGCCTGAACAACGGTATCCAGGGAAAGTTCATTGGCCGTTTCTTTATTACAACCGATAAGGAGTAGACAAACAACAAGCCAAAGTAGCTGTTTTTTTATCATCATATCCTCCCTTTCTACCTATTATAGCGTCTTCCCATTATACCGTCTTCGTGAAAACAAACGTGTTGTCTAACCCGAAAGTTTTCGCCATGATTCAACAATTTTTGACTAATGGCGGACTGAGACTTGGGCCGAAAGGGAAGGAAATCACAGCGGTAGGTAGGGAATGGCGTTGATGGGGTTAGAACCAAAGTCTCCGCAAGGATTTATCCGAAACCGTCAACTACGGCCAGGAAGGTCGAAGCGATCATGTGCCGTTTTTCGGCACTTTTTTATACTTTCCGACCGGATTTGGTACCAAAAGACTACAAACTTTGCGTGTCCTCATGCGTCTAACCATATGGCGCAACAGAACTGGGTTTCATTTGCCAAACGTACAACATCAAGAAGGAGGTCAGAATGAAAACACGTTTGTATCCACTATTTGCACTGTTGTTCCTGCTGATCTTCCCCGGGTGGGCAGCCGCAGCGGGGAACAACGCGGAGCAGGCCGTTCAGCTTTTGATCGGCGGACAAGCGGTCAAACCGGATGTGCCGCCAATCATCGAACAAGGGCGCACCCTGGTACCGGTGAGAGTGATTGCAGAAGGTCTGGGAGCGCAGGTGGATTGGAATCAGGACACCAGGACCGCCGTTATTGAACTCGGTCAGCAAAAGCTGCAGCTTACGGTCGGATCAAAAAATGCGCTGGTAAACGGAAAGAAAGTCCAGCTGGATGCGGTACCGCTTATGCGGAATCAGCGTATGCTGCTTCCCTTGCGTTTCGTCGCGGAATCGCTGGGGGTAACGGTAGGCTGGGACAACGCTTCGCGCACCGTCATTGCCAATGAAAGCCCGGACATACGCTTCAATGGAAACAAGCCAACCAAAGGAATCAAAGGGTTTCAACAGGGGGACAAGCTTTATCTGTCAGCCCAGGCCGTTGCTGAGTCAGCGGGGAAAAGCGCACACGTATGGAAGCATCCCGAGCGTGGATTCACCATCGATGGTGAGCTGACCCTGCCTTTGGAAGTGTTGGAAGAGGAGCTAGGCGGCCAATTTACCTGGAAGCAGGAGAAAAACCAGGTCGACATTGAACGTCTCGCCCATTTGAGTGCAGTTCGTTATGATGACAAGGTCGTGCGGATTCAGACATCGCTCGCCGTGACAGCCAATGCGTTTGTACTCCAGGGTCCGCATCGAATTGTTCTGGATCTTCCGCAAACCGAGCTGGATCAGGATTTGCTGGACAAGCTGGAAAAAGGAAGCCAGTCCGAAAAGGCTCGCTCTGACGAAAGGGAAGTGTCCAGCAAGGAGCTGGAGGCTGACCGGGATGATGTACATACCGAAGTCAGTAAAGAAAACCAACAAGAAGCAGACACTTCCGAACAAGCGGACGAGGATATAGAAGTGTCAGAAATGAACGCTTCCCAAAAAGATTCAGGCGAACCTGCCGGAAAATCAGAGCTGATCGCAGATGTTCGCTACAGTCAATACAGCTCTTCGCCGCAAACCGTACGCGTGGTTATTGAGCTAAACCAAAAGAGCGCGTATAATCTGGAGTATACCAGCGAGGGGATCGAGGTTAAGCTGAATCCGGTGCCGAAAAAGACCGGGTTCCGGATCGTGGTGGACGCCGGACATGGCGGCAGCGACAAAGGGGCAAGCGGTGTAAACGGCAACCACGAAAAGGAATTCACATTATCGGTTGCAAACAAGCTTGTTCAGCTGCTGAAGCAGTATCCGGAGTTTCAGGTAGAGGCTACCCGGACCACCGATGAATACTTGAAGCTGGAGGAAAGAGTAGCGTTTGCCAACGAGCGGGATGCTGATCTGTTCCTGTCCATTCATGCCAACTCGTTTACCAACCAGACGGCCGGAGGAACAGAAACCTTCTACTATAATGCAAACAGCAAAGCGTTTGCCGAAGTGGTGCATCGCCACCTGCAAGGAGCGACGCAATTCCCGAACCGCGGCGTAAAAAACACAGGGTTTTACGTCATTAAGCATACGAAGATGCCTGCTGTTTTGACGGAGACAGGCTTCCTCTCCAATCCTGGGGAGAATGCCAAACTGACATCCCCTGCTTTCCAGCAAAAAGTAGCCGAAGCGCTTGCGGCAGCAATCCGTGAGTACTATCAATCCTACTATTAATGCTGGAAGGGAATTGGGAAAGGGAGGCTTTCAATGAAGCGTACAACTTTTTGGCTGACAGCGGCAGTAGCCGTACTCCTGGTAGCTGGATGCGGGCAGGGAAAAGCGCCGCAAGCACAGCCGCCTGCAGAGCAAACGGAGACACCCGGAACCTCGGGACAGCCTGCAGCAGAACCGGAAAAAACAAAGCAGACCATCACCGTCTATTACTCGGATGACAATCTCATGGAAATGATCAAGGAGCAGCAGGAAATCGCGTATGCGGACGATCTGGACAAATACAAGCAGGCGATCACACTCCTGGAAAAACCGAAAGAAAAGGAACATTTTCCACTGTGGAAAGACTTTCACTATCACAGCGTCACCTTTGACAAAGGGACTCTGACGATTGATACAGACAGCAAAAACGTCTACAACCTCGGCTCAAGCGGAGAAGGAATGGCGATTGATGCGCTGCGTGAAACGCTGTTTCAGTTCAAAGAGATTGAGAAGATTGTGATCCTGGTAGACGGGAAACCGACAGATTCGCTGATGGGTCATGTGAGTATCGACGAACCGTTGACACGTTAAAAGAGGTAAGCGCCAGAGGATCAACAGGCGAATCTATCAAAAGGAGCCGAGCATATACCATGTTCGGCTCCTTTCCGTATTACGCAAGGCGAGCCATCAAGATTTGCTTTGTGATCACTTGCCGGAAGGAGCTGTAATCGCTTATCGAACCTTTTGTCTATCGGTTCCATCCCACTTTACGCGGTACAGATTCTCCCGAAAACGATCTTTCCAATAAAACACCCATTCACCAGCAACGTTTATTCGCGTAGCTGTATCATCGGAAATCTTTATTTTTCCCGTTCCATCTGTTTTCATTTTATATAATTTGTCGCCGTCAGAATAATTACTGTAGAAAAATCAAATCTCCGGCAACGACTAGAGAACCGATCTTATCATCGGACAATTTGGTTCGTTCACTTCCATCCGACTTTATTTTGTATAATTTATAATCGTCACTGCTATTTGCGTAATAAAACCACCCGTCAACCGTTGTTCCAAATTATACCAACATCTGGAGTCAATTCCTACAATAAGCACTGATCCACTACAAGTTGCCCAAAAACTGAAAAACAAAGCCCGGAGTGCAAATACTCCGGGCTTTGCCTTTGGATCTAGGTTTGCTCCCGATCCTCGACCCAAAATTTGATCGAGTAAATGCCGGCGATCCCGACCAGCGTACACGCGATCTGGCTGACGAGCAAAGCCTGTCAGTTTGCCCACACTTCCTATTTTTTAGTCTAGATCTCCCCAATCTTTAAGAAAGCTTTACAAAGCCAATACAATACAACAACATTCGGCCTGTATGATTTGTCATGTAAAGAGAAAAACACAGATCTCTAAGGAGGATTTTCATCAGATGAAAAAACTCAGTAAAATGTTTATCGCTTTGTCTTTTGTAGGTGCACTGCTCGCAGGATGTGGCAGCGGCAACAATGCGGCACCGGCTGCGCCAGCACAATCGGAAAAACCGGCAGCGCAACCTGCTGACGCCAATCAAGGCAGCTCCGAAAAGCCGGCAGAAGTGTCCAGCGAACCTGTAACGGCCGTTGGTTCTACAGCTCTCCAGCCACTGGTTGAACAAGCTGCAAAAGATTTCATGGCGAAAAATGCCGGCGCACAAATCCAAGTGCAAGGCGGCGGAAGCGGAACGGGTCTGAGCCAGGTAGCAAGTGGGGCAGCAACTATTGGGAACTCTGATATTTTCGCAGAAGAGAAAAAAGGAATTCCAGCAAACGAGCTGGTCGACCATAAAGTAGCAGTAGTAGGCATGGCCGCTGTTGTGAACCCGAAAATCACAGTGGACAACCTGACCAAGCAACAACTGATTGACATCTTCACAGGCAAAATCACCAACTGGAAAGATGTTGGCGGAGAAGACCAAAAAATCACGCTGGTAAATCGTCCGAAGAGCTCCGGTACACGTGCAACCTTCCACACCTTTGCTCTGGACGGCAATGAAGAAGCAGAAGGCATCACTGAGGATTCCTCCGGTACGGTTCGCAAAATTATCGCAGAAACACCTGGTGCCATCGGTTATCTGGCCCTGTCCTATCTCAATGACACAGTCAAACCTCTCAAGCTGGATGGCGTCGAAGCAAACGGGGAAAACATCGCGACGAACAAATATCCAGTATGGGCATATGAGCACATGTATACAAAAGGTGAAGCAACAGGTACAGCAAAAGCGTTCCTGGAGTATATCATGAGCGAAGAAACACAAAAGACAACCATTACTCAACTGGGCTTCCTGCCGATCACCGAGATGAAGGTAGAACGCACGGCAGACGGAAAGGTAAACCAAAAGTAAGAGAGAGAAATATGTTGCTAGCAGAATAGAGGGGGACCCACTACCCCTCATTTTGCTACGTATATGGAGGGAGATTATGAGTCGTCGTTCTGAAGGGACCACTGTGATCAAAAGCAATATCATCAGCGACCATCACACTCCAAACAAAGGGGAGCGGACCGACTATCTGGCCAAGAAATTGTTGACGCGCAACAAACGCCAGTACGTACAAAACCTGACTGGAAAAACGATTGCGATGATCTGTGCCGGGTTATTGGTGGCAGTGGTCGTATCGATCACGTACTTTATTGCATCGAAAGGTCTGACAACGTTCTTTTTCGATGGGGTTCAAATTAAAGAGTTTTTAACCGGATTAAAATGGGACCCGGAAGGCGAGCCAGCTGCTTTTGGTGTGCTCCCGTTTATTACAGGTTCGTTTTTGGTTACGATGCTGGCAGCACTCATTGCCGCACCGTTGGGGATCGGTGCAGCCATTTTCATGACGGAAATCTATCCGAGATTCGGAAAAAAGGTATTGAAGCCGGTTATCGAATTGCTGGTGGGCATTCCGTCCGTGGTATACGGGTACGTCGGTCTTACCCTGCTGGTGCCGTTTATCCGCGGCCATTTTGATGTCCTGGGCTTCAGCCTGTTGGCAGGGGGGCTTGTGCTTGCGCTGATGATTCTGCCGACGATCACGAGTGTGGCTACAGATGCCATCGAAGCCGTGCCGCAAGATCTTCGCAATGCCTCTTTGGCTCTGGGAGCGACGCGTTGGCAAACCATTTGGAATGTTGTCTTGCATTCCGCTTTGCCTGGATGCTTGACCGCGATCGTATTGGGTATGGCTCGTGCGTTTGGGGAAGCGCTGGCTGTACAGATGGTTATTGGAAACACAACCAAGCTGCCTGGCGGACTGCTCGACCCGATCAGCACTCTGACGAGCGGAATTACGCTGAATATGGGAAATACGATTCAAGGAACGCCTTATAATAACGCCTTATGGTCAATGGCCTTGCTGCTCTTATTGATGTCATTTGTATTCAACTTGATCTTACGCATTCTCAGCAGAAAGAAGTTGGTAAATAAATGAGAGCCAAGATACTTGATCGCACGGCAACAGTCGTTCTCACATTGATTGCGTTTCTCATCATCATGGCCCTTGTCGGCATGCTCGGGTTTATTCTGTCACAGGGCGGGCACAAGCTCACCGTAGATTTTCTTACCTCACCGCCTAGCATTACACAGGCTGGCGGGGGAATTGGTCCGCAGTTGTTCAACTCTTTCTATCTGCTGGTTCTGACCATGCTGTTCGCCTTGCCGCTGGGGATCGGCGCGGGTATCTATATGGCGGAATACGCGCCGGAAAACAAGTTCACCCAGTTTATCCGTACCAGTATTGAAGTCCTGTCTTCTCTTCCCTCCATTGTTGTGGGGCTGTTTGGACTTCTGGTGTTCGTGACGATGACGGGATGGGGGTATACCCTGGTCTCCGGTGCTTTGGCCTTGACCGTCTTCAACCTTCCGTTACTGGTGAGAATTACGGAGGATGCCCTGCGAAATGTGCCTCAAAGCCAAAAGGAAGCGAGTCTCGCTTTGGGGATCACCAAATGGAAGACGATCGTGTCGGTGATATTGCCGGCAGCCTTGCCAGGCATCATCACGGGGGCCATCCTGGCTTCCGGACGGGTATTTGGTGAAGCTGCGGCTTTGCTGTTTACGGCAGGCATGTCTTCTCCCGATCTCAATTTCACTGATTTTACCCTAAATAGCTCTACCTCTCCGTTAAATCCATTCCGTCCAGCGGAAACCTTGGCTGTTCACATTTGGAAAGTCAACAGTGAAGGTCTAACGCCAGATGCGCGGGATGTTGCCGATGGAGCGGCTGCTGTTCTGATCCTGGCTGTCCTGCTGTTTAACGTGTCGGCTCGCTGGTTTGGCAACTGGCTCTATAAAAAAATGACATCGGGCAGATCGTAGGAAGAGGGGGAGAAAGATGCAAGCAAACACAGTAGCAGACACGATCATGGAAGTGCGCGATGTCTCCGTTTACTATGGGGAAAAACGCGCAGTCACCAATATCAACATGGATATTGAGCGCCATTCCGTCACCGCATTTATCGGTCCATCCGGCTGCGGGAAGTCGACATTGTTGCGCAGCATGAACCGAATGAATGATTTGGTGCCGAGCTGCCGTGTCACGGGTTCTATCGTGATCGACGGCATTGATGTGATCAATCACGAACAAATGAACATGGAAGGTCTGCGTCAGGTCGTTGGCATGGTGTTTCAGCGGGCGAATCCTTTTTTTAAATCGATTTATGAAAACATCGCGTTTGCTCCGCGCTTCCACGGGATTAAGGGGAAACAGGAGCTGGATGAGCTGGTCGAGCGCAGTTTGCGCAAAGCGGCGCTCTGGGATGAGGTAAAGGATCGCTTGCGTGAATCGGCCCTGTCCTTGTCAGGGGGGCAGCAACAGCGGCTTTGCATCGCCCGCGCGATTGCGATGGAGCCGACTATTCTTTTGTTGGACGAACCGGCATCCGCTCTCGACCCCATCTCCACGATGAAAATCGAAGAGCTGGTCCTGGAGCTGAAAGAAGAGTATACCATCGTAATCGTCACGCACAATCTTCATCAGGCAGCACGCATCTCTGATAAAACCGCGTTCTTCCTGATGGGTGAGCTGGTTGAGATGAATGATACTGCGAAGATGTTCACCTCTCCGGAAAACGAAAAGACAGAAGCGTACATCAGCGGTCGCTTCGGTTGATCAGGCTCAGGCCGTTATTCACAGGGTAAGTCCCCCGGCAGATCATCTGCCAGGGGACTTTTTGAATCCACAGATGGTAATGAAGTGTACCATGCTTCTTATTTGGAAAGGGGGATTGCCGTGAGGGGGGAGGTCGAAAGTGGCGGGGCCATCGATTCCGCTTTCTCATCTGTTCGGAAAAAGCGAACTTCTTGTTCCAGATCGATCACGATGTTCCCCAGATGCTTGGAATCATGCAGAAACTGTTCAGATAACGAAGAGCTTTCCTGGGTGGCTGCCACGGTTTGCTGCGTGCTGGCCACGACCTCTTGTGCAGAGAGGGAGAGCTTGTCGACCCGTCGTTTGATTCGTTGGCTTTGTTCGTGGATTGCTTGCGAATAGCTGCCAATGGTTTCAAATTCCTCTGTGAGCGTATCTCCGATTTTCACGATTTGGGCAAAAATGCCGGTAACCTTTTGCAAGGTCTGGATTCCTTCGACAGTGGCAAGATCAGTCTGTACCATCCGCTCAGATACGAGACTCATGCGTTCCTGGCCGGAAGAGATGGCCTCCTGGATGCGGGTAGTGGCATCTTCCGTCTGTTCGGAGAGCAGGCGGATCTCTTCTGCTACGACGCCAAAGCCTAAACCTGCCGACCCGGCCCGAGACGCTTCGATACGGGCATTTAGCGAGAGTAGTTTGGTGCGTTTGGAGATCTGTATGATCAGTTCGAGAATTTCTTTTACGTCATCCATCGTTCCCTGGAGTGAGGCAGCGGCTTCCAGGGAAGCTTTCATATCATCAGAGATGGTCTGCATGTTGCCTGTGAGCAGCTCGATTGACTGCGTACCCAATGCCGTTTGTTTCCGTGACTCGCGGTTTTTCTCAATCGTGGTCTGAATAGAGGCGGCGATACGGGAAATTTCATGGGTAATGTCAGCGACAATCGCATCAATCTGTTCTACCTGAGATTGCTGCAATTCCATCTCGGCTGAAAGGCGTTCTGTTGCGGCAGCCACCTCGGCTTGCATCGCATGAGACTGGCGGGAGCCTGATCCGACATGATCAGCTACTTTCTTGACGTCGGTGATCACCACCTGTATCTTGCCGATGATGGAGCGCATCTGTTCACTCATCCGGTTGAAGCTGTCTGCAAGCTGCCGGATTTCATCATCTGTATCCACCTTCATGGTTTGATAGAGATCTCCTTCACTGAAAGAAAACAGCTTGGCCTGTACTTCTTTGAGCGGATTTGTGATTTTTCGAACGTACAGGAAGAGGAAAATGGTCAGTGCAGCCAGACCCAGCAGCGAGACGATCAGGATGGTCAGCTGGAGACTGCGAACCTCTTTTTCTACTTCAGCGACCGCCTTTAGAACGATCAACCCCCATTGTAAGTGCTCATCGTAGTCGTGCGCTGCGAAATAGTCCGTCCCATCCAGGTTCATTAAATCGACACCCGTCTTGCCAGCGATCACCTCGCCAACCAGAGGGAGATGATCCAGGGAGGGCCGCTGCAGCGCATACGTTTTATCGGGATGGGCGACCAGCTTTCCATGACGGTCAACCACCATCACATAGCCGGTTTCCCCCAGTTTGATGTTCTCGATGAACTCGCTCAGCTTGGGCACGGAGACAAAAGCGACAACGACCCCCGCGAACTCTTCGTTGTCATCGTGCAAAGCAAGAGAGATCGCGATTTTGGGAAACTCCGTCTCCGAAAAACGGAAGACATCAGATAGGTACGGCGTTTTCTGTTGGCTCGCCTGCTGAAACCAGTCCGATTTTCGCGGATCGTACTCACTGCTGACCGGTGATCCCGGAAAAGTAAGATAATGTCCGTCCGGCTTTGCCAGCTGCAATTCGGAAATCATCGGGTTTTTCTCAACCATATCGGAAAAAATGGAAAACACCTGACTGTTGGTGACTTTTGCATTTCGAAAAGTAGAAGAAAAGGATTCCAAAGAAGTAGCGATGGTATCTACGCGACTGTTTACCTCTTGTAAGGTAGAGAGAGAAGCTTCTTGCAACTGCTGCTTGGTTTTTTCATTCAGCATCGTTTTTGCCTGGGAGCCGATAAAAAAGGCAGTGATGGCCATCATGCTGACAACCATGACTAAAGTCCCGAAGAAAAGTCTGGCGAAAATGGATTTGTACTGAAATGAGGCACCGCTTGCTTCTGCTCTTCTGTTGATCATCAATGTCTCTCCCCTATTCCATATCTCTAGTCCTATTGTAGGTATTGCCTATGAGAGAGTCGATTGGTTCGCAGGAAGATTTACCAAATCTTTACCCGGACTGAAATCTTTATGGAAACTTAATAATTCATAAACAATCCGACAACAATCGAGAGGTATAGTTTTAGGCGTACCAATTACAGAAGAGAGACGAAGGAGAGAAAACCGTATGAGCGTAATTTCAGTACGGGAGTTGAACCTCTACTACGGTAAGCAGCAAGCCCTTCATCATATAGATCTGGATGTTGAGTCTGACTCGATAACAGCATTAATCGGCCCTTCAGGCTGTGGAAAATCAACCTTTTTACGCACGTTGAACAGGATGAATGATTCTGTTCCCCACACACGCATTACGGGTACCGTGAAGGTATTTGATGAAGATATCTACAGTGGAAAAGTAGATGTTGAGCATCTCCGTAAAAACATCGGGATGGTGTTTCAGCATCCCAACCCGTTTCCCAAGAGCATCTTCGATAATATCGCCTATGGTCCGAGACTGCACGGCATCCGTGACCGACAGACCTTGGACGAGATTGTGGAAAAAAGTCTGAAGGCGTCTGCGCTGTGGGATGAAGTGAAGGATGTTCTGCACAAGTCAGCCCTGGGCTTGTCGGGCGGCCAGCAGCAGCGTCTCTGCATTGCACGCGCACTGGCAGTCAATCCGCAAATCCTGTTGATGGACGAACCGACTTCCGCACTCGATCCGATTTCGACTGCAAAGATTGAGGAGCTGCTGGCGGACTTGAAATCGACCTACACGATTGTCATCGTGACACATAATATGCAGCAGGCCGCGCGCATTTCGGACAAAACAGCATTTTTCCTCAACGGAGAGCTGGTGGAATTCGACTCCACGCCGGTCATTTTCCAAAATCCCTGTGACAAGCGGACAGAGGATTACATTACGGGACGCTTTGGATAAAAAAGGCAAGAGTGGAAATGAGGAAGAAGAGAGATAGCGGAAGAGTCGATGAACAAAAGAACGATTACAGAGGAAGAGCGACGATCATGGTCGCTCTTTTTTATTTTGAAGTTGGAGGAAAAGCGCTGAACCAAATGGTGGATTCTCGTGACCACACATTTGGAAAAATGAGGATAACATTCGTTAGGGAGGGAAAAATAGGAACTGCAACTTCAGGTAATGAAGGAATGAATCTCAGGAGGAGATGGCGATGTGGCAAGGGTGGCCCTTGGAGAGGGTCTTGTTGCTGTTTGTTGGGCTTGCGTTTTCGATGCTTTTTGTGCAAGTAACCATGTTTCATTCCCGGCAGAATTTTCGTCACTGGGCGATGTGGATACCCGTTATTGAAGCCCCTCTGTTTGCGGTAACCGCCATTGTTTTGGCATTTCTCAATGCAGGCTGGCTGCGCCTCTTGTTTGCCCTGTTCATGTGGATTGGACTGGTCGGTGGCTTGTATGGCGCTTATCTGCATACGGTTGGAGTAGGTCAGCGTGTAGGGGGCTATTCCCAAAGTCAAAACTTTCTCGTGGGTCCGCCGATCATGCTCCCCCTTATGATGACGGCGATGTCAGCGCTCGGGCTGCTGGCCCTGTACTGGGGGTGAACAGCGATGGCAAAAAATAGTCACTACCCTGCTTACGATGTCTGGGAGGAGCACAGCGAGTGGGACCCCCACACTCGGAAAATTGTAGGCAGTCGAAAAACGCCACAGGTGGCCTGCCAGTTTTTGACCAAGGAAGAGTCGATGCTGCTCCAGACCATCGTCAGTGTGTTGGTAGATGAACACAGGTTGGAGGTGCTGACGTACGTCACGCAGCATCTGGATGAGTCACTGGCCAGTCCGATTGGCGAATCGCAGCGAAAAGTGGGCCTTCCCCCGAAAAAAGAGCTCTTCCGCATGGGCCTTGCCGGGATTAACGAGGAGAGCCACTTTCACTACCACACTGATTTTATTGCCTTAAAACGAGAAGAGCAGCAGACTGTACTGGAGGAAATCGCGGCGAACCGGGCCAGTCATGCTTCTTCCTGGTCACAGGTACAGGCTAAAGACTTCTTTCAAAAGCTGCTGCACGACACAGTCAGCGCGTATTATTCTCATCCGCTGGTCTGGTCCGATATCGGGTACGGCGGTCCGGCTTATCCGCGCGGCTATGTCCGGGTAGAAAAAGGGTTGACCGACCCCTGGGAGGCGAAAGCGGATGGAAAATCGTGACCCGGTCACCCATCATAGTGACCACTACCAAGGCCATCGATCCAAGCAGCTTGATCAGCGGAAATACGCAGATGGCGCTGACGTCTGTATTGTGGGAGCGGGAGCGGCCGGCGGAGTTCTCGCCTATGAACTGGCACAGGCAGGGCTGAAGGTGGTCGTCATTGAAGCGGGACCTTTTTGGAATCCGCAGACCGATTTTGCCAGCGACGAATTGACGATGAGAAATTTGGGCTGGCAAGAAACCCGGCTGGTGGACGGGAAAAACCCTCTGCGCCTCGGCCATAACAACTCTGGTCGAGGCGTCGGGGGAGGAACGGTTCACTTTACCGGTGTGTTTCTGCGATTTCATGAAAGCGACTTTATGACAAAAACGGTGGACGGGGTCGGGGAGGATTGGCCGATTCGCTACCAGGACCTGGCTCCCTACTACGATAAAATCGATCGGGAAATTGCCGTCTCTGGCCCCGACCACTTTCCCTGGGGAGCCTTTCGCGGACCATATCCGTACCCGGTACGGGAACCCATCAGTGCAAACTCGCAGTTGTTTCGCGAGGCATGTGCCAAGCTGGGGATGGACAGTGTCGTAGCGCCGCTGGCCATTTTGTCTGGTCCGTTCGACGGTCGGCCGCCCTGCATCAACCGCGGTTTTTGCAACCAAGGGTGCATGCCAAACGCCAAATACAGCGGATTGATCCACCACATCCCCAAGGCGATCCAGGAGGGGGCAGAGGTGTTGTCCGACTGTATGGTCACCGAAATCTTGACAGATGGCTCGCGGGTTACCGGCGTGGTGTTTTCGCATGATGGAAAGACCTACAGACAGACTGCGAGGGTGATTATTCTCGCCGGCTTTGTGGTCGAGACACCGCGACTGCTTCTTCACTCGGCTACGCCTCATTTCCCCGATGGATTGGCCAATTCCAGCGGATGGGTGGGAAAAGCGATCATGCCGCATTCCAGTCAGGATGTGTATGGGATTCTGCCCGATGAGGTCAGGCTGTACAAAGGCACTCCTGTCTTGGCGCTGACCCAACATTTTTATGAAACCGATCGGGAGCGAGGCTTTGCCAGAGGATATACACTCAACGCCCATGGTTCTCGCCCGGTATCTATGGCGGGCGGGATCGCCGCCGAACGGCTGGATGGGCGTTTTCTGTGGGGGAAGTCACTCAGGGAAACGATGCTGGATTACAACCACTATGCCCGTGTTACGCTGGTGGGTGAGGTCCTGCCCAACCCGCAAAATTGTGTGACCCTGAGCGGAGAAAAAGACGAATACGGGATGCCTGTACCCAAGGTAACCTTTAGCTATGGTGAAAATGATCAGAAAATGATTGCTCATGCAATTAAGCAAATGAATCGATTGATCGAAGCGATGGGCGGAAAGCCGCAGCATGTGGTTGACGATACCGCTCATTTGATGGGCGGCTGCCGAATGGGGAATGACCCGAATACATCGGTAGTAAATGAATTTGGGCAGTCCCATGATATACCGAATCTGTTTATTGCTGGTGCTTCGACATTTGTTACCTCGAGCGGGAGCAACCCGACCAATACAGTAATGGCACTGGCTGCACGAACTGCAGATAAACTGATTGAAGCCATGAGACAGCAGGAGTTGTAGGACACGTTCATGGATTTGTCGAATCATATCTTCCCTGCCTTATGTCTGTGTAGTATACTGAAAGTCAGATACGCAAGGCAAAGGTGGGTTTTTATGGACACAGATCTGATGCAGGTGTTGTATTTGTCTGAGATCTACAAGCTGCTCGGTGACAAAACACGCTTGACGATCATGGCTCTCTTGCAAATACAATCCTTTTGTGTGCGAGATCTCGTCGAGATTCTGCAAACGTCCCAACCATCTGTCTCTCAGCACTTAGCCAAATTGAAAACACACGGATTGGTCAAGGAAAAACGCAAGGGACCATGGGTGTATTACTCCCTCAATACGGAGTGCTCACCAACCATCCGGCAAATTTTGCAGCATTTACCGGATGTTTCGCCAATCGTTAAAGTCAAACAGGAAACAGCAGCTCATTCGCTCAGATAAGTCATAACGAAAAAAGCGTTGGATCAGCCCAGATCCAACGCTTTTTTCAATTGTTCCTTGTCAAATCCGTGGATGACGGTGCGGTCCCCGTTTTCCTCTTCGATTAGTGTAACAGGGGTCATATTGGCGCCAAGCGAAATTGCTTCCTGGAAAAAAATGTCATTTTCACGGATATCTCGATCCTCGAAGGAGACATTTTGCTGCGTGAGCCACATTTTTTCCTCTTGGCAAGGGCCACAGGTTTGCTGTGTATAAACAATAATGGTACGGGCCATAGTAGATTCTCCTCTCGAAATAAGGGATTGCCAAATGATTCGTGATCAACAAGCCGGGTTCCTGCTGATTCCTTTCGAATAGAGTGTCCAAAGTGTGCCGGATCGCATCAGGGAGCATTCACCAGAAACCGGATTTTGCCTGGACAGAGTAAGAAAAGGACAGGTTTTTGCCCCTTTTAGTGAGTCCAGTTGCAATTCCTGGATACAAATGAGGTGCATACAAGCCTATGACTCCGCGCACATTATACTCAGTGACGTGGAGGAGGTGAATAGACGTGCCGAAAAAGAACAACCCAGCAGCTATGAACCAAGCGATGCAAAACCAAGCGATGCAAAACCAGACTGCAACCAATGCAACTGAATTTGCAAGTGAGACCAACGTGTCGGAAGTGCGCCGCCAAAACCAGCAATCTGCTGCAAAAGCTGCGCAAAAAGCTCCCGTTCAAGGACAACAACCGACTGAATAACAAGTTTTCGCATTTACCCCCGCAGCTTTTGCGGGGGTTGTTTGCATGCATACTTGCCAATCATGGATGGAGAGTGATATGTTGACAGCAAACTTTAGTCAGGGAGAAGAGACGGACATGATACTTGGCATCGGGACCGATATCGTAGAAATTACGCGCATACATACGCTTGTAAAACGGCAGCCTCAGTTGCTGAACCGAATCTTTACGGAATCAGAAAGAGAGCAGATGGCAGGAAAAGGCGAAGTCAGGCTCGCAGAGTATGTAGCCGGACGATTCGCGGCAAAAGAAGCAGGTGCAAAAGCGTTGGGAACCGGTATCGGGAAAACAGTCGGATTTCATGATATGCAGATTATTTCCACACCCAGCGGGAAGCCTGAAATGACAATTAGTGAAGCCGCTTGTCAAAGACTTGGAAGAAACGCAGAACATCTGCGGGTTCATCTCAGTATTTCCCACAGCAAGGAATATGCCGTAGCCCAGGTCGTTTTGGAATGGACGGAAGGAGAAGCACCGAAGAACTGAAACTTGTCTGCATATTGGGACGAGGTCGCACATAGATTTATATCGCGTAGATTAGGAGGGACTACCTGTTCTGGCGGGACTGGGAGTTTGCTGCTGATCAGCGGGATCAAGTCGACCTCAATGTGCGACAAACAGAGAGAATGACAGGATGCGCGCTGATCGGAAATCGGACTGACAGATTTCCCAGGAAATAGACAGGCGAGCCCTTCTTCGTCGAAAAATGCAGACAAGGAGGAGTTCATTGAATGAAACGGGCAGCATTTCCATTGGCGCTCATGTTGGTATTCTCTCTGCTGCTCGGCGGCTGCTTCGGTCAGAAGACACCGGAGGACATTGTCGATGATCTGAGCAGTACGCTGGACAAAATGGCCGGCTACAAGTCACAAGCGGTTCTGACCATGCAAACAAGCTCTACCCCGATGGAGTATGATGTGCAAGTGTGGTACGAAAAACCTACGAATTATCGGGTAGCGCTTACCTCGAAGCAGCGAGGAATTACACAAATCATACTGCGAAATAACGAAGGTGTTTTTGTACTGACCCCCCATTTGAATAAAAGCTTCCGTTTCCAAAGCGGATGGCCGGAGAACAACGGGCCGTTGTACCTGTACGAAACCCTCGCTCGCAGCATTATCGACGACGCAGAACGCAAGATGAGCACGGAAAACAAAGATTACCTCTTTGAGGTAAAGGCAAACTACAGCGGAAACCGCTCACTTACCAAACAAAAAATCTGGCTGTCCGAAGATTTGAAACCGAAGCGCGCGGAGATTATGGATTCCAACCTGGATACGCTGGTAAAGATTGATTTTACCGATTTTGTATTCAATCCACCGTTTGACAAGGATTCTTTTGACAAGGATCGTAACATGAGCACCAGCTCGATGTCTGTGATCCCGACGATGGCACAAGGCGCAGAGGCAAATAAACAGCCTTCCAGCCAGTTTGGCGTCATTGTCCCCAGCTATTTGCCGGAAGGCGTGAAGCAGGGCGACATTGAATCCGTCACGCGAAATGGGCAAAAGACCGTCGTGCTTCAGTACAAAGGAACATACAATTACAGGCTGATCGAATCCCGGCCTACAGAAGCAACTGTGACGGCAGAAATGGGTATGCCGGTTAACCTCGGCTTTACGCTCGGCGTGCTGATGCAAACAGCGGATAATCAACGTTATTTGACTTGGGAGCTGGATGGTGTCGAGTTTACGCTTACGGGCGACCTACCTGAAGAGGAAATGGTTCAGGTTGCTCAATCGACATACGGTTTGGGCGGAAAATAACCAATCGATATTGCGGAAAACACGCTTGGTCCTCAATAGGATCAGCGTGTTTTTTTGTGACAATCGTTTATTAAGATTTTGGGGTCTATATCTGCGTTTACATCACTTACTGTTTTTTTATTAAATTTATAGGAACGGGGCTGCAGTGAGAAGAAGCATGTTTCCCTGCTAAGCTCCGTATTCCGCCCGCAAGGGAGCATATACTGTCCGCTCCGGGGAGATTCGCGGGGGATCGCAAAAGCAGTACAGCTCCGAGGTCATCCCAAGGTTGCGCTCCTTTTTCCCGCGAATCCCCCCTCCGCTGGGGCAGGGCTCCACAGTCGCACCGCAGGGAAACATGCTTCTTCATGAAGCCGGAGCTTTAAAATTTGTGGGGGAAGCGAAGTAGAAAAAGATTGAGAAAACCTAAAAATAAAATGAAAAACAAACCAGAGAACAAAGCTAATGAACAAAACAATTGAATAAAACAATAGAACAAAACAATTAAAGAAAGCACTTTCCGAGGAATTATCGTATTTATTTCCACCCAAAGAAACCCGGATCATTCCTAAGTGTCGATATCCGGTGGTTGAACGCTTCTCCGCTATCGTACAGCCGAAGCTTTTTGGTTTTTCATCCAAAATCATTTTTAACTCTTTCCTCATTTAAAAAAGTGGGAAGAAGCAGCATGTTTGGAGAAGAATCCTGTTTCCCTGCGGTGCGACTGTGTAGCCCAGCTCAGCGGAGCAGCGGATGGCGGGAAACAGGGCCGCAACCTTGGGATGACTTCAGAGCGACACGGCTTTTGCGGACCCCCGCCAGCCGCTGTGGAGCGGACAGTATAATCCTCCCCGCAGGGCGGAATACGGAGCCAAGCAGGGAAACAGGATTCTTCTCACCACGGCTTCGTATCACGGACCATTTTTCCTTCCTGAGGCTAACGAAAGAACACTGCATCCGCACGCAGAAAAGCACTCTTTTTTCCTTTAACTTGAAAGGTTTGCCCAAAGGGAAACAGTTCCCAATGAAATTTTGCTCGGACTCTTGTATAGTCCAAATAGCAACATCTGGGTGCAGAACAAAAAATGGACCCAAAATGTAGGTAACAGGACCGTGGCAAACCAAAAGGTTGGCACCGTACAAGGGAAAGGAGCCATGTACGGAAGAAGAACCATGTTTCCCTGCGGGGGACCATCTGAAGCCAGGTGAAATGCGCAGTAAACAGGGAAGCATGCTTCTTCTCATCACGGAACCTGATCGAAATCCGACCGAAAGTTTGAACCGAATGTTCATTTCTTGTGCAAAAAACAGATGGATTCCCTTCCATTCAATTGACACGTTCTGTCCAAAAGAGATAAAGTCAAAGTAACTATGCTATGAGGTGAAGGGGCGTCCATGAAGAAACAGGACAATGAAATTTTGTATCAAGAAGAATCCGGATATAAAGATCTCCTTTTGCGGAAAAGTATGAAGATGAGACTGACAGAAACCTTGGCTTTTGTGGTAGGGATGCTCATGCTCTCCCAGTTCTTCAACACCCGAACGGATGTATTCAAAGTGATGGCTTTTGCGATTGCCATTGCAGTTGTCGGGCTGGCACCGTTTCTGTACAAGTCTCTGCTGCGACCTTCGTACAAGCTGAGCAAAACACATCTGATCGTCACCATCAGCGGACAGGAAACCCGTTATCCGCTGTCTGAGGTGGAACCGATCTTCGAAGGGCGCCATCTGTACAGACTGAGCGGAAAACGCGAGTCGCTGATGGTTTCGAGGCAATTTCTCAGCAAACTGAATGAACAATTATTCCTATATCAAAAGGGCAAGAAGAGGAGATAGCAGATGAAACCGTTTTATCGCGACACGTGGATAGAGGTTGATCTGGATGCCATTCGTGCGAATGTAGAGAGCTTTCGCAGGCATATTCCGTCCGGCACAGGGATCATGGCAGTCGTGAAGGCAGATGGATACGGACATGGAGCTGTTCAGGTAGGGGAGGAAGCGCTGCGAAGCGGGGCCGATTCGCTTGCTGTAGCCATGCTCGATGAAGCCGTTGTGCTGCGAAAAGCTGGGATCACCGCTCCTGTTCTTGTCTTGGGCTATACGCCGGTTGAGTCTGTAGAGCAGGCCAGCCAGCTCGGAATCGAGCTGACTGCGTATCATACTGAGTGGATCGAACAGGCGCATGAAAAGTTGAAACACAGTGGAGCTCAACCAGTCGGTATTCATATCAAAACGGATACCGGGATGGGCAGACTGGGCGTGCGTACGTCAGACGAGCTGCTCAGTGTCGTGGAAGCTCTGGAAAAAACGCCATATTTGAAGTGGACAGGAGTTTTTACCCATTTTGCTTGTGCCGATGAAGAGGACACGACTCATACGATTGAGCAGCATCGATCCTTTCAGACGTTGCTCTCCGCCTTGCGGGATGCGGGAAAAGAGATTCCTCGTGTCCATTGCTGCAATACGGCTGCTGCGATGGTCTTTCCTGAATGGGGGTATGATACAATCCGTTTGGGCATAGGTTTATACGGGTTATATCCTTCGCCGTATCTGAAGCAGCGTTCTGCAGTGTCATTGCTGCCGGCATTGTCCCTGAAGACGCGCATCACTCATGTAAAAACCTCTCCGGAAGCAATGACGGTCAGTTACGGAGCAACGTATACAGCCAGTCCGGGAGAACAGATTGCCACACTTCCCATCGGATATGCGGATGGTTTTTCCCGGTCGCTCTCCAATCGAGGGTCCGTTTTACACGCTGGGAAACGCTCTCCGATTGTGGGCAGAGTCTGTATGGATCAGATCATGGTCAAAATCGAAAGCGATACCGCCCATGTCGGCGACGAAGTGGTGTTGTACGGTCGTCAGGGGGAGGAGGAGATTTCGCTGGATGAGGTGGCTGCCCTTGTAGGGACGATTAATTATGAGATACCATGCATGCTGAATTACCGGATTCCGCGCGTCTATCAGCGAGAGGGAAAGAGGACCGAAGTGTTCCATCCGTTAGCGATGACGCATATGCCAGCCGAAAGTGTAAATAACTAGCAGAGAAAAGCAGGCAGGAATTTTGGTGGAAAGCACGAATACTAGTAGAGCGCTAAAATGGGTTTTCACCCAAAAAGACCGGACAGGTATATTTTTGCAAATGGTTCGACATAATGGTAGTGACCCTTACTGAAAAGCGGTATACAAGCACTGCGGATGTTACGGTCATGGTTGGAGGTGGATTTGTCTTGTCCAAGTCAAACACGAAACGCATCATGATCAGCCTTCCACATCACCTACTTCAGGAAGTGGACGGTGTTATTCAAAAAGAAAAATCCAATCGCAGCGAGTTTATTCGCCAAGCGATGCACCTGTACTTGAAAGAGCGCAAAAAGCGTGCCATTCGAGAAACGATGCAAAAAGGATACATGGAAATGGCGAAGATTAACTTGAAAATGGCATCGGAGGCATTTGGCGCTGAAGAAGAGGCTGACCATACTCTTGTCCGCTTAGTTAGCGGGGTGTGAGATGTGATTGTCAAACGTGGCGATGTATTTTTCGCGGACCTATCACCGGTCGTCGGCTCTGAACAGGGAGGCGTCCGACCTGTATTAGTCATTCAAAACGATATTGGCAATCGATTTAGTCCGACGGTCATCGTCGCAGCCATCACAGCGCAGATTCAGAAGGCAAAATTGCCTACGCATGTGGAGATTGACGCAAAAATGTATGGATTTGATCGTGACTCCGTGATCTTGTTAGAACAGATTAGAACCATTGACAAGCAAAGACTGACCGATAAAATCACTCATTTGGATGATGAGATGATGGAGCGAGTGAACGAATCCCTTCAGATCAGTTTGGGGATTATTGATTTTTAAAGGAAAACCACTTGGTCAGCAGGTGGTTTTTTTGCTGTGAGTGCAGGGATTTATGTTGACGGCAGCGAAGTGAGTAGTAAGGATTTAGACAAAAAATGACACGTTTTTCATCGTGATAGCACTGCTGACTAGCTTGTGGTTGGAAGGAGTTTCTTGTTGTGACAGGGCTTCATTCATATAAAGTAAATATTTCATCGGAGGCAGATATCGTCACAGCTAGACAAGTAGGTCGAAATTTGTCGAAAGAACTTGGCTTCGGAACGATTATGCAATCGCGGATCGCTACAACCATATCAGAACTGGCGCGAAATATTTTCCTATACGCCGGCCTTGGCTTCATCCTGTTAGAGCGTCTGGGTGACGAAGAACGAGTCGGATTGAAAATAACTGCTTTTGATGAGGGACCGGGAATTGAAGATGTGCGCAAAGCCTTGGAAGACGGGTATTCAACTTCCTGTGCGCTTGGAGCTGGATTACCTGGTGTAAAAAGAATGATGGACGAGTTTTCTCTGCAAAGCACCCCTGGGGTGTGCACGCAAGTGGTTGTCGTCAAATGGGTAGAGTGAATGAAGGGGAGATGATAGCGTGCCATGAGCCAGCAATCGGAGGAAATGTACACCCGGATTTTGCGTGACTATTTGAATGGGAAGAGTGAAGACCAGCTTTATCTGGCGCAGCAGTTGGGAAAGTGGCTTCTCTCCAGAAACATTTCCCCTGAGGAAGTAATCGACATGCACGGCAATCTCCTGAGGCAGATGGGGGACGTTCCCACGTTTGTACAGGACTCGTTTCAAATCCTTACAGAGATAATGATTGAATATGGGAACGCTCATCGCTCCTTTGACAGTTGGCGAAATCGCCATCAACAGCTTCAGGCCGAGATCGCCGTCGCTTCCGCGATGCAACAGTCACTTTTACCGTCTTCACTGCCGGAGTGCCCCGGCCTGAATCTCGGCATGATCAGTATCGCTTCTAACCAGATGAGCGGTGATTTTTACCACTTTGTATACGAAAGTGAAGGAGTTTTCAGTGTTGCCATTGCTGATATTACGGGAAAAGGGATACCGGCGGCCATGTGTATGTCCATGCTCCGGTATGCGATGGACAGCTTGGCAGAAATGAAGCTCTCCCCGGGAGATATGCTTCGTCATATGAATAGTGTCGTCGAACGAAATATCGATCCTTGCATGTTTGTCACCATGCAGTATGGCCATTATGATACAGGTCGACACTCCTTTCGCTACGCTACGGCTGGACACGAGCCGGGTTTTTTGTATCGGGCACGAGAAGATCGCTTTTTTGATCTGGAGGGACAAGGGACGGCTCTGGGGATTGCGGCCGGGAGTGAGTATGAAGAACGAGAAATCTTTCTGGAGCCGGGCGATTTTCTGATCCTTCTGACAGATGGTGTGACGGAGAGGAAAAATGGCCGATATTACATACAAAGAGAGGAGCTCGTTTCCTATCTTCAGGAAGGAGTGAGACTGTCTGCACAGGAGATGGTGGATCACTTCTACCGCAGATTGCTCCTTCTCTCTCAATTTGAACAACCAGATGATTACACCATGATTGTGCTCAGGCGAACCTAGCTCGTTAAGGGAGGAGAAACAAATGGACCTAACAATGAAGGAGTACGGTCAGAACGGGCAACTAGTGATTTACCTAAAAGGGGAAATTGACGCCTACACAGTGCCAAAGCTGAAAGAGCGGCTGCTCTTGTTGGTCAATCATCCTGAGTTCAAACGGATTGTCGTTGATTTTCAATCAGTTGAGTATATTGACAGCACGGGGATCGGTACATTTGTCGCGGCAATGAAAGCGTGTAAGCAGTCAGGTACAGTGCTTGCGGTGCAGAACCTCTCCCCCCGCGTGGAACGATTGTTTCGCATCACCGGACTTTACGAAAGAATGGTGCCTCACAAAGGAGAGACAGAATAATGGGTCATAGACCGGAGGCTGATATCATTGAGCTGACATTGCCAGCCCGTGCCGATTATGTCAGCATCGCCCGTTTAACGGTATCCGGAGTTGCCAACCGGATGGGATTTGGGTACGAAGAGATCGAGGACATTAAACTGGCCGTGGCCGAAGCCTGCACCAACGTCGTCGAGCATGCGTATGATTGCGAGGTGGGCTTGGAGCAACACTTCCGGGTCCGCTGTCTGCTTCAGTCCGACCGGCTTGTCGTGGAAGTTATCGACCAGGGAAAAGGCTTTGGTTTTGATGAACAACGAGAGTCGCTGAAACCGATTCGCTCCGACGTCGATATCGACGAGGTGGCGGAAGGGGGGTTGGGGCTTTACCTCATTCATTCTGTCATGGATGATGTGCGGGTGCATGTCAAAGATGGGGTGGTCGTTTCGATGACGAAGTACCTGCGGCGGGATGAGGTGTCTAGCAATGACCAGTCCAGTTCGAAAACAGAATCATAGTCGCGAGGAATTGACCCAGCTTGTTCATTTGTATCAAAAGACAGAAGACAGAAGTCTCCAGGAGCAGCTCGTAGAAGCATACAGACCTTTGGTTGAATCGCTTGCTAAAAAATTTGTCCGCGGGCAGATTCTTCACGAGGATCTAGTTCAGGTCGGCATGATCGGACTATTGGCATCTCTTCGCCGTTTTGATCGGGAGTTTGGCCGTTCATTTGAGAGCTTCGCTGTTCCGACAATTGTCGGAGAAATGAAACGATTTATCCGCGACAAAACGTGGAGTGTCCATGTTCCGCGCCGAGTCAAGGAATTGAGTCCAAAAATCAAGCGGGTCGTGGACGAGCTAACGATGAAGCTCCAACGTTCCCCGCAGATAGAAGATATCGCTGCCCATCTCGGCGTAAGCGAGGAAGAGATTCTGGAAACGCTGGAGATGGGACGGAGCTATCATTCGCTATCCATGGACAGTGAGCTGGAAGCCGACGGTGACGGGAATACCATTACCCTGTTTGATCTGATTGGAACCGTGGAAAAGGGGTACCAGCGTGTTGAACAGCATTTGCTCATCAATCGGGCGCTTCAAGTGCTGGATCATCGGGAAAAAGAAATCATTGAACTGACGTTTTATCAAAATTTGAGTCAAAAACAGGCTGGCGACCTGCTGGGCATGTCGCAAATGCATGTCTCTCGTCTACAGCGCAGGGCTCTTGGGAAGCTGCGGGAGGCAATGCGGTTTGAGCAGCAGGAATATCCTACCTAGCCAAAAAACGGAGGCAAACCAGAACCTCCGTTTTTTGGCGTTCCCATGCTTATTGACCCGAGTGCAGGGGTGGAGGGTTGTGGTACAATAACCAGGTTAGCATGAGCGCAGGAGGGAAACTATGGACCTAACGTTGATGATCCAGACGATCGCTCAAGAGACAGATGTAAAACGACACCAGGTAGAGCGGACAATCGCCCTGTTGGATGAGGGCAATACCGTTCCTTTTATTGCCCGTTATCGCAAGGAAATGACGGGCCAATTGGATGAGACGCAGATTCGGGCCATCGAGGAACGTGTTCGTTATCTGCGGAATCTGTCGGTTCGAAAAGAAGAAGTAATCCGGCTGATTGACGAGCAAGGGAAGCTGACGGACGAACTGAAAGCCTCCATCGAAAAGGCCACCAAGCTGCAGGAGGTAGAGGATCTGTACAGGCCCTTCCGGCAAAAACGGAGAACCCGGGCTACCATGGCCAAAGAAAAAGGGTTGGAACCGCTGGCAAGCTATCTGCTGAGCTTTCCTAAAGCTGGAGATCCGCTAACCGAAGCGGCTGCATACATAGACGTGGAAAAAGGGGTAGAAACCGCAGAACAGGCAATGCAAGGTGCCATGGACATCATTGCCGAGCAGGTGTCGGACGATCCGCAGATACGTCAGTGGACGCGCGAATCCACCTACCAAAAAGGCGTGCTTGTGACGGAACAAAAGGCAGAGGAAGCCGATGAGAAAAATATCTACCAAATGTATTACGCCTACAGTGAACCGCTGAAAAAGGCCGCTCCACACCGGGTATTGGCCATTAACCGAGGAGAGAACGAAGGCATCCTGAAGGTATCAGTGGAGGCACCTGTTCAGGAAATCTTGCAGTATCTGAAAAAACGGCTGGTTCCCGAGGAAACCGTGGCGCGGCCGTGGCTGGATGCAGCGGCGGAGGATGCTTACAAGCGCTTGATCCAACCGTCGGTGGAAAGGGAAGTGCGCGGCGAGCTGACCGAGTTGGCCGAAGAGAGAGCCATCCATATCTTTGCAGAAAATCTCCGCAACCTGCTGCTGCAGCCGCCATTAAAGGGGAAAATCGTGTTGGGGGTAGACCCGGCTTTCCGGACTGGCTGCAAACTGGCCGTAATCGATGAGACTGGAAAGCTGCTGGAGGTAGACGTTATATATCCGACGCCTCCGGTCAACAAAGTAGCCGAGGCGGCAGCGAAGGTAAAAGAATGGATAAAACGCTATGAGGTTCAAATTATTGCCATCGGAAACGGAACGGCGTCTCGTGAGACAGAACAGTTCATCGCAGACGTGATCAAGGATGTAAAGCGGGATTTGTCATACATCATTGTCAACGAAGCAGGCGCCTCGGTCTATTCGGCTTCCACGCTTGCCAAGGAGGAATTCCCCGATCTGGACGTAGCCGAGCGCAGCGCCATCTCGATCGCCCGCAGGCTGCAGGACCCGCTGGCTGAGCTGGTCAAAATCGATCCCAAGTCGGTCGGGGTGGGCCAATATCAGCATGACGTGTCTCAGACACGACTGGCAGAAAGCCTTCAATTCGTTGTAGAGTCCGCAGTAAACCACGTCGGGGTAGACGTCAATACAGCTTCTCCTTCGCTGTTGCAGTACGTCTCCGGGATCAGTCGTCAGGTGGCGGTCAATATCGTAAAGAAGCGGGAAGAGGCCGGGAAGTTTACCAGTCGCAAGCAATTGAAGGAAGTCCCCCGGCTGGGGGCCAAGACCTATGAGCAATGTGTGGGCTTTTTGCGAATCGTGGACGGGGAAGATCCTTTGGACAAAACGCCGATTCACCCGGAATCGTATCCAGCTACCCATAAGCTGCTGGGGCTAATCGGATTGTCCACGCAGGAGATCGGCAGTGACGTCTGCCGGGAAAAATTGCAGGCACTCGATATCGCAGTGGTGGCTCAGCAGCTCGACATCGGGGAGCCGACCCTGCGCGATATTGTGGACAGTCTGCTTCGTCCGGGGCGGGACCCGCGTGACGAGCTGCCCAAACCGCTTTTGCGCAGTGATGTCCTTCAGCTCACAGACTTGAGCAAGGGCATGAAGCTGCAGGGAACGGTGCGCAACGTGGTCGATTTTGGGGCATTTATCGATATCGGTTTGAAAAATGACGGATTGGCTCATATCTCCCGCCTGCGAAAAGGCTTCGTCAAGCATCCGCTGGACGTCGTCACTGTCGGAGATATTGTGGATGTATGGGTCGTGGATATTGACGAGAAACGGCAGCGCGTAGGATTGTCCCTGCTTCCGCCGCAAGAGGCGTAAGTGACAAGGCCAATTCAACACTCTCTGATATGATCGAAAAGCGAAAGCGGCCTCCCTATTGTGGGCGGCCGCCGTGTTTTTCCCAGTATAAAAACCAGCAACTGTTGAGTAATCGGATTTGCCGCACGTCCTTCCCGGAGAAGGCACGTTGCAACTGCTTGCGCATCCATTGTGGCATTGTGCTACCTCCTGGTGTCGATCCTCTACTCGCAATGTATGCGGTAGACGCACAGGAGGTACCTTTTTTCTTTATTCCTCTTCCAGAAGGAATTCAAGCTGGGCTTGCAGGGCGCGAATCTCTGTCAACAAAGAGATCAGCGGATACACATCCTCCTGCAAAGCAGAGAAGCGTTTTTCCAGCTGGCTGACATACGCCAGACCGTCCTCGATTTGCACCGTTTCGGAAATCAGCTCCAGCCCGCCGCATTCGGCAACGACCGCTGGAAGCTCTGGTCGCTCGGCAATCGTCAGCTTGTCAATCTCCTTTTGAAGCCGCTTCAGCAGAGCGATCAGTTGATACATATAAGATTCAGGCATGGCGACAAAGCGCAGCCCGGTTTTTTCTTGCAGGATCAAATAGCGCATACGTTCCCCCACCAATCAGTTGATCTCATCAACCAAGTGTACTGTTTGCTCTGGCACTTTTCAACCAAAACTGTTATCGTCGTGGTACAAAGAGACGACGGGAGCGATTTGAAGGATGACCGATCAGGAACTGCAAACGCTGGTTGAAGCAATCTCGGCCGAGTATTTTGCCAGGCCGTTTCGTCATCGGGCTCGATTCAACAAGCGGCTGCGTACAACGGGGGGACGCTATTTGATTCGTTCCCATGACATCGAGATCAATCCTCGTCATCTGGAGGAATACGGAGAAGCCGAGCTGATCGGTATTGTCAAACACGAGCTCTGCCATTACCATCTGCATCTGGAGAAAAGAGGGTATCAGCACAAAGACCGTGATTTTCAGGAATTGCTCAAACAAGTGGGAGGCAGCCGGTACTGCCAGGAGGTAGGCAATGGTCGCACGCGCCTGCCCTATCGCTACGAGTTGGTGTGCAGCTCCTGTGATATGCGGTACAAACGCAAGCGGAGAATGGACCCGGCCCGCTATCGCTGCGGCCGCTGCAGGGGGAAGCTGCGGCTGGAAGAGCTGGCTCTCCGTTAAACGGGTAAAGATTGAGCACCACCCCCGTTCCTTGCGTGGTTTTGCAGCAGGGCGGTATAATGAAGGCACGATGACATAAAGGAGCGTTAACGGTGAAGCAAGACGAGTTTTCCCTGATCAGACAGTGGACGAGCCGCTCCAGACATCAGCAAGGGGACGGACTCTCGGTAGGGATTGGCGACGACGCGGCGGTGTTCTCTGTTCCGGCGGAGATGGAAGTGGTTGCCTGCTGTGATGCGATGGTGGAAACCGTTCATTTTCTCCGTGAGACGATGAATCCCAGTGATATTGGATACAAGGCCGTTATCAGCAACATTAGCGATGTGGCAGCGATGGGGGGCCTTCCCCGTTTTGCGTTGATCAGCGTGGCGGTATCTCCACGCTGGAGCGCAGAGGACTGCCAACAGATATACGAGGGCATTTATGATGCGTGTGAAGCATACGGTGTCCGGGTGATTGGCGGCGATACGGTGTCCAGCCCTGCCAGCTTTTATCTTTCAGTGACGGTGCTGGGCGAGGTCGAAAAAGGGCGTGCTTTGCGCAGGTCTGCAGCCACTCCGGGCCAATTGGTGTTTGTGACAGGGCATCTGGGGGGATCAGCCGCGGGGCTTGATCTTCTGCGTAGGAGCGGGCAAACGGGCGAGGCGGCCCTGGAGAGGTGGAAACCGCTGCTCTCTTTTCACCAGCGGCCGCATGCACAAGTGGCTGCCGGTCGTATCCTCTTGTCCTCGGCACGTGCGGGAGCGCTCAACGATGTCAGCGACGGACTGGCCTCAGAGTTATGGGAGATTGCTGAAGCAAGCAGTGTCCAGTTGCGGATCGAAGAGAGGAAGATCCCGCTGGCAGAAGTTACCCGATCCTATGCCGAGCAGGCGGGTGTGAACCCGCTGCACTGGGCACTATACGGCGGAGAGGATTATCAGTTGGTCGGAACGGTCGAAGAGCAGGCAGCCGGAGCAATCGGGGAGCGCTTTGCCGAGCAAGGCATTTCGTTTTCGGTGATCGGCCGGGTAGAGGCGGGGGAACCGGCGGTATGGATGAAGAGCGAGCAGGCCTGGAAGCCCCTCGTAAAAGCGGGATTTAACCATTTTGGCGAGTCCGAGGCCGGGAAAGGATGACGGGCATGATGTATGAATGGCAGGTGTCAGGGGTAGAGCAGACACAGCGCTTTGCAGAGAAGCTGGGTTCCCATTTGCTCTCGGGCGACTTGCTCGCTTTGGAAGGGGACCTCGGCGCAGGAAAAACGACCTTTACCCAGGGACTGGCGCGCGGTCTAAAGGTTCGGGGTACAGTCAACAGTCCGACCTTCACGATTATCAAAGAGTATCAAGGGCGATTGCCTCTGTATCATATGGACGTCTACCGCGTGGGAGAGGACGTGGATTCCCTGGGGCTGGACGATTATTTTTTTGGAGAGGGTGTCTCCGTCGTGGAATGGGCATCCTTGATCGAGGATGTGCTGCCTGCGGAGCGTCTGACAATCTTCTTGCGGACGAATGGCGAAGAGGGACGCCGCATCCAGCTTATCCCCAAGGGAGAGCGCTATGTGAAACTTTGTGAGGAGTTTGATCGGTCATGCGGGTTCTCGCGATAGATACATCAAATCTGGTATTAAGCGTGGCGGTCGTCGAAGCAGGGCGTGTCCTAGCGGAGCTGACCACCAATCAACAGAAAAATCACTCCGTTCGGCTGATGGACGCAATCTCTCTACTGATGGACGAGACGGGAACGCTCCCGGAGCAGCTCGGTGCGATCGGGGTAGCCAAAGGGCCAGGTTCCTATACCGGTGTGCGGATCGGAGTGGCGGCCGCGAAAAGCATGGCTTGGTCGCTGCAGGTGCCGGTGATCGGAATCTCCAGTCTGGAGGCTGTCGGTATGAATGCGCTGGGATTTTCCGGTTTGATCGTCCCGTTGTTTGACGCCCGGCGCGGTCAGGTGTATACAGCGGCTTACCGGGCAGATGGCTGGGAAGCATTGCGGGCGGAAGCGGAGGAACGACTGGTGCTGCTTCGTGATTGGTGCGCCTCTCTGCGGCAGCAGGCAGGAGGGGAACCGCTGCTGTTCCTGGGCGAGGACCTCGCCATTCACCGGGAGCTGATCGTGGCTGAGATGGGCGAGCAAGCGCGCTTTGCCCCTGCTTCCTACAATCATCCGCGGGCGGCGCATATCGGTTTATTGGCTTTTCGCAAATTGGCTGCGGCAGGCAACTCTCATGAGCTGGTGCCCGAGTATTTGCAGCTGGCCGAGGCAGAAGCGAAATGGCTGGCCCAAAATCCTGCCCCTGCAGGGAAGGAACAGTCATGAACGAACTGATCGACGTAGAGTTTCGCTTCATGACGACGGAAGACGTGGATGCTGTCTGGGAGCTGGAGCGTTTGGCGTTTCCCACTCCCTGGCCGCGCGATGCTTTTGTCAACGAACTGACCATTAATCCAAATGCGCGTTATGTGGTTGCTACCATGGCCACACAGGTGGTGGCTTATTGCGGGATGTGGATCGTCCTGGACGAGGCTCATATCACCAATGTGGCGGTACATCCGGATTGTCGGGGCAAAAAGGTAGGGGAGCGGCTGATGCGTCAGATGATGGGACTTGCTTATCTTTTTGGTGCGAGAAGCATGACGCTGGAAGTGCGGCCCTCCAATACGGTGGCTCGAAATATGTACACAAAGCTGGGCTTTACAGAACAGGGGCGTCGCAAACGGTATTATTCCGATAATAATGAGGACGCTCTTATAATGTGGGTGACTTTACATGAACAATAGACAATTCTCCCGCTATGAGGAACGGACGCGGCAAGCGTATCAGGCTCATCAGGAGTCGGGCCGTCCCGTCTTTATCCTGGGAATCGAGACAAGCTGTGACGAGACATCCGCCTCTGTGGTACAGGACGGCCGAGTCGTGCTGTCCAATGTGATCGCATCCCAGGCGGATATTCACAAACGATTTGGCGGTGTTGTCCCCGAGGTCGCCTCCCGCCGTCACGTGGAAAACATCACCCTGACCATCGAGGAAGCGCTGCAGCAGGCAGGTAAGACGCTGGATGAAATCCAGGCGATCGCAGTTACCTATGGACCGGGGCTGGTCGGTGCCCTGCTGGTCGGGGTTGCTGCAGCGAAAGCGATCTCGTTTGCACGCGGCATACCGCTGATCGGCGTGCATCATATTGCCGGTCATATTTATGCCAACAGACTGGTGACCGAGCTTACGTTTCCGCTGATTGCCCTGGTTGTTTCCGGCGGGCATACGGAGCTGGTTTGGATGAAGGAGCACGGCCATTACGAGATTTTGGGGGAGACTCGCGATGACGCGGCTGGTGAGGCCTACGACAAGGTCGCCCGCGCTCTTCAGCTGCCATATCCCGGTGGACCGCACATCGACCGGCTGGCACATGAGGGAAATGCAACGATTCCGCTCCCGCGCGCATGGCTGGAGCCGGATTCCTATGATTTCAGCTTCAGCGGTCTGAAATCGGCCGTACTGAATACCTTGCACAATGCATCGCAGCGCGGAGAGACGATTGAGCCGGCTGATTTGGCTGCCAGCTTTCAAGACTCCGTAACCGAAGTATTAGTAGAGAAAACTACCCGTGCTGTCAAAGAGTACGGTGCCAAGCAAGTCCTTCTGGCCGGGGGGGTAGCAGCAAACCGCGGGCTGCGGGAAAGACTTTCCAAGCGTTGCGAGGAGAAGGGCATTCCTCTGGTGATTCCGCCACTCTCGCTGTGCACGGATAACGCGGCGATGATTGCTGCCGCGGGCTACATCTCCTATCAAAAAGGGAAGTTCGCGTCGCTGGACTTAAACGGAGTTCCCGGTCTGCCTTTGTCATAAAGATGGAAGAGTAAAAAAACTGCTCCATAGCGGGGCAGTTTTTTGCTTTTTCCGTGATGGAGAGATATCCACAGATTATGGATAATTACTACGGTTTTTCTTCCCCCTCCCTGTGAATACTGGTGATAACTAGAGGTATTTACCGGGAAAATCATGTTTTTCCTGTGGATGAATCTGTGGAATATGTGGATAATCAGAAGATTTTATCAACAATGGGGGAAGATTGATGAAAAAATGGATGCTGATGTCGCTAACAGCGATCATGCTGTGGACGTGGCAAATGGAGCATAGCCATGCTGATAGCCGTATCGACAGCCGTGCCGACAACCGTGCCGACAGCCAGGCGGTCACAGCGGAAGCCTCCTTTCGGCAGAAGCAAGTGATCATGTTGTTCGTGGAAGGGCTCTCTTTTCCGGATATAGAGCGGTTTCGTACCTATCCACATGTGGATAGGTGGCTGAAACAAGCAGAGGCAGGCGCGCTATCGATCCGCTCTCCTGGTACCCGTACGGCTCCCAATGCCTATCTGCTCATGGGAAGCGGCGGGCAGGCTCTTTATACAGACCGCAGCGGCATGGCCTTCCATCCGGAGGAATTCATCTCCAAACACGAGACAGCCGGTCAACGCATAATCGAGATCAGCCCGCCGGAAGTCTCTCCGCTGTCCCGCTACCGTATCGTCTTTCCCGGCATTTACCGGCTGCATGCGGAAAATCGAGACAAGCCGTTTACGGCGCGCATTGGCCTGCTCGGTGAAACACTTTCCCGCCACCAGCTTTCGGTCATCAGTTATGGAAGCGGTGATTACGATGACACCCGCTCTCGCCATGCGGTCCTGTTTGCGATGGACGAGCGGGGAGGTGTTCCTTATGGCAACCTGTCGGGGGAAAATATCGTCCACACTTCGGCTTATCCCTATGGAATCAGAACAAATTACGACTACCTGTGGGAAAGCCTTAACAAGGAAACATCATCCGGGCTCATCTCTGTTCAATTATCCGATTTGTCCCGCCTGTATCAGGTAGCCGATGATATGGCTCCGGGACGCTTCCAAAAACAGTATGAGCAAATTTTACAAGACCTCGCCGGCTTTCTTGACCGAGTACTGGCGTCGCGCCAACAGGGGCAAATGATTATGCTGCTTTCACCCCTCCCCAACCCCAGGGCAGTGCAGGCAAAACAACTGCTGCCGCCACTGTTCATCTGGAGGGGGGACGAGGGCGGGCAGCTTACCTCCTTCACGACTAGGCAGTCGGGTGTGGTGAGCGGTCTTGATATCCTGCCGACGATCCTTGATTATTTGCAAGTGCCCGTGCCAAAGGGTCTTGCAGGCCATGTGATAAAGAGGGAAGCGGGCACAGCCGCTGCTGAATTGCAACAACAGGTAGAGCAAATCCACCATGTTTACGCGACGCGGAGCTCAGTACTCTATACCTATGTCATGCTGCAGATCATCATCATCGCGGTCGCCGCCGTCCTCTGGATCTGGGGGAGGGGGAAAAGGGGAGAGAACCTGCAGGGAGTACGCAGAGGGATGAGGCTGGCTCTGCTCTCTCTGCTGTGGTTTCCCTTCTTGTTTCTGATCGAAGGTTTGGTTGGCTGGAGAGCGTCACCGCCTGTGATTTTAGGGGTGTTTATCCTGCTCGCTATGGCAGGCGCCTGGCTGATGGAGGGCCGATCACTGCCGGCTGGGCTTGCCATCGTTTCCGGGGTGACGACCATGGCCATCCTGATCGACGGCTTCGCCGGAACTCCGGCGATGCGCCGCTCCTATTTGGGCTATGACCCGGTGATCGGTGCCCGTTTTTACGGATTGGGGAATGAATATGAAGGTGTCCTGATCGGCTGCACCATTTTGTTTGCGGCTGCTTTTTATCAGTGGTGTTCACGAGGAATGGAAAGCGGTGAGCTTGGGAGTGCAGCGAGCATGAGTGTCAGCCGGAAAATGCCCTTCGCCATCGTGCTGTTGCTGTTTTGTCTGGTACTCGCCTATATGGCTGCTCCTTCCTGGGGAGCGGATGCGGGAGGGTTTTTAGCTGGTCTCGTAGGATTTACAGTCGTACTGATCAGACTGCATGGATGGCGGCCGGGAAAAAAAATCCTCCTGCTGCTTGCAGGAGGAATGCTGGCGGGAGTGGGGATTTTGACGGCAGTCAGTCTCATGTCCTCACAGCCGCCGACCCATATCACCCGAGTGGCCGCGCAGCTTGTCTCTGGTGACTGGACGGAGGTGATGCATATGGTGGAGCGCAAGCTGGAGATGAACCTCAAGCTGATCCGAGTTTCGGTCTGGAGCCGCGTTTTCGTCGTCTCATTGGTGGTGCTGGGGCTGTTGACATTGCGGGATGACCGGTATCTCCGCCATTTTTCCACAGACTACCCGCTGCTCGTCAAAGGCTTTTCCGGTGTAATTGCCGGGTCTGTCGCCGGTCTTTTGCTCAATGACTCCGGGATCATTACAGCGGCCACCTGCATAATTTTCCTCGTCGTTCCTGCATTGTACACAGCGCTGACAGAGCCGGTGGAAGCCCGCTATTCCAGTACCTGACCGTTCGAGAGTGGCTGCGGGATCGGCGCTGATCGCACGCTTCAAAACGATTCTGCGGAACTAGTCTTCGGAAAGCTCGCTCCATTCCTCGTACAGACGCTCCAGCTCGGCGCGGGATTGTTCGATTTTGTCGTTGCGTTCCTTGGCGAGGACGTGATCAGAGTACACTTCTGGCAGGCATAGTTCCTCCTCCCAGACCAGAATCGCCGCCTCCTGCTCCTGAATCGCCGCTTCGATTTCTTCCAGGCGGCGCTGTCTCTGCCTCTCGCGCCGCTTGGTTTCCTTGTCGCGCTCGTAGCTTGATTTCTCTGGCTGTTCGGGCGCTAAGGATTGTTTTTTTGAACTGAGGGCTTGCTGTTCGGCTGCGATTTCGGCCAGCTCCTGCTTCTTCTCCATATAGTAGTCGTAGTTGCCCAAATAGCTGGTTACGCCATCCGGGGAAAGCTCCAGAACCCGGGTGGCTATTTTATTGAGAAAATAGCGGTCATGGGACACAAAGAGGATCGTGCCCGGGTAATCGTATAATGCGTTCTCCAAAACTTCCTTGCTGAAAATATCAAGGTGGTTGGTCGGCTCGTCAAAGATCAGGAAGTTGGCCTCTTTCAGCATCAGCTTCGCTAGCGAGACACGAGCGCGCTCTCCTCCCGAAAGGTCGGAGATGCGCTTCTGTACATCATCTCCGGTAAACAGAAAGTTTCCGAGCAGGGTGCGTACGTCCCTTTCCAGCATCAGCGGGTACTCGTTCCAAATCTCATTCAATACCGTATTCTGCTCGCTGAGGTTGCGATGTTCCTGGTCATAGTACCCGATTGTTACGTTACTGCCGAATTGAATGCTTCCGGTGATGGCCGGCAACTGCTCGACAATCGTTTTCAGCAGCGTTGATTTGCCAATTCCGTTGGGTCCAACAAGGGCGACACGCTCTTCCCGTTCCAGCTCAAAGGTCAGGTGACGGGAAAGGACGGCATCCGGGTAACCGATGCTGACATTGGCTGCCTTCATCACCACATTCCCGCTCATCTTGGCCACATCAAAAGAAAAGCTTACCGACTTGTTATTCATGATCGGCTTGTCCAGGCGATCGATCTTTTCCAGCGTCTTGCGTCTGCTTTGGGCCCGTTTAGTCGTCGTGGCGCGAGCGATATTGCGGGCGATGAAATCTTCCAGCTTGGCAATCTCCTCTTGCTGCTTTTCGTACCGCTTCAGATCCTGTTCCAGACGGGCTGCTTTTTGATCGAGGAACTGGCTGTAGTTGCCCGTATACCTTGTCGCGCGTGTCCGTTCGATTTCGTAGACCACAGTCACCAGCTTGTCCAAAAAGTAGCGGTCATGGGAGACTACGAGGATTGCACCCTGGTAATTTTGCAGATAGCCCTCCAGCCAGGTGAGCGTCTCGATGTCCAGATAGTTCGTCGGCTCATCCAAAAGCAGGATAGAGGGGGCCTGAAGCAGCAGCTTGGCCAGAGCCAGCCGCGTCTTTTGTCCGCCGCTCAGCGTTTTGATCGGGGTCTGGTAGTCAAAGTCAGCGAAGCGCAGACCGTGCAAAACCCCCCGGATCATTGCTTCGTAGCCGTAACCGCCGCGTTCTTTGAAGGATTCCAAGCGGCGGGAGTAGTCCTCCAGAACCTGCTGGTAGCGCTTCTCGTCCTGTAAAATAGCCGAGTCGCCCATCATGGCTTCCAGCTTGCGAAGCTCCTGTTCTTCGATTTGAAAATGGGCAAATACGGTGAGCATTTCATCCCAGATGGAGCGCTCCGATTCCAACCCGCTGTTTTGAGCCAGATAGCCGAGCGTCACCTCTTTCGGGATTCGTACGGTTCCGCTGTCATGGCTGAGCTGTCCTGCCAGGATTTTCATCAGCGTGGATTTTCCAGCCCCGTTGACACCGACCAGTCCAACTCTCTCTCCTGTTTGAATTTGCAGAGAGATGTCTTGTAAAATAACTTCAATGCCATAGGCTTTTTGTATATGTTCGGCTTGCAGTAAAATCATCGTTTCCACCTCTTTATCGTGCCGTAACGGACCGCCGTCGGTTGCAGACCATTTCTGCATATGCCAGGCGGATTTATGTTCATCATGCGAGTTTCGTTCGCAGGCGAGGCTGCTGACCCAAAGCTCGTTCCCGCTCTTGTTCAAGTGTAGCGTAGGGACCGTGTCAGGGACAAGCCTGCCACTGGAGGAAATCAATTGCTTGTATGAGAGGAGGGGATCGCTCTGTCGTTTCTGGCTGAAAAGAAAGACCTGCGGAAACGGTTGCTTGCGGAAAGGGCAGCCGTTGATACAGCGGTTCGGAGCAGGTGGTCCGAGCAATTTTGCCGTGCCCTGTTGTCATTTGACCAGTTGCGGGATTGCCAAACCATCATGGCCTTCTATCCTTTTCGCGAAGAACTGGATATTCGCGCCTTTCTAGAGAGAGCGCGTGAACGTGGGAAAGAGATCTGGCTTCCGCTCACGCTTCAGGCAGAGCGGAAAATCGTTCCGTATGTCTATACCGGGCCTGCAATGCTGAAGCAGGGGGCCTATGGGATCTGGGAGCCTGATCCGGATCAGGCAGTTGCGGGGCATTTACCAGATCTGGACGCTGTGCTGGTCCCCGGGGTGGCGTTTGATCCATATGGAGGACGCATGGGGTATGGGGCAGGCTATTACGACCGATTTCTTTCTTCGCTATCCCGCCGTCCGCTGCTGATTGGCTGTTCCTTTGAGCTGCAGGTAATCCCGCAGGTCCCGATGGAGCCCCACGACATCCCGCTCGATTACCTCGCTACCGAAACAGGCATTCGACCCCGGATCAGAACCGAATGATAGATTCAAATTATTACCTGCCCAAGTTTGTGTCAGGATTGCGTCAATTGGCCCAGCCCTATCTACAGAAATGAAAAAAACGTGTACAATACCTTCAAGAACTATTGGAGGAATGGTCTGTGAAAAACTGGAAAATCGGCGTCATTTCGGCAAGTGATTCCATCGCAAGGGGAGAGCGGGAAGACAATCGGATTCCGATTATCCGCAAGCTGACAAAGGAATGGCTGCAGGCTGAGGTATCTGTATACCGGGCAGTGACGGATGATATGGAAGATTTGAAGGAAAATATGATTGAATGCGTGGATCGTGAAAAATGCGATTTGCTGATTGTGACAGGAGGTACGGGCCTCAGTCCCCGTGATGTGACGCCAGAAGTGACCGCATGGGTCATGGACAGACCCGTTCCAGGACTTGCAGAGGAAATGCGTCGTGCCGGGTTGCAGCAATCCCGCCGCGCGATGCTGACGAGGGCCGTCGCGGGTACCAGGGGGAATTCATTAATCATCAACCTGCCGGGGAATCCCAAAGGGGTCGAAATCTGTTTTAATGCGATTGGCGATATGCTCTCTGACGCCCTGCACATTTTGCAAGGAACCGGACAGGCTAATGAAGATTGGGGAGGATTGGGTTGGTAGAAAAACCGAAGCTGAAGGAAGTGCCTGTACGAGAAGCGATTGGCATGATGCTGCCCCATGACATGACACAGATTCTGCCGGGAGAATTTAAGGGACGATTGTTTAAAAAAGGCCATATTGTCACAGAAGCGGATATCGAGCCTTTGCTTTCGATCGGAAAAGAGCATATCTACGTATTGGAAATGCCGGATGGCTTTATCCATGAAGAAGAAGCCGGCCTGCGAATTGCTCGCGCGGTTTCAGGCAGGGGTCTCACCCTGACAGAGCCGTATGAAGGAAAAGTGTCGATGAAGGCAGAACACTTGGGACTGGCCAAAGTAAACGAAAAGGCCGTCCATGCACTGAATGAGCTGGAAGGCATCGCGTTTTCCACTATTTACAGTGATCAGGTGGTACAATCTGGCCAGACAGTAGCTGCTACCCGGATCATCCCTTTGATTATGGAAGAAGTACGGATTGAACGTCTCGAGGAGCTGGCTCGCCAGTTTTCCGGCGGGATTGTCGAAGTGAAGCCGTTTCTTCCGAAGCGAGTAGGATTGGTGACGACAGGCAGCGAAGTTTTCTCGGGAAGGATTTCTGACAAATTCGGTCCTGCCATCCGCAAGAAGGTAGAAGCGCTGGGCTCCACGGTTGTCGAGCAACGGTTTGCACCCGACGACAAAGAGCTGATCGAGCAGGAGATTCATCGTTTTCTGGAAAGTGGAGTCGATCTGATCCTGGTGACGGGCGGGATGTCTGTTGACCCGGATGATCGCACGCCGGGAGCGATCGCAGGAACCGGCGCACAGGTGGTTCGCTATGGAACACCCATGCTCCCAGGCTCGATGCTGATGGTGGCGTACAAGGGGGAAATTCCCATTCTGGGGCTGCCAGGAGCGGTTATGCATGAACCCTTTACTTCATTTGATGTCTTTTTGCCTCGAATACTGGCTGGAGAAAAAATAATCGACGCTGACATGACTCGTTTGGGATATGGCGGATTACGCAAGTGTTAGCTGGTTACACTGTGAAATGACAGGAAAAAAGGAGTGGAGCGTATGAATGGAATCGGAATTCCTGGTCTTATTTTAATTTTGGTGCTGGCGCTGGTATTGTTTGGACCCAAAAAGCTTCCGGAATTGGGACGTGCTGTGGGACATACCTTGAAGGAATTCAAGAATGCGACACGTGGTCTCACACGGGACGATGACGACGAAGAAGACAGCAAGCAAAAGGAAAAGACGGCAAATGCAAATGCGGCTGTCGCTACTGCTGAAAAGGATGTCATCGACCGCGAGAAGCTGGAGAAAGAGATCCGGGAACGGCTGGAACGCGAACGCCTGGAAAAAGAGATTCGGGAAAAGCTGGAGCAGGAGCGCTTGCAAGCAGAGATGGCAAAGCAAGCGGAGATGGCACAGCAAGCAGAGAACGCGCAGCAAGCAGAGACGGCACAGCATAAAGCGTAAGCCGGATAAGGTGGTTGTCAATGTTGGATGATCGCGAAATGACTGTAGTAGAGCACCTGACGGAATTGCGCAGGCGCATCATCTGGGTGCTGACGGTATTTGTTCTGGCTTTGATTGTCGGCTTCTGTTTTGCCGGTTCGTTGATCGAATACCTGAAAGAAAAGCCGATTGCAGAGGGAGTACCGTTGATCTCACTACACCCCTCAGATACACTGCGGGTCTACTTGCAGGTTTCCTTTTTGGCAGGGGTGATCGTGACGCTGCCCGTCGCGTTGTATCACATCTGGCGGTTTGTCTCTCCAGGGCTTCAGCCCCATGAGCGCCGGGGGACGCTGTACTTCATCCCGGCTGCTTGTTTTCTCTTTATCGTCGGGATTTTGTTTGGGTACTATGTCGTCTTCCCGATGGTCATGCTCTTTGTGACGGGCGTGTCATTGGGCATCGATGTCAAACCCAATTACGGGATCGGCGAATACTTCGAGTTTTTGTTCAATCTGATTATCCCGTTTGGACTTCTGTTTCAACTCCCGATTCTGGTTATCTTCCTCACCAAGATCCGTATCTTAAATCCGCTGCGGCTCGCCAAGATGCGCCGGTTTGCGTATTTTGGCCTGGCGATCGTGGGCATTGTCCTGACGCCTCCGGATATCGTCAGTGATTTTTTGGTGATCATTCCGTTATTGCTTCTGTATGAGATGAGCATCTGGCTGTCGAAGATCGTATACCGCAAGCAGTTGCAGGAACAAGAGAATTGGGAAAAAGAATATGCAGTGGAAGCGGATGAGGCCGTCCGTTGATATGAGAAAAATCTTCTGCCGACAGGTGGAAGATTTTTTTTGCGTGGACATACTAGTACGGGAAATAGGGAGGTGACGAAACATGTGGCGAAGAGCTTTTTTATCCCTGCTTCTAATGACTCTGTTGTGCGGGCAGACGGCAGTCTATGCGGATCAGACAGAGGAGATCCAGGGAGCGGACGAAATCGCCGCCGAGCAAGTTGAACTTTTTGACACGGACAAGGAGCGTGTCATCCAAACCTATCAAAATACGACCGACTTTCAACAAGAGGCGCAAAGCTTGCTGCAAAGCGTCAGTGGGAGAGTGATGGACCTGGAGCCGTCGTTGTCGCACGCCATGATCGTTAAAATTCCGCTGGCCCCACCGCAAAAATTGGTCCATCCACAAGCCAGGATCGATGCGATGATTGCCAGCGTGTTTGTGATTATGCCAAAAGAGCGCGGCCACCGTCCGTGGATGATCCTGCATACCAAAGAAGAGGAGACGCTGGTCGTTGAATGTACCGGTGAAGTGCAGAAGCTGCGTCAGTTGACGAAACTGCGCGAGATACCGAAATAGCGGGGGCAAGCGGCAGGGAAACAGAAAGCCCGACCGTCGCAAAAAAGGACGGATCGGGCTTTTTGGACTACTGTATGGGAGTCAAAAACGCTTGTGTATAGTAATCTGCGACGACACCGACCCCCAGGTGAGAGAAGTTCTTTTCCATTACGTTTTTGCGGTGTCCGGGGCTGTTCATCCAGCTTTCATGCGCTTCAATCGAATCGGGGTAACCGGCGGCGATATTTTCACCGGCCATGCTGTAAGAGAGACCAGCTTTGCGCAGGCGTGCAAAAGGGTCCATACCCGTCGTGGCGGAAACGTGATCGAAAAAGTCGTGCTGCAGCATATCGCGGCTATGCCCTCTGGCCACCTGTGCAGCTTGTTCATTCCATTCAATCGTCGGCAGCTTGTAGCGATAACGAATCGCATTCACCAGGTCGAGCACCTGCTTTTCACGGGCGAGGTTTACCTGTTCCTGCTGCTTGATGTTGAGAGGCGGCGGATCAAATTGGGGAGTCTCCCCCTGATACGTCCAGCGTGTCTCATAGTAACCGCCTCTCATCAGCACCAGCGTATCGATCAGACGGATTCCTGTCACCTTGTCACCGTTTTGCTGGTCCAGATAAAAGATGCGCGGGATGCCGTTTTGGATGACCAGCGGGCGAGAGTCCTTTTGATTGGTAATCTTCACATTCGCACGCTCTATGGTAAAGGAGACGACTGACTGCAAATCGTACTGCCGGCTCAGTGTGGTCAGACTGGTGCCAATGCCGACTTGGCCCAGCCGGACCTCTGCTGCATTGGAATACAGGTCGACGACTTTGCCGTTCATGATCCCGACCTGAAGATAGCGGGCGGGATTCTGATTGTAGATCAACCATTGATAGCCAAGGCTGCTGGGCTCTTCACGAGCGGGCTTACCGAGCCGTTTCCTCACCTCGGACTCTGCCATGCCGAGAGAAATCTCAAACAAACTGGGCGCAGCAGACTCCTTGGCGGATGCGGCGGGTGCGGAAGCCGCAGCGGGCGAGTCAAAGGAGGGCAGCGTATCTCCAACCAGCGGTGCATCCTGTGAAACGTCCCCAGGGCTGTTCTTCTGGTCAGTGGAGGTTTCCTGCGGGGGATTGAGAACAGGAGAGCCGGCGGGAGCTTGTCCGAGAGAATCTGGCGCGCCCTGTTTTTCAGTCTGGCGAGAAAGCGGGAGCAGAGACGCATCCTTTGCGGGATAAAGCCGGACGATTCCCACTGCCAAAAGAGCGAACGCGCCGATCAAAAGCCATTTTCGCATGCAGATGTCCTCCTTTGAAGTGCGGTGATTCTAGGTTTTTCTCTATGATTATATGAGAGTGCAGAATTGATAGAACAGAAACACAAAAGTGTTGGCCGCAAGCGATCACATCCCATTTTATGAAAAACGTCAAGACGTTCCAATCTCCCGATGAAAGGGGACGTATTTCATAGAAAAACATCAGACGTGAAAATGGACGCCTTTCGATTGGAAAATTGTGAGGGAAAATACTTGCAAAGTACATAGCGATTCATTATTATAGGAGTTGGGTGTTAGCACTCCATCGTAGTGAGTGCTAACAACGAAAAAACTTCTTGAACATACATTTTTGAGGAGGGTGTTTTTTGTGCTGAAGCCATTGGGTGACCGTGTAGTACTCGAACCAATTTCCAAAGAGGAAACAACCGCAAGCGGCATTGTGCTGCCTGACACTGCGAAAGAAAAACCGCAAGAAGGTCGTGTTGTCGCTGTTGGTTCTGGTCGCGTTTCCGACAACGGAGAGCGCATTGCTTTGGAAGTAAAAGAAGGCGACAAGGTAATTTTCTCCAAATACGCCGGCACCGAAGTGAAAGTGGACAACAAAGAATACCTGGTGCTTCGCGAATCCGACATCCTGGCAATTATCGGCTAAGGATCTTTCTTCAAAGGTACAATCCATTAGAACCGTATACACATAACGCAGGAGGTTGAGTAGAGATGGCAAAACAAATCAAGTTCTCTGAAGATGCTCGCCGCGCGATGCTCCGCGGTGTTGAAACATTGGCGAATGCCGTTAAAGTAACCCTCGGTCCAAAAGGCCGCAACGTGGTTCTGGAGAAAAAATTCGGTTCCCCGCTCATCACGAATGACGGTGTAACGATCGCGAAAGAAATCGAACTGGAAGACGCTTATGAAAACATGGGTGCTCAACTGGTGAAAGAAGTAGCAACCAAAACCAACGATATCGCGGGTGACGGTACTACGACTGCAACCGTTCTGGCATATGCCATGATCCGTGAAGGTCTGAAAAACGTAACAGCTGGTGCTAACCCGATGGTAATCCGTCGCGGGATGGACAAAGCGGTTCGCGCTGCTGTGGAAGAAATCAAATCCATCGCGAAGCCGGTAGAAAGCAAATCCGCTATCGCGCAAGTAGCAGCGATCTCTGCTGACGACAAAGAAGTAGGCGAACTGATCGCTGAAGCAATGGAAAAAGTCGGCAAAGACGGTGTCATCACTGTAGAAGAATCCAAAGGCTTCACGACTGAGCTGGATGTCGTAGAAGGTATGCAATTCGACCGCGGCTATGCTTCTCCGTACATGATCACCGATACGGACAAGATGGAAGCGGTTCTGAACAACCCATACATCCTGATCACTGACAAGAAAATCTCCAACATCCAGGAAATCCTGCCTGTTCTGGAGCAAGTCGTACAAAGCGGCAAACCGCTCCTGATCATCGCAGAAGACGTAGAAGGCGAAGCGCTGGCTACACTCGTAGTGAATAAACTGCGTGGTACCTTCACAGCTGTAGCTGTAAAAGCTCCTGGCTTCGGCGACCGCCGCAAAGCTATGCTGGGCGACATCGCGACTCTGACCGGTGGTGAAGTAATCACCGAAGAACTGGGTCTCGATCTGAAATCTACCCGACTGGAACAACTGGGCCGTGCAGGCAAAGTTGTTGTTACCAAAGAAAACACAACGATTGTGGAAGGCGAAGGAAACAAAGCAGAGATCGACGGTCGCGTTTCTCAAATCCGTCAACAAATCGAAGATACTACTTCCGAATTCGACCGCGAAAAACTGCAAGAGCGTCTGGCGAAACTGGCTGGCGGCGTAGCAGTGATCAAAGTCGGTGCAGCTACGGAAACCGAACTGAAAGAAAAGAAACTGCGCATCGAGGACGCCCTCAACTCCACTCGCGCTGCTGTGGAAGAAGGTATCGTACCTGGTGGTGGTACCACTCTGATCAACGCCATCAGTGCGGTTGAAAAAGTGGTAGCAGAAGGCGAAGAGGCAGTAGGTGTACAAATCGTTCTGCGCGCGCTGGAAGAGCCAGTTCGTCAAATCGCTGCTAACGCAGGTCTGGAAGGCTCCGTTATCGTTGAGCGCCTGAAAAAAGAACCTGTAGGCGTCGGCTACAACGCTGCTACCGAAGAGTGGGTAAACATGCTCGAAGCAGGTATCGTAGACGCTGCAAAAGTAACGCGTTCCGCTCTGTCCAACGCAGCATCTGTAGCAGCAATGTTCCTGACTACAGAAGCAGTTGTGGCTGACAAACCAGAAGAAAACAAAGCACCTGCCGGCATGCCTGACATGGGCGGCATGGGCATGATGTAAGAAACGGCTATCCGTTTCGAAAGGAGACAGACTTTCGGGTCTGTCTCTTTTTTTTTGCACACCGGAACGGACCATTGGTATAATTTTTGCAATTGAATAAAAATGCGCTGAGCAACGAATCTGACAGAACGGAAGGTGAGCATAGTTGAAAGAATTGATCATGCATGAGTTAGACAAATACAAAGAACAACTCTGGGAGATTAGTGACTATCTCTATCATCATCCTGAGCTGGGTGATCAAGAATACCTGGCAGTTGAAAAGTTAACAACATTATTAAAAGAGAATGGATTTTCTGTAGAAGTTGGGATCGTCGGCAGACCTACTGCGTTTCGGGCCATCTATGAGAGTCAGATCCCGGGACCTTCTGTTGCCTATCTTTGCGAATACGATGCACTTCCCGAAATCGGGCACGGCTGCGGACATAATTTGATTTGTACGATGAGTCTGGGAGCGGGATTAGCCCTCAAAGGTGTGATCGATCAAATCGGGGGACGTGTCGTCGTGTTAGGTACTCCAGCCGAGGAAACCAATGGGGCAAAAGTTGACATGGCACAGCAAGGGATCTTTGATGACATTGATGTAGCGATGATCCTGCATCCTTCAGGAGAAAGTTATGAAAGCGGGGTCTCACTTGCGATCGATGCCATTCAATTCGATTTTCGCGGGAAGACCAGTCACGCAGCGGCCGCTCCTCATCAAGGGATTAATGCGCTTGATGCCGTCATCCAAACTTTTAATGGAATTAACGCATTGCGCCAGCATGTCACCTCTGATGTGCGCATTCACGGCATCATTAAAGAGGGAGGGGTAGCTGCCAATATTATTCCTGACAGAGCGATTGCCCAATTTTAAGTCAGGGCCAGAGAGCGGGATAATCTGAATGAAGTGGTCGAAAAGGTTAAAAACATCGCACATGGTGCTGCGTTGATGACTGGAGCAACGCTTGCGATTAGCAATTATGAAATAAGCTATGACAACATGATCACCAATCAGGCCCTTTCGGCGGCGTTTGTGAACAATGTAAAACAGGTAGGCGTTTCAGATGTACATCCAGCCCGCTCAAGCTATGGGTCTATTGATATGGGAAATGTAAGCCAGGTAGTTCCTGCCATCCATCCCTATATCGGGCTGGATTGTCCCTCGCTTGTCGGTCATACGAGAGAGATGGCTGACCTCACAATCACCGAAACAGGGCATAAGAAACTGATTCAAGGTGCCGCTGCGCTCGCCTTGACAGGATATGATGTTATTACAGACAAAGCATTGCTGGAGCAAATCAAGCAAGAATTCGAGAATCGAAAGAAGAGCAGAGAGTCATGATCTTCGATTGCAATGTTTGCTGGAGATAGAAGTATGGCTGGAGACTGAGCTTTGCATCTGTCTCCAGCTATTCTTTTGTCTTCATGCACGTTATTCATCTTCCAGTCCTTTTTTCATTCCCCGTTTTTTTCTGGGCATTGCCTGGACTACTTTTTTCATCGATGAAGTAATATTTAGTATTTTCGAAAAATACTATTAAACAATACTTCAATCATAATCTTGCACGTCATGATCACAACGAAACGAGCGTGGAGGAGATTGTGCGATGAGAAAAATGGCGATGTCCCTGATTACCCTGTTGTTGGTTTTCTTTCTGGCTGCCTGTAGTGGCGGTCCTCCGGCAGCTACATCTGATGGAGGACCGGCGACGTCCACACCGGCCGCAGAGTCACCCAAAAAAGACCCGGTCGAACTGGTGATGTACAGCTGGCGTACGGAAGACAAAGATGCCTACACGAAGATCATTGCAGCGTTTGAAAAACAGAATCCCCACATTAAGGTTAAATTCAAGCCTTTCAAGTCGACGGAATACAATACGATCCTGACCAATACACTGACGGCCGGATCAGGGGTGGATATTCTGCAGCTCCGTCCGTATACCATCGCGACTTCCATTGCGGATGGCGGATACCTGTTGCCCCTCGACGAGATCAAAGGGGTGAGCGAAATTGCCAAGGATTATCTGGATGCGGCACGTGGAAGTGACGGCAAGGTCTACGGCGTCCCCCTGTCGATTAACTCGGCGATCATTTTCTACAATAAGCAGTTGTTTGCTGATCACGGCGTGCAGCCGCCGGAAACCTGGGATGAATTTATTGAGGTATGCAAAACATTGAAGGACAAAGGCATTACGCCCATCGCTCAATCCGGCAAGGCCGCCTATCTGCTGTCCATCGCCCATAGTATCTTCGTCCCGAGCTCTTTGGGAGGAAATGACGCTGTTGAGCAGATGCTGAAGGGTGATCTCACCTTTACCGATCCCGCTTTTCTCGATTCGATCAAGCAGATGCAGGAGCTGGCTCCCTACTTCCCGCAGGATTTCATCGCCATTGAAGACAAGGACGCGCAAGCCCTCTTCTACACCGGCAAGGCGGCTATGTATATCAATGGCAGCTATCGTCTGGAAACCTTTGAAAAGTACAATCCGGACATGAAGCTTGATTTTATTCCTTCATTGGCTAAGGAAAAGGGGGGCGATACTCCCATGGTCAACTGGGTGGACGGCTCGATTGCCAAAGCGACCAAGCATCCGGAAGAAGCAAAGGTCTTCATAGAATTCCTCGCGTCCCAGGAATTCGGTCAGATGTTCAGTGATGAGCTAAACCGACTCAGTGCCATCCCGAATGTCACCCCGAAGGACCCGCTGGTGCAGAAAATGACGCAATTAAGCGAGAAAAGCATGGTGCCATTTTTAATGCTGGTCCATTTTGGAGAAGGGACGCCTACGACCAAAACAACGTTCGAAGATTCTCTCCAGGGCATGTACATCAACAAATTGACGGTGGAGCAGGTGGCTGAAGCGACGAAAGCCTCTGCAGACAAGTGGTTCAAACCCGCCAAGTAGGACTGTATAGCAAGTCAACATAGCGGTACAGTCAAGTCGGCTGCTTGACTGTACCGTTTGTTATCAGCTGCTGTCAGCGCTGTATAAGGGCGGAATGTTTGCCGGTTTTGCCAAAAGGAACGATGTAAATTGCGTCGAGGGACTTCAAAGATATGGTGTCTGAAAAAAGTGTCTAAGTGGCCACGGGAGGGGGAAACGGCTTGTCCGTATGGGGAAAATCGACGGAAGCGAAAAGGCAGCGCAGGGTGATTCAGGGGATTAGAAAAGTGAACTGGCAAAAGCAGTTGGTCCATCTCTTCCTGCTGCCAGCGCTGGTGTTCTATGTCTGTTTTCAGGTGTATCCGATCTTTTCGGCCTTTTGGAACAGCTTTTTCTCATTTAAGGGGATGCAGCGGGATTCGTTCATCGGCTTGGAAAATTTTGTCCGGCTGTTTACTGAATCACCGTTTAAAGAGATGTTTTACCGCGGCTTCGGGCACAATGTCATTTTTTTTATCGTCACGGTCATTTCCAAGCTGGTCGTTGCCTTCCTCCTGGCCCTTTTGATCAACAGCAAGATCCGGGGGAAAGAATTTTTTAAAACCGTTCTTTTTTTGCCCAAGCTGCTTTCCGTCATTGTCGTTGGCTTTTTGTTCAGCTTGATTTTAAATCCCACCTACGGCGCTTTGAATACGTTCTTGAAGTTTGTCGGGCTGCAGGAGTGGACGCGGCCATGGCTGGGAAGTCCTGACACCGCCCTGTATACGATTATTCTCGTGAATAGCTGGTACGGTCTCGGGTTTGCGGTGCTCATCTTTTTGGCAGGACTGCAGGCCATCCCTTCGGAAATTTTCGACGCGGCCAAGGTTGACGGGGCGTCGGGCTGGACGATGCTCTGGCGGATCACGCTGCCAATGGCGATGCCGGCTGTGATGGTGATGACGATTCTGACCTTTATTGGCGCGTTTGAAACCTTTGAACTGATCTTTGCCATGCAGGGCTCGCAGGGAGGACCTTACTATTCG